>NZ_JBHLUH010000077.1:0-350490 GCF_042433955.1 Phytohabitans kaempferiae | reverse complement strand
CGGCCTCGACCGCGCCGCGGCGGCCCGCACGCGAGCCCCGCAGTCGCGAACGAAAGGTAGGCACAGTGATTAGGCGACTTCTTGTGGCCAACCGGGGCGAGATCGCGCGGCGCATCTTCGCCACCTGCCGGCTGATCGGGATCGAGACGGTGGCCGTCTACTCCGACGGTGACGCCGACTCGCCGCACGTCGCCGAGGCGGACTACGCGGTGCACCTGCCGGGCAACGCGCCCACCGCCACGTACCTGCGCGGGGATCTGCTCGTCGCCGCGGCGCGCAAGACCGGCGCGGACGCCGTACACCCTGGGTATGGGTTTCTCGCGGAGAACGCGGAGTTCGCGGCGGCCGTGGTCGACGCGGGCCTGACCTGGGTCGGGCCACCCGCCAAGGTCATCAAGGTGATGGGCTCGAAGATCGAGGCCAAGGCGCTGCTGGCCGACGCCGGCGTGCCGATGCTCCCCACCTACCTCGACCCCGAGCGGGTCACCGAGTTTCCGGTGCTGGTCAAGGCATCTGCGGGCGGCGGCGGGCGGGGCATGCGCATCGTGCGCGACGCCGAGTCGCTCGGCGAGGCGGTCGCCGCGGCTCGGCGGGAGGCGGCCGGAGCGTTCGGCGACGGCACGGTGTTCATGGAGCGGTACGTGGACCGCTCGCGCCATGTCGAGGTGCAGATCTTCGCCGACGCGCACGGAAACATCATCCCGTTCGGCGAGCGGGAGTGTTCGATCCAGCGCCGCCACCAGAAGATCATCGAGGAGACGCCCTCGCCGGCCGTCACGCCCTCGATGCGCGAGGAGCTGTGCGCCGCCGCGGTGGCGGCCGCCCGCACGGTCGGATACGTGGGCGCCGGCACGGTCGAGTTCCTGCTCGCGCCCACCGGCGAGTTCTTCTTCCTGGAGATGAACACGCGGCTCCAGGTCGAGCACGCGATCACCGAGTGCGTCTCCGGCTTCGACCTGGTGCAGCTCCAGTTGCTGGTCGCCGAGGGCCTGCCGCTCCCGATGGGCGGTGCGGCGCCGATCCGCGGGCACGCGATCGAGGTACGGCTCTGCGCGGAGGACCCGGCGTACGCCTGGCTCCCCTCCACCGGCACGCTCCACCGGCTGCGCGTGCCCGAGGTGGCCGCCGAGTTCCGCCCGCTGATACAGCCAGGGCTGCGGCTCGACTCGGGCGTCAAGGACGGCTCGGTGGTCGGCGTCCACTACGACTCGATGCTCGCCAAGCTCATCGCGTGGGCGCCCACGCGCCACGAGGCCGCCCGGCTGCTCGCGTCGTCGCTCACCCGGTCCCGGATCCACGGCGTGGTGACCAACCGCGACCTGCTCGTCCGCGTGCTGCGCCATCCGACCTTCCAGTCCGGCGACATCGACACCGGCTTCCTCGACCGGCACCAGGAGGTCTTCGCCCCGCTGCTCTCCTCTGTGGACGCGGTGCGGGTCTCCTGCCTCGCCGCCGCGCTCGCCGAGTCGGCCGCCCGCCGCGAGTCGGCCACGGTGCTGGGCTCGCTGCCCTCCGGCTGGCGCAACGTCCCGTCCGGCTCGCAGACCACGGTGTACGACGGACCGGCCGGCCCGGTCGAGGTCGGCTACCGGCTCGACCGGGCCGGCGAGCTGACCAACTGGTGGGTACGCGCGGTCGACCCGGAAGACCTCGACCTCGCCGGCCTCGGCCATCCGCCGGTCACCGACGACCATCCGCCGGTCGCGCTGGTATCCGCCACGCCCGACCGGGTCATCCTCGACGTCAACGGCATCCGCCTCTCGCTCGACGTCGACCGGGTCGACAACGTCTCCTATGTAGACAGTGCGGAGGGCTCGGTCGCCCTCACCCAGCTGCCCCGCTTCCCCGAGCCGGAGCCGGAGCTGACCGAGGGCTCGCTGGTCGCCCCGCTGCCGGGCGCGGTCAGCCGCGTGCTGGTCACCCCCGGACAGCGGGTCGTCGCCGGCGACCTGCTCATGACGCTCGAGGCGATGAAGCTGGAACACCCCGTACACGCCCCGGCCGCCGGCGTCGTCGCCTCGCTGCCGGTCACCGCGGGCGCGCAGGTCGACACCGGTGCGGTATTGGCGGTCCTCACCCCGGAGTAGAAGTTGTTCGAACACACCCCTCAACAGGCCGACCTCCGCGACGCGGTCGCGGCACTCGGCCGCCGCTACGGTCACGAGTACTTCGTGGCCAAGGCGAAGTCCGGCGAGCACACCACCGAGCTGTGGGCGGAGGCGGGCAAGCTCGGTTACCTGGGCGTCAACGTCCCAGAGGAGTACGGCGGCGGGGGCGGCGGCATCACCGAGCTGGCCATCGTCGTCGAGGAGCTGGCCGCGGCGGGCTGCCCGCTGCTGCTGCTCGTGGTCTCGCCCGCCATAGCCGGCACGGTGATCGCCAAGCACGGCACGCCGGCCCAGCGCGCGGCCTTCCTGCCCGGCCTCGCCGAAGGCACGCTCAAGGTGGCGTTCGCGATCACCGAGCCCGAGGCCGGCTCCAACGCCCACCGCCTCACCACGACCGCCCGGCGCGACGGCGACGACTGGCTGATCACGGGCCGCAAGTGCTTCATCTCCGGTGTCGACGAGTCCTCGTACGTGCTCGTGGTCGCCCGCGTCTCGTCCGGCGACCGGCTCCAGCCCGCGCTCTTCCTGGTGCCGACCCCCACTCCCGGTCTCGTGGCCTCGAAACTGGACATGGAGATCGTGTCGCCGGAAAACCAATGGCTGCTCTACCTCGACGACGTACGCGTGCCGGCCGACGCCATGATCGGCGGCGTCGAGGCCGGGCTGCCCGCGCTCTTCTCCGGCCTCAACCCCGAACGCATCACGGTCGCCGCGATGGCCGCCGGCACCGCCCGGTACGCCCTCGCGCGCGCCTCCACCTACACCGCCACGCGCCAGGTGTGGGGCCGACCGATCGGCGCCCACCAGGGCGTGGCGCATCCGCTGGCGCACGCGACGGTGCAGGTGGAACTCGCCCGCCTGATGATCGCCAAGGCCGCCGCCCTTTACGACGCGGGACGCGACGTCGAGGCCGGGTTCGCCGCCAACATGGCCAAGTACGCGGCCGCCGACGCCGCCGCACTCGCCGTGGACACGGCCATCCAGGTGCACGGTGGCAACGGCATGACCACGGAGTACGGCGTGGCGACGCTGCTCGGTGCCGTCCGCGCCGGCCGGATCGCCCCGGTCAGCCGCGAGATGATCCTCAACTTCGTCGCCCAGCACGTGCTCGACCAGCCGAAGTCGTACTGACTCGTCGACCGGTCACCGCGCGAGCGTCGGGCCACTCAGCGCGTCTCGACCCTTGCCGGCCAGGCAGCGGAAGGTGCGGTCGTCTTCGGGGCGCAGCACCTCGAACTGCCAGCCCTGGGTCGACAGCAGCAGCGTGGTGGTCATGAACGTGGCCTCGGTGCAGAGCGACGTGACCGCCGGCTCGTCGGCGAAGGTGTCGGGGTCGGCGCCGGAGGGCAGCTCGCCGACCGCGTACGCCTCCCAGGTGTGCCGGCCGTTGCAGTCCACCTTCTCCGCACGGATCCCCGGGCCTCCCGCCTCGGCCGCGGCGTAGCACTCCAGCTCTTCCGGGCAGCGGCCGCCGGCTAGAGGCACGAGGCAGCCGGGCAGCGCACCACCGGCGAGTGTGGGGAGGGGCGTGCTGGAGGTGGTCGGCAGGAGCAGGGTGGGGCTGGGCGTGGGGTCGGGGCGGCTGGCGATGTACCAGGTGCTGAGGCTCACCACCGCGAGCAGCGCGAATGCCGCGACACCGCCGAGGATCCAGCGCAGGTGGTGGCGGCGGCCCGTGCCCGGGACGGTCGGCGTGTCGTCGGAGGGGCCGGGGAAGCCGGAAGCGCGCACGTGGCCGGGCGGCGGCCCGCCACCAGGACCGCCCGGCGTCGAGTGCCCTCCCGGCGGTGGGCTGGGCGTGGGATGACCGCCGGGCGGGAAGCCGCCCGGCGACACCGGATAGGCGGGACCGGGCGGGGCCGGCGCGACCGACCCACCTGATGGCGGGGACGGCGGCGGGGCGTAGGAGCGGGAGACGTACACACCGCGCGGCGGGTCGGTCAGGGAGACGCCGCTCAACATGTCGCGCAACTGCTCGGCCGAGGGGCGCGACTCCGGCTCGTTGACCATGCCGAGCCGCAGTATGTCCATGAGTGCCGTGGGCACACCGGGCAGCTCGGGGATGGGCTGGTTGAACAGCTCCATCAGCGTGATCAGGCTCGGATTGCGATCCTCGCGCCAGCGCGGTGGCTTGCCGCGCATGACCGCGTAGAGCGTGGCGCAGAGGGCGTACACGTCGACGGCCGGCGAGGGCGCGCTGTGGCGGAACATCTCCGGCGGCGCGTACGCCGGTGTGAGCACCTCGAGCGTGACCGAGGAGTCGCGGGCCTCGGCGAGCACGGCGAGGCCGAAGTCGGCCAGCGCGGGCTCACCGAAGCGGGAGAAGAGGATGTTGGCCGGCTTGACGTCGCGGTGCAGTACGCCGAGATGGTGCGCGTCGGCGAGCGCATCTGCGATCTTGATGCCCACCTCGCGCGCCTCGGACGGGCTGAGCGGGGCGTCGCGCATGCGGTCGGCGTACGAGCCGTCGCACAGCTCCATGATCAGGTAGGGGTGCTGGTCGGCGGTCACGCCCGCGTCGAAGAGGTCGACCACGTGGGGGTGGGACGACATGCGCCCGGCCGCCCGCGCCTCGCGCAGAAAGCGACGCTGGTCACGCTCGTTGTCGAGTGTGCGGTTTTCCACCTTGACGGCCACATCGCGGGCCACCGACTCCTGGATCGCCCGGTACACGGTCGCGTAGCCGCCGCGGGCAAGCACTGACAATCCGGACAGCCCCGGCACCACCGGCAGCGGCAGCGCACTCGGAGCCTTCTCGGTCACGGGTTAGAAGGTACCGAAGACACTCGGCCGAGCCGCTCCCGCACCGCGTCCGCGCCCGCCCGCTCGGCCACGCGCTGCGTCCCGTACGCCTGGCGGACCGCGTCGTCGGCCGCTGCCAGCGCCTCCTCGTAGTGGCCGCCGGCGGCGAGCGCCTCGGCCAGCACCTCCGCGGCGACCACGCAGCTGCGCACGTCTTCCGCCGGCATCGACACCGCCCGCCGGGCCCAGTCGAGCGCCTGCATCTGCTGGCCCTCGGCGAGCAGCGCCGCCGCGTACGCCGCGAGTGCCTGCCGCCGCGAGAAGAGCAGGCCAGGCCCCTTGGGCGCGGTGGCGATCGGCGCCAGCAGCCCGATCGCGGTGGGCGCGTCGCCCTCGGCGAGCCGGGCGCGGGCCAGCAGGACCCGCGGGCCGACCTGGGCCGGCGCGAGCGGATCGTGCGGCTCGACCTTGGTGATCACGGACTGGGCGTCGCGCGCCGCGCCCTCGATGTCGCCCCGGTCGAGTGCCACGAAGCCGCGCGTGGTGCCGGCCATCCCGGTGAGCAGCGGATGCCCGGTGCGCTCCGCGTATGCCAGCGCGCTGGTCAGCAGGTCGGTCGCGTGCTCCAACTGCCCCAGCCCGCGCGCGATCGCCCCCCGCACGACCAGCGCGAAGCCACGCCCCCAGTCGTCGGCGACCGCGTCGAAGTCACGGTAGGCGCGGCGCGCCTCGCGGTCGGCCTCGGTCAGGTCGCCCAGCTCGGCTGCGGCGTACGCCTCGACCGCCCGCAGCGTGCCCACCGCCCACGCCTCGCCGACCCGCTCGCCGAAGGGCAGGAAGATCCGCGCCAGCCGCCGGGCCTCGCCGAGCCGCCCGGCCAGCAGGCGGGCGAAGGCGGTCGTGCCGCGCAGCCAGGCCCGCCCGGTCGGGTCGCCCATCTCGGCGAAGAGCCGGGCCGCCCGGCCGAGCACCGCGTCGGTGCCGGCGAAGTCACCGCGCGTCGTGGTCACCCACGCCAGATCCTGGAGCGACCACGCCTGGCCCAGGCTGTCGCCCGAGGCGAGATCCACCTGGTATGCCCCGGCGAAGCGGCTGCTCGCCTGCCCCAGGCGCCCGCGCAGGTAGTCAGCCATGCCGAGCCGCCGCATCGCCTCCGCCCGCGGGCCGGGCAGACCCGCGTCGGTGGCCACCTGCATCGCCTCCTGCCAGGCGCTGAGTGCTCGGTCAGGCTCGGCGAGCACGCGGTGGGCGCGCCCGATGACCAGGAGGGCGCCGGCGCGTACGGCCGCGTCGTCGCCCGCGTTGGCGGCGAGCTTCTCCGCGTACGCCAGCGCGTCGCTCGCCCGCCCGGTCTGCAGGAGTGCCCGGGCGAGTACGAGGCGGTCGGCGATCGGCAGCCCGTCGCCGGCGAGCTTGACGGCCCGCTCGGCGTACTCGGCGGCCAGCGTCGGCTCGCCCATCGCCAGCGATCGGCGCGCGGCCCGGCCCAGCGCGGCGACGCCCAGCGGCACCACCGTGCGGGCCACCGCGTCGGGGCGGAGGCCCACCGCGTCGGCCAGTGCCGCCGCCCGCTCCACGTGGTCGGCGATGAACGCGTCGCGGTCGGCCGGGGTCATCCCGCCGAAGCCGCTCACGCGGGTCACCCGCCCGCTGGGGGGCGTGGTCAACGGCGGTGCCGCCCACTGCGCCAGTGTGGCGTGCCGCTCGGCGAGGTCGGCCTTGCCGATGCCCGCGTACGCCGCTTCGCGCATCAGCGGGGTCGGGAAGGCGAACCCGTCGCGCGCGCGCCGGAGCATGCGCCGCTGCAACAGCTCATCGACGGCCCGCTCGAGCTCGACCGTGGCGACCGCGGTGGGACGACCGTCGCGGCCGGCCCGCCGCTCGCGCAGTGCCTCGAGCGTGCCCTCCGGCACGGTGTCGCCGATGACGGCGGCGTCGCGGAGTACGGCACGCGCGTCGGCCGGCAGCGCGTCGATGCGGGCGGCCAGCACGGCGGCGAGGTCGCGGGAGAGCAGCCGGCTGCCGAGCGAGCCGGGCGTGAGCCGCCACGTGCCACTGGCGCCGGCCACCGGCGTGAGCGCCCCACGCTCCATGAGCAGTGTGACCAGCTCGGCGAGGTAGAACGGATTGCCCTGGGCGGTGGAGAGCAGCCGGGAGGTGTCGGCCTGGGGCAGCCGCCCGCCGCGCAGGTAGGACGTGAGGAGCCGGCCCGCGTCGGCGCCGCGCAGCGGGGGCAGGGGGTGCACCTCGGCGTCGGCGAGCCGGGTCAGCGCGCCAGCCGTACGCACCAGCTCGGGGCGACCGAGCAGCAGCACGAGCACCGGACCGGTGAGGTGGGAGAGCGTCACGCCTAGCGCCTCGATGGTCTCCGGCGTGGCGTCGTGCAGATCGTCGACGATCACCAGCAGCGGCACCTCGCCGGCCAGCCCGCTGAGCAGCTGGGCGACCGCGATCGGCGTCGCCTCCACGTCGGGGGCGGGACCGTCGGGGGTCCACTCCGCGACCCCGGCCGGCACGCCGTGGGCGGCCGGCGCCTCTCCGTACCCCATCAAGGCGAGCAGCAGCTCGACGGCGACCGGCGGCGGGTCGGACCGGAACCGGGCGAGGCGCTGGCCGAGTCTCTTGAGCCGCTCTTCGACGACCGTGCGGGTGACCGCGGTGGCCGCGTCGCGCGGCAGGCCGATGGCGGTGCGGACCAGGTCGGCGAGGGGGGCCAGCCGCCGCCGCTCGCCGAAGGCGGCGCAGCGCACGGAGAGCACGCGGGCGCCGGTCGTCGCGGTGTATCGCCCCGCGCTCACGTCGTAGCCGGCGGCGAAGCGCTCCACCTCGGCCGCGAAGCGGGACTTGCCGATGCCCGCCTCCGCGGTGAGTACGACCACGCGCGGCTCGGCGCTCTCGATCACCTCGGCGAGGCGCCCGGCCACGCGCCCCAGCTCGGCCTCACGGCCCACGAACGGTGCCTCGTCGCCGACGCCCGAGCGCGTGCCCGGGGCGTCGTGGAGGCCAAGCAGCTCGTACGCCTCGACCGGCTCGCGCTTGCCCTTGAGCCGGAGCGGGCGCAGCTCCCGCCACGAGGCGACGTGGCGCGTGGCGGCCGAGGTGCGGGCGCCGGCGTAGACCGCGCCCACCGCGGCGGCGTCGGCGAGGCGGGCGGCGGTGTTGACCGTGTCGCCGATGACGGTGTATTCGATCGCGGCTTGGATGCCGGCGACCACCTCGCCGGTGTTGAGCCCGACCCGCAGGCCGAGCGGCGCGCCACCGCCGCGCTCGTCGTCGAGGACCCGGCGGACCGCCCGCTGCATGCTCAGGGCCGCCCGGACCGCCCGCTCGGCGTCGTCTTCGTGGGCGACCGGCGCGCCGAAGACCGCCATGATCCCGTCGCCGGTGAGCTTGTCGACGTGCCCGCCGAACGTCTTCACCGCGCCGGCCAGCGCGGCGAGCACACGGTCGGTAACCGCGCCGACGCGCTCCGGATCGAGGTCTTCCGACCAGGAGGTGAAGTCGGACAAGTCACCAAAAAGGACTGTGACCACCCGCCGCTCAGCCGCAGGCAGCGAGGCTGCGGCGGGCAGCGCCGCGCCACAGTTGTGGCAGAAACGCGCGCCAGGCACCGCGACGGTGCCGCACACCGGGCAAGTCACGGTGAGTCCAACCACACCGACCCGGAAGTCGATTCCCCACCGTCGTGTCCGAGGTACGCCAGTTGGGCACGTACGGACCATTCGGCGGCGGGCCACAGCGACGGGTCCACATCCGCGTAGACCTTCGCCACGACCTCTTGCGCGCTCCGCGCGCCCTCTGATAGAGCCCGTCTGACCTGGTCAAGGCGGGCACGGCGGTGGGCCAGGTAGAAGCGGGCCGCCGCACCGCAGTCGGCCAGCGCCGGGCCGTGGCCGGGCAGGGCCGGGACGCCGTCGTACGCCGAAAGCGCCTCCAGGCTCGCCAGGTAGTCGCCGAGATTGCCATCGGGCCACGCCACGATCGTCGTGCCGCGCCCCAGGATGGTGTCGCCCGTGAAGATCACCCGCTCGCCGCCCGACTCGACGAGGAAGCAGACCGAGTCGGCGGTGTGACCCGGCGTGACGAGGTGCGTGATCTCCAGGCCGGCGCTGGTGTCGTCGCCCGCGCCGGTCAGCTCCACGAACCGCGCCAGCCCCTCGACGTGGTCGGGATGCCCGTGCGTGGGCAGCACCGCACCGACCGGGCCGGTGTCGGCGACCGCGCGCAGGTGCCCCTCGTCGAGCGGACCCGGGTCGATCACCACCGAACGGTCGGCACCGGAGCCGCGCAGGACCCACGTATTGGTGCCGTCGAGCGTCATCGGCCCCGGATTGGGCGCGCGCACCAGCGTCACCCAGTCGGGCAGCCGATCGGCCAGCGCCGCCGCGGGCGCGGTGACATGACCCACCATGCCAGTGATCGTACGGCGCCGGACTGACAGAACGGGCTTTCACTCAGGTAGCACTCAGCCTCGGCTGCTTACACCTGTGCCGTCACTCAGCCGGCGTGGGTGGCGCTCAGGCGACCTCGACGATGACCTCGACCTCGACGGGCGCGCCGAGCGGCAGCTCCGCCACGCCCACCGCGCTGCGGGCGTGCTGCCCCGCCTCGCCGAAGACCGCGCCGAAGAGCTCGGAGGCACCGTTGATCACGCCGGGCTGGCCGGTGAAGCCCTCGGCCGAGGCGACGAAGCCGGTCAGTTTGACCACCTTGACCACGTTTTCCAGGCCGACGAGCGAGTCGATCGCCGCGATCGCGTTGAGCGCGCACCGCTCGGCCAGGTCTTTGGCCTGCTCCGGCGAGACGCCCCCGCCCACCTTGCCGGTGGCGAGCAGCTTGCCCTCGGAGATCGGCACCTGGCCCGAGACGTACACGTGCTTGCCCGACTGCACCGCGGGCACGTAGGCGGCGACCGGCGGCACGACCTCCGGCAGTGTCAGGCCCAGCTCGGCCAGCTTCGCGTACGGATCGTTCACGGCGGTACCTACCTTTCGTTCGCGACTGCGGGGCTCGCGTCCGGGCCTCCGCAGCACGGTCCAGGCCGCCGAAGCTCACTCCTCGCGCTCACAGCGCCTACCTTTCGTTCGCGACTGCGGGGCTCGCGTCCGGGCCTCCGCAGCACGGTCCAGGCCGCCGAAGCTCACTCCTCGCGCTCACTGAACCGGCTTCGGACGCTTGAGGTACGCGACCAGTTGCTCCGGGTTGGGCCCCGGCACCACGGCGACCAACTCCCAACCGTCGTCACCCCAGTTGTCGAGGATCTGCTTGGTGGCGTGCACCAGCAGCGGCACGGTGGCGTACTCCCACTTCTGCATGCCGGCACCCTAACCGGCGGGCGTCCCCGACTCGCCGTTGGGCGCTATTCCCGGACGGATGCGCAGGCGGCGGGTCTTCGGAGGTTCGCCACCGGGCGCTACCCTGACGTGCACACTGCGACCTGCGGGCCTGGGGGAGACCATGACGCAACCGCCAAACGGTGGCGCCGGCGAGCAGCAGGAAGGCCAGGCGCCCGGCTATCCGGCACCGGTCGACCCGTTCGCCTCACCGACCGATCCGTCGCCACCGGAGCAGCCGGCCGTGCCACCGCCGCCGGCGCACCCGATCGTGCCGCCGCCTCCGGCGCAGCCGGTCGTGCCGCCGCAGCAGCCGACGGGCTATGGGCCCCCGGCCTACCCCGCTGCCGGTGCCACGCCGGGCTACCCGCCGGCGCCCGGTTACCAGCCGCCCGCGCAGCCCGGCTACCAGGCGCAGCAGCCCGGCTACGCGGCTCCCCAGCCAGGGGGCTACCCCGCACCTCAGTACGGCGTGCCCGCGCAGCCGGTCTCCGGCCAGCCGACCTCGGGCCAGCCGGTCAGCGGCCAGCCTGGCTACGCCGCGCCCGGCCAGTCGCCTTACGCGGCTCCAGGACAGCCGTCCTATGGCACGCCAGGGCAGCCGTCCTACGCGGCGCCCTACCCCGAGCAGCAGCCGTCGGCGTACCCGCCGGAGCAGCCGGCCGCCTACCCGCCGCCAGCGCCCGAGCAGCCCGGATACGCCGTGCCCGGCCAGCCCTACGGCGCGCCGGTCTCCGGTGGGCCGTACGCGCATCCGACCTCTGGGCAGCCCTTCGCGCCACCGACATCGGCACAGCCCAGCTCAGCCCAGCCGTACGCGCCGACCAGCGGATATCCGCAGGCCGCGCCGGGCTACCCGGCCTACCCCGGTGCCCCGGTCCCGCCGAAGAAGTCCAAGACGCCGGTGCTCATCGCCGGCGTGGTGGCCGCCGCCGTGCTGCTCTGCGGCGGTGGCGTGACCGCGGCGCTGCTGCTCCTGCGCAACACCGAGCCCAATGACGGCGCCGCCGAGCCGGTCGCCGCGGTGCAAGGCTTCCTCAAGGCGGTCTACGAGGAGCAGGACGTCACCAAGGCCAACGATCTGGTGTGCGCCGAGGCCCGCGACGAGGCGGCGCTGACCAAGAAGGTCGACGAGGTCAAGGCCAACGCCACCACGTACAAGAGCCCGCGCTACAAGTGGGACGAGCCGAAGGTCGACAACCAGGACTCGGAGAGCGCCGACGTCTCGGTCAAAGTGACCATGACCACAAGCGACGAAAAGGTCTCCGAGCAGGAGCTCAAGTTCACCGTCGTGCAGAAGACCGGCTGGTTCGTCTGCGAGATCGGCAGCTGACCATCCGTTAGGCGTGCCGACTACGCTCGGAGCGTGCGGGCGAGTGAGCAGGTCCCCGGCCAGGTCAATCCGGCCTGGCCGGCGCGTCTCCATGTCGTGACTGGCAAGGGCGGCACCGGCAAGACCTCGGTGGCCGCCGCGTTGGCCCTCGGGCTGGCCGCCGGCGGGCATCGCACGCTGCTCGTCGAGGTGGAGGGGCGGCAGGGCATCGCCGAGCTGTTCGGGCTCGGCCCGCTCCCCTACGAGGAGCGCCGCGTCGCTGCGACGGTCGACGGTGGCGAGGTGCGCGCGCTCGCCGTCGACCCCGAGCTGGCCCTGCTCGAATACCTCGACATGTTCTACAAGCTCGGTGCGGCCGGGCGGGCGCTGCGCAAGCTCGGCGCGATCGACTTCGCCACCACCATCGCCCCCGGGCTCCGCGATGTGCTGCTCACCGGCAAGGTCAAGGAAGCGACGACGCGTACGGCCGACCACCGCCGGGTCTACCACGCGGTCGTGCTCGACGCCCCGCCCACCGGTCGGATCGGCCGCTTCCTCAACGTGACCGCCGAGACCGCCCGCCTGGCCAAGGTCGGCCCGATCAAGACGCAGAGCGAAAACGTCGCCGCACTCCTCCGCTCGCCGATGACGTCCGTACACGTGGTGACGCTGCTGGAGGAGATGCCGGTCCAGGAGACGGTGGACGCGATCGCCGACCTCACCGGCCTTGGCATCCCGATCGGCAAGGTGATCGTCAACGCGACCCGCGCGCCCCTGCTCACCAGCACCAAGGTGAGCCAGGCGGAGCTGCGCCGCGGGCTCGCCGCCGCCGGGCTGCCCACCGACCGTGCCACCGTCTCCGGGCTGTACGCCGAGGCGAAGGCCCACCTCACCCGCCGCGAGCTGGAGGAGTCGCTGCGGCTGGAGCTGGCCGAGCTGGGTCAGCCGATGGTGGAGCTACCCCTGCTGCCCAGTGGAGTCGACCGCGTCGCGCTGGACACCCTCGCGGCTGAGTTAATGGCCACGCATTGAGGGGTCCCGGATACGCTCGGTCGGTGTCTTCTGATCACGCGGGCCGGCGGCTGGATGTGGATCGCATCCTCGCCGATCCCGGCGTGCGGATCGTCGTCTGCTGCGGTTCGGGCGGGGTCGGCAAGACCACCACGGCGGCGGCACTCGCGCTCCGGGCTGCCGAGCGACACGGGCGCCGCACGGTCGTGCTCACGATCGACCCGGCCCGCCGGCTCGCCCAGTCGCTCGGGCTGACCGAGCTCGACAACACGCCGCGGCAGGTCAAGGGCATCGAAGCGGACGAGAGCGGCGGCGAGCTGCACGCCATGATGCTCGACATGAAGCGGACCTTCGACGAGGTCGTGCTCGCCCACACCGACCCGGCCCGCGCCACCGAGATCTTCGCCAACCCCTTCTACCAGGCCATGAGCTCGACCTTCGCCGGCACGCAGGAGTACATGGCGATGGAGAAGCTGGGCCAGTTGCACGCCAAGGGCGAGTGGGACCTGATCGTGGTGGACACGCCGCCGTCCCGCTCCGCGCTCGACTTCCTGGACGCGCCGGCCCGCCTGTCCCGCTTCCTCGACGGGCGGATGCTGCGCCTGCTGCTGGCGCCCGCCCGAGCCGGTGGGCGGAGCATGTTCAGCCTGGTCACGGCCTCGTTCGGAATGTTCTCCAGGGTCGTCCAGAAGGTGCTCGGCGCACAGCTTCTGACTGATTTGTCCGGATTCGTCGCGGCGCTCGACTCGATGTTCGGCGGCTTCCGGCAGCGCGCCGAGCAGACATACCGCATCCTCCAGGCCCGGGAGACGGCGTTTCTACTGGTCGCGGCGCCGGAGCCAGACGCGGTCCGGGAGGCCGCCTACTTCGCCGGACGCCTGGGCGAGGAGCGCATGCCGCTCGTCGGGCTGGTGCTCAACCGGGTGCACCGCACCACCGTCGACGGGCTCTCCGCCGAGCGCAGCCGCGCGGCGGCCGAGGAGTTGGAACGCACCGGCGGCCACCAGGCGACCGCCGACGCCCTGCGCGTGCACGCCACGCTGGCCGAGCAGGCGACCCGCGAGCGGCGCGTGGCCACCGTCTTCACCGACGCCTACCCCACTGTGCCGACGGTGGAAGTTGCGGCGCAGCCCGCCGACGTACATGACGTCGACGGGCTGCGAACGGTAGGTGACGCTCTCAGCCAGCCGTGACCAAGACCTTCTCCTTGTCGCGCAGCGCCGCTTCGAACATCTTCCGCCAGCTGTCCACATGCGGATGCCGGCGCAACAACGCCCGCCGCTCGCGCTCGGTCATGCCACCCCACACACCGAACTCGATACGGTTGTCGAGTGCGTCGGCGAGGCACTCGTAGCGCACTGGGCAGCTGCGGCAAATCCGCTTCGCCACGTTCTGCTCGGCACCCTGCACAAAGAGTGCGTCAGGGTCGCCGCTCTGACACGCGGCCATGCTCGGCCAGTCTGTGATCATCCCCATCTGTTCACGTCCCCCCTTGCAGTCCGCTTCCCCGACCCGTGCCTGGCCGGATTCCCCCCGGCCACTCGTCGGCACTCCCCCCGAGCCCCAACGAGTGACGTGCAGTACTCGCCGGACCATCATGCTCTGTAGTCATCTGATTACGCAACGTTGTCTGGCAAATCTGGTCAAAACAAAGATGGTCGGCCTGTTCCGGGCGATCCGGATGAGGCTTACCCAGCGACGATCTGCGAAAACGCGCTAAGTGTCCCGCACGTGGGTCAACCTCAACATCGGCAGAACGCATCCGCACGCAGGGGGTCATGCGTCTAGCACAACGAGGCCAGTGCCCGCAGGACATGCCCGAAAGTCCGACAAGTTTCCACGTCGGTCGACCTGTACCACGCGGGACGGCCGATCGTTGCGAGGTCCCGTACCCTGGCGAGGTGACCTGGATGCGGAAGCGTGATCACAACATATTTGCGAACGCCGCATCGCTGCTGATATGCGGGCTCCTGGCGGGCGTGGTGGTGGCCGCCGCGGCCTTTCCCGCGGTTGCGATGTCGGGCCTGGCAGCCAAAGCGGGGGCGGAAACCTTCGACCGGCTGCCCAGCGAGCTGACCGTCAAGCGGTCGCCGCAGATGACCTATGTCTACGCCTCTGATGGCAAGACCCTGATCGCCACGATGTACGACGAGAACCGGCGGGATGTCCCGCTCAAGGACGTCTCGCCACTCATGCAGGAAGCGATCATCGCGGCGGAGGACCACACCTTCCGTACTCACAATGGTGTCGACGCCAAGGGCATCGCCCGCGCGTTCATCGCCAACAACCAGGCCGGCACCACGACCCAGGGCGCCTCCACGCTGACCATGCAGCTCGTCCGCATGCTGATCGCGTACTCGGCGACCCACCCCCAAGACGTCGTCGCCGCCACCGAGGACACCAACGCGCGCAAGATGCGCGAGATGAAGTACGCGCTCCAGCTCGACAAGGAGATGACCAAGGACGAGATCCTGGAGCGCTACCTCAACATCGCACCGTTCGGACGCGGGGCCTACGGCGTCTTCGCCGCCAGCCAGGTCTACTTCGGCAAGCACCCCCGCGACCTCAAGATCGAAGAGGCCGCCCTGCTCGCCGGCATGGTCAAGGCGCCCTCGGCGTTCGACCCGACCACCCCGGCCGGCAAGCCGCAGGCCGAGGTTCGCCGGTCGTACGTCATCGACAACATGGTCGAGATCGGCGCGATCACCGCCGAGCAGGCCGCCGAGGCCAAGAAGGTGCCGCTGAAGGTCAAGGACAAGCGCACCCCCAACGGCTGCGTCGCCACGGCGAAAAACCACTGGGGCTTCTTCTGCGACTACTTCTACCGCTGGTGGATGGAGCAGGAGACCTTCGGCGCCACGTCGTACGACCGGGAGCGGCGGCTCAAGAGCGGCGGCTACCGCATCGTCACGACGATGGACGTGAAGACCCAGCAGGTGGCCCAGGCCAATATCGACAAGCACCTCAAGGCCACCAACAAGAACGCGCTGATGCTCGCCGCCGTCGAGCCTGGCAGCGGGCGGGTGCGCGGCCTCGCGGTCAACCGAGTGTTCAAGCTCGACGACCCGGCCAAGCCGGCAAACCGGATCTCGTCCAACCCCGCGAAGGCGGCGAAGGGCATCCGTGGCACGTACCCCAACACCACCAACCCGCTGCTCACCGGCGGTGGTGACATCCACGGCTACCAGTTCGGCTCGACTTTCAAGATGTTTACGATGGTCGCCGCTCTGGAGCGGGGCTATCCGCTCGACTACCCGATCAACACGGTCTCGCCCTACCAGTCGAAGTACATCATCCAGGCCGGCTCGCCCGCGGCCTGCAAGGGCACCAACAAGTACTGCCCGGAAAACGCGGGTCGCAAGGGCTACGGCGTCATGAACATGTGGAGTGCCTTCGGGCAGTCCATCAACACCTACTTCGTGCCACTCCAGGAGCGCGCCGGCGCGGCCAACGTGGTCGATGCCGCCAAGAAGATGGGCATCCAGTTCCGCGCCAGCGAAGACGCGAAGTTCGCCAACAACAAGGTCGCGGCTGACCAGTGGGGCGCCTTCACGCTCGGCGTCTCCTCGGCCACCCCGCTCGAGATGGCCAACGCGTACGCCACGCTCGCGGCCGACGGCAAGTACTGCGAGCCGATCCCGGTGCAGGAGATCGTCGACCAGGATGGCAACAAGCTCGACATCGCCAACCCCCGCTGTGAGCAGCGGATCAAGACGGAGGCGGCGCGGGCGGCGGTCGACGCGGCGCGGTGCCCGGTGGGCGACAGATCCTCGACCACCAAGTGCAGGGGCGCCACCGCGGGCCGGGCGCACGACATCGTCGACAAGCCGATCATGGGTAAGAGCGGCACCACCGACGGCGCCAAGACCGCCTCGCTGATCGTCGGCACCAAGCAGCTCATGGTCGCCGGCATCATCGCCGACCCCGACTGGGCGCAGACCACGACCAGCTTCACGCACAACGAGGTCAACGACGCCGTCTGGAGCACCGTCCGCGACGCGATGAAGGGCAAACCTTCACAGCAGTTCACACCGCCGACCGGCAAGATCGTCCTTGGCGACCAGCGCTCGATCCCCGACGTCAAGTGCCGGACGATCGACGAGGCCCGCTCGCGCCTTCGCGGAGCCGGCTTCGAGGTGACGGTCGACTCCGTACCCGTCAACTCCACCTGCCCAGCCGGCACCGCTGCCGGCACGAGCCCGAGCGGTCGCACCATCAAGGGCGGCATCGTGGGCATCCAGGTCAGCAACGGCAGAGGTGCCACTCCGCCCGGCAATCCCGGCGGCGGCGACGGGGGCGATACACCGGGCCGAGGCCCAGGCAACCGACCCGGCTTACCGCCACCGCCTGACTAGCGCAGGGCGGGCGCCGTGGGGCTCAGACCCCGCGGCGCCCGCTTTCGTTGTGCGGCTGTTCGCCTGCCGTCAGCCGGCCAGCTGGCGGCGTACCTCAGCGGCCACCCGACCGCCCTCGGCCCGGCCCGCCACCGCGGCCTGGGCCGCCTTCATGGCCGGGCCCATCTGGCCCATCCCGCTGAACCCACCCCCGGCGAGCGCCCCCGCGACCAGATCGGTCAGCTCCGCGTCGCTGAGCTGCTTCGGCAGGTAGCGCGCGAGCACGTCACCCTCGGCGGTCTCCTTGGCGGCCTGGTCGGCGCGCCCCGCGTCGGCGAACGCCACGGCGGCCTCGCGGCGCTTCTTCGCCTCCTTGGTGAGCACCGCGAGCACCTCCTCGTCGGAGAGCTCGCGCTTGGTGTCGCCAGCGACCTCGGCGTTACCGACGGCGGCCAGCGCCATCCGGAGCGTGGAGGTGGTGACCTCGTCGCGCGCCTTCAGCGCGGTTCGCATGTCGGTGGTGAGGGTGTCCTTGAGCGTGCCCATGGTGGGTCAAACTACCCTGGGCGGCATGCGGAAGCGCACATTGTTCGGACTCGCCGCGGGTACGGCCGCCGCCGGCGCCGCCACGCTTGCATACGCCTCGCTCATCGAGCGCAACATGTTCACCCTTCGGCGGTACGACGTGCCGGTGCTCGCGCTCGACGCCGAGCCGCTTCGCGTCCTGCACATCTCCGACCTGCACATGATGCCCAACCAGCGGCGCAAGCAGGAGTGGGTCGCCGCCCTCGCCGGGACCGACCCCGACCTGGTGGTGGTGACCGGCGACAACATGGCCCACCCCGACGCCGTGCCGGGCGTGTTCCGCGCATTGGAGCCGCTGCTCGTCTACCCGGGCGCCTTCGTGTTCGGCTCCAACGACTACACCGGGCCGGTGCTGAAGAGCCCGTTCACGTACTTCGCCAGGCACGAACGCACCGCCGACCGCCGCCACGGCGTCGAACTCCCCACCGAAGACCTACGCGAGGTGCTGGCGGGCGCCGGCTGGGCCGACCTCAACAACGCCCGTACCACCGTCAAGGCCGGTGGCCGCCTCGTCGAGATGGTGGGCGTCGACGACCCCCATGTCGAGCGCGACGACTACAACGCGGTGGCCGGTGGCGCCTCGGCCGACGTCGACGTACGCCTCGGCCTGACCCACTCCCCCGAGCAGTTCATCCTCGACGCGATGGCCGCCGACGGATTCGACCTCCTGCTGGCCGGCCACACTCACGGCGGCCAGGTGCGGGTCCCGTTCGTGGGCGCGCTTGTCACCAACTGCGACCTCCCCCGCTCGATGGCCCGCGGCCTCTTCCGCTGGCCCGGCTCCGACGCGTGGCTGCACGTCTCCGCCGGCCTGGGCACTCATCCGACCGCCCCGGTGCGGTTCGCCTGCCCCCCGGAGGCGTCACTGCTGACGCTGATCCCGCGCTGACCCCGATACCGAGTTTGTCCCACTGAGGGCGTGGGCTACTATTACGCGGGCACTGCCTCGGGGTGTGGCGCAGCTTGGTAGCGCGCTTCGTTCGGGACGAAGAGGTCGTCGGTTCAAATCCGGCCACCCCGACCAGGTCAGGGACCATGTCGCATCGGTGGACATGGTCCCTCTTGCGTTGGTACAGCAGCCGGCTTGTGACGCACCCGCCATCGGCAGACGGCGCCATCGGCCGAGATCAGACGGCTGCCCTTCTTAGGAATCGCCACGATCCTCCATCAGGGTCGACACCATAGGGCCGCCCGGGTCAGGCCGTCAGATGACTTGCACGAAGTCGCGCGTAGTCCGCGAGAGGGTTCAGTCCTCATCGTCAGCGTCTCGTAAGAGGCGATCGAGGTCTTCCGGCCTCTGCGTTTGATCTCAGCTTCCAGCTTACGGCTGTAGCTGCGATCGTTTGGGTCACTGTCGTTGCCGGCCGCGACGCGGCCGTACGCCTTCATGAACTGCCCGATTTCCCGCCGGAGTCGCTCCCGCCGGTGACTCATGAACCGACGGTAGGCCCAGCGCAACACCATCCGCCATCGAATTGGCCCCTAGCGCAAGGGGGCAGTGGCCGTGCCGATCGCGACGGCGGCGGCCACCGCTGAGGACAGGGCGATCACTGCCGCACCGCTTCGCGACTTGCCACCGACGAACGGAGTACCGCCACGCGGCAGACCGCTGAGTTCCCCCTCCAAGGGCAGCAGAGCGCGCTGGCCTTTGACCTCCGGGCTGCCACGACCCCGCCTGCCGCCACCCGCACCGGCCGGATGGGAGGGTAGGCGGGATGTGCTTGGCTGACGGACATGCTCCCACCGCAGCCCCCACTGCCCGTGGGCGACCTCGATGCTCGCCACAACCGCAGGCGGAGAATCGCGCTCGTGGTTGTGGCCGCAGTTGTCGCCACAGGCTGCGTTGGCCTCAGCTGCGCGGGTCTGTGGGTCTACGCGAGCCATGACCCTCCCGAGCTGATCGACAGCGAGGTCGCCGACATCGCGGATCGTGCCTGTGCCACCATGCAAGCCGCCGTCGCCGCGAGGGCGGCACCGCCCAACGCTCCCATCGACGCGAAGGTGCGCTCGATCGGGGACCAGAACGCCGCAGTACGGACCATGGTGGCCCAGGTGCGGGGCTTAGGAGACGAGCGCCTTGAAGATGACCTTCCATCTGCCGCTTGGCTAGTGGACTGGGAGACCCTTGTCGAGGTTCGCGAGCAGTATGCCCAGGACCTCTCCGCCGGTCGGGAGCCGCGCTTTGCCGTGCCGATGGTCGATGGAGTTCCGATCACTGATCGCATGAACGATGTAGGGCTGGACTGTCAGGTACCGCCGCTGCTGCTGGACCTTCGGTAGCAGCCAGTGCGCGAGGCTGGGATCGGCGTGCCGCATGTTGACCGATCGCCTCCTCCGGCCAGCGCCGAGTCTGGTTCTCGCCGGATCGCCAGACAACGATCACGGCAGGTCGGCGAGCGTCACGTCGAAGCCGGAGCCGTCGGCACGCAGCACCGCTGACCACATCTCGACCGCCGCCTCGCAGACCGCCCGCACGATCGCCCAGTCGATGACTCCGGACAGTGAGATCTCCACGAAGGCGTCACACCTGCTCAACGCGTCCGGGCCGCCCTGATCGAGTCCCCATCGGATCATGTCCTTGACCATGTCCGGCCTGGTGTTCACCGCGAGAAAGACCGGCCAGACCTTCACCGGATCGGCGAGCAGGGCGCGTTCCAGGTCGTCCATGCTGGAGGCCACGTCGCGCGACGATGACAACTCACAGGACGCCCATCCCACGCCGTCAGAGCCCGGCGATGAGCTGATGTCCGGATCACGCACGCTCACCGCGTCGACGAGGAACGCGAGCGCCCGCTGGGCAACCGGCTCGCCAGCACGGTGCGCGACCACGGGCTCGACGGCATCGAGGTGCTCACCGGTGACGCGGCCGACACCGCCAACTACGCCGGTGCCGTACCCGCTGATCTGGTTTTGGCCTGTGGGATCTTCGGCAACATCAGCGACGGCGACATCCAGCGCACGATCGCGGGCCTGCCCGGATTCTGCGCGAGCGGCGCGACGGTCGTCTGGACCCGCCATCGCGAGCCGCCCGACCTGGTGCCGGCGATCTGCGCCTGGTTCGAGGCGAGCGGCTTCACGGCGCGCTGGGTCTCCGATCCGCGGGCGGGCTACGGTGCCGGCGCGCACAGGTACGCCGGGCCGGTCGTCGAGCTGCCTCCGGACGAGCGACTGTTCACATTCGACAGATGAGGCGCGCTCTCGGCGGCCTCAGCGGTTAGCCAGCTCGGCGGCGAGCAACTCGGCGATCTGCGCGGTGTTGAGCGCCGCACCCTTGCGCAGGTTGTCGCCGGTGACGAAGAGGTCGAGGGCGCGCGGGTCGTCCATCGAACGGCGCAGCCGCCCGACCCACGACGGATCGGTGCCCACCGCGTCGATCGGCATCGGAAACTCGCCCGCCGCCGGATCGTCGACCAGGATCACGCCTGGTGCGTTACGCAGGGCCTCGCGGGCGCCCTCAGCGTCGACCTCGCTGCCGAAGACAGCGTGTATGGCCACCGAGTGCCCGGTCACCACCGGCACGCGCACGCAGGTCGCGGAGACCTTGAGATCGGGCAGGCCAAGGATCTTGCGAGACTCGTTGCGCATCTTCAGCTCCTCGGAGGACCAGCCGGCCTCCTTGAGCGAACCGGCCCACGGCACCACGTTGAGCGCGAGCGGGGCGGGGAACGGGCCGAGGTCGTCGCCGACCGCCTGCCGCACGTTGCCCGGACGCGAGCCGAGCACGCGGTCTCCGGCGATCTTCGCGAGCTGGTCGTGCAGCGTGTCGACGCCGACCTGGCCGGCACCGGAGACCGCCTGGTACGAGGCGAGGACCAGCTCGCGCAGCCCGTACTCACGGTGGAGCGGGGCGACCGCCACGATCATCGCGAGCGTGGTGCAGTTGGCGTTGGCGATGATGCCCTTGGGCCGGTTGCGGATTTGCTCCGGGTTGATCTCGGGAACGACCAGCGGCACGTCGCGGTCCATGCGGAAGGCGCCGGAGTTGTCGACCGCCACCGCGCCACGCGACACCGCGACCGGCGCCCACTCGGCGGAGATCTCGTCGGGCACGTCGAACATAGCCACGTCGATGCCGTCGAACACCTCGGGCGTGAGCGCCTGGACGGTCAGCTCCTCGCCCCGGCACTGCACCTTGCGGCCGGCCGACCGGGCCGAGGCCACGACGCGGATCTCGCCCCACACGTTGCGGCGGGAGGAGAGCAGATCGCACATGACGGTGCCGACCGCACCGGTGGCGCCGACGACGGCGAGGCTGGGGAGCGGCATGCCTACCTCCCCGTCCCGGCGTACACGACCGCTTCTTCCGCACCACCCAGGTCGAACGCGGCGTGCACAGCGCGCACGGCGGCGTCCAGGTCGGTGTCGCGGCAAACGACGGAAACCCGGATCTCCGATGTGGAGATCATTTCGATGTTGACTCCGGCCTCGCCGAGCGACGCGAAGAACTTCGCCGCGACGCCGGGGTGGGAACGCATCCCGGCGCCGACCAGCGAAACCTTGCCCACGTGCTCGTCGTACAGCAGATCCTCGAAGCCGACGCTCTCCTTGATCTTGCTAAGCGCCGCCATCGCGGTGGGCCCGTCGGCCTTGGGCAGCGTGAACGAGATGTCGGTGCGGCCCGTGCGCTGCGGCCCCACAACCCCGGTCGACACGTTTTGCACGATCATGTCGATATTGGTCTCGGCGTCGGCCACCGTCTGGAAGATGCGGGCGGCGGCGCCCGGCTCATCCGGAACGGCGACGATAGTGATCTTCGCCTCGCTCCGATCGTGAGCGACCCCGGTGATCAGTGCTTGCTCCACGGGAAGGTCCTCCATCGCTCCGGTGACCATGGTGCCGGTGTTCTGGGAGTAGGACGAACGGACGTGGATCGGCAGCCCGGCCCGTCGCGCGTACTCCACGCTGCGCAAGTGCAACACCTTCGCACCGCAGGCGGCCAGTTCCAACATCTCTTCGTACGTGATCTGCTTGATATGACGTGCGTTGGCGACGATCCGCGGGTCTGCGCTGAACACGCCGTCGACGTCGGTGTAGATCTCGCAGACGTCCGCGCGCAGCGCGGCGGCGAGCGCGACCGCGGTGGTGTCGGAACCGCCGCGGCCCAGCGTGGTGATGTCTTTGGTGTCCTGCGAGACGCCCTGGAAGCCGGCGACGATCGTGATCGCGCCCTCGTCGAGCGCGCTGCGCAGCCGGCCCGGCGTGACGTCGATGATCCGCGCCTTGCCGTGCACCGAGGTGGTGATCACACCAGCCTGCGACCCGGTGTAGGACCGCGCCTCGAACCCGAGATTGTGGATCGCCATGGCGAGCAACGCCATCGAGATGCGCTCACCGGATGTCAGCAGCATGTCGAGCTCGCGGCCGGCGGGCACCGGGCTGACCCGGTGTGCCAGGTCGAGCAGCTCGTCGGTCGTGTCACCCATCGCCGAAACGACCACGACAACGTCGTCGCCCGCCTTGCGGCTGGCCACGATCCGCTCCGCGACCCGCTTGATCCGCTCCGCGTCCGAGACCGACGACCCGCCGTACTTCTGCACGATGAGTGCCACGGCAGTGTCGCTCCTTCCCATCGCCCCGCTACGTGCCAACGCCGCCGGTCCGAGGCCGGCGGCGCCACATAAGACGAGACCAGGTTACCGGCGACCTGTGACGACACGGACACGCGATCCCACAATCCGGCCCACAGTTAGTGGTATGGGCGCGCGCGCACGGCGTGTCATCGGCGCGTCGCCGGCCCGGACAAGAGAATGTGAATGTGTATACGCGCGGACTCGCCGGCACCGCAGTCCTCCTCGGGATCGTGGCACTGACCGCGTGCGGCTCCGACGAGCCGGCGCCCGAGCCGGAGGGACCGCCGACCACCGCGCCCGCCGGCGCGCCCGACGCCCGGGTCCAGCTCGCCGGGCTCGCGGCTGCCAACAAGGACCGTAAGGTCACCGCGCTCTACACCTGGTCGGCCGCGGGCCGCTCGGACCGGACGGTGGTGCTGACCACCGCGGCCGACGGCAGTTGGCGTGTGGACGTGCCGCTCGGCGCCCTCGGCGGCACCGCCGACGTCTCGGTCGCGCAGAACGCCGACGGCCTCTTCCAGTGCGCCCTCCCCTCCGCCGAACGACCGGTGCAGCCGGCCTGCGTGCGAGTCGCCGACCCGGACGGCGCACTCGCCCGCGACATCGACCCGCTCGTGCAGCACGTCTTCACCGACTGGCGCAAGGTCCTGACCGACCGCACAGCACCCCTGTCGGTGTCGACGGCCCAGATGCTGCCGGGCGCGAGCGGCGCCTGCTTCTCGGTGGAGATCACTACCGCGTCTGTCGGTGCGCCGCTCGACGCGGGCATCTACTGCTACGCCGCGGACGGCACACTGAGCGCGGCGAAGGTGAGCTTTGGCACGCTGCTGCTCGCCGGTGCGCCCTCCGCCGCACCGCCCGCGATCACGCTGCCCGGACCGGTGGTGGCCCAGGAGCCGCTGGGCATGGCCGCACCGCCACCACCTCCGCCGTCGCCCACTCCCACTCCCACTCCCTCATCCAGCCCGTCCGCATGAACTCTAAGTAGATCAACGGACACGCCGAGTGACCCCGAGTGGTGACGGACGGTCCGATACGGCACACTCGGCGCCATGTCCGAGCTACACCCCTTGCTCGCGACCCGGTGGAGTCCGCTCGCCTTCGACCCGGTCGCCGTCCTGTCCGACGAGGAAGTCAGCTCACTGCTCGAGGCCGCCCGCTGGGCGCCGTCGTTCGCCAACAGCCAGCCGTGGCGGTTTGCCGTCGGCCGGCGTGACGAGGAGACGCACAAGCGGATCCTGGAAAACCTCTCGGCCGAGTGCCAGCAGTGGGCGGGCAACGCCTCGGCGCTGATGGTCGCCGGCCACCTCGACCAGGCGACGCTGCCCCACGCGGCGTACGACCTGGGGCAGGCCGTGGCGCATCTCACGGTGCAGGCGACGGCGCTGCGACTGCACGTGCACCAGATCGCCGACTTCGACGCCGAGGGCCTCCGCGCCGACCTCGACCTCCCCGATGACCTGCGGACATCGGTCGTGATGGCGGTCGGGCGGCTGGGCGATCCGGCCATGCTCCCGCCAGAGCTCCGCCACTGGGAGACCGCGCTCCGCACCCGCCTGCCGATAACCGAGCTACTGGTAAACCCCGCCTCGATCACCTAGAGTGGCGTTTGTCATGTGGCAGGCGCTCCTTCTTCGCCGCCGCGACGAGGCCCTCTAGGCCGGCACCTCGTCGCGGGGTCTTGGCGTGTGCGCCGGCTTCCTGTCCGGATCCACCAGCCCATGACCTCCAGGAGCATCGCAATGTCTGCCGGCAGCACCAGAGATCAAGATCCCATCGCGCGGCAGCGGCCCAGCCGCATGCCCTACCAGCGCTATCAGCCCTACCACCAGCAGTTCTCGATCGAGCTGCCCGACCGCCAGTGGCCGACCCGCCGCATAGAGGTGGCGCCCCGCTGGTGCGCGGTCGACCTGCGTGACGGTAACCAGGCCCTGATCGACCCCATGTCTCCCGAGCGCAAGCGGCGGATGTTCCAGCTGCTGGTGCAGATGGGATACAAGGAGATCGAGGTCGGATTTCCCTCGGCGAGCCAGACCGACTTCGAGTTCGTGCGCCAGCTGATCGAGCAGGACCTGATCCCCGACGACGTCACGATCCAGGTGCTGACCCAGTGCCGCGAGCACCTGATCGACCGCACCTTCGAGTCGCTGCGCGGGGCCCAGCGGGCGATCGTCCACTTCTACAACTCGACCTCCACGCTCCAGCGCCGCGTGGTCTTCGGCCTGGACCGGCCGGGCATCACCGCGATCGCCGTCGACGGCGCGCGGATGTGCCAGAAGTACGCCGAGATCCACACGCCGGACACCGAGATCTTCTACGAGTACTCGCCGGAGTCGTACACCGGCACCGAGCTCGACTACGCGCTGGAGATCTGCGGCGCGGTGATCGACGTCGTCGACCCGACGCCCGACCGTCCGCTGATCGTCAACCTGCCGGCGACCGTCGAGATGGCCACCCCCAACGTGTACGCCGACTCGATCGAGTGGATGCACCGCCACCTGCCCCGCCGCAGCAGCCTGGTGCTGAGCCTGCACCCGCACAACGACCGCGGCACCGGTGTGGCCGCCGCCGAGCTGGGCCTGCTGGCCGGCGCTGACCGGATCGAGGGGTGCCTCTTCGGCAACGGCGAGCGCACCGGCAACGTCGACCTGGTGACGCTGGGGCTCAACCTGTTCGCCCAGGGCGTCGACCCGCAGATCGACTTCACCAACATCGACGAGATCAAGCGCACCGTCGAGTACTGCAACCAGCTGCCCGTGCACGAGCGTCACCCGTACGCCGGCGACCTGGTCTACACCGCCTTCTCCGGCTCCCACCAGGATGCGATCAAGAAGGGCTTCGACGCGCTGGCGGTCGACGCCGCCGCTGCGGGCGTGGAGATCGACAAGCACGAGTGGGCGGTGCCATACCTGCCGATCGACCCCAAGGATCTGGGCCGCAGCTACGAGGCGGTCATCCGGGTCAACTCGCAGTCCGGCAAGGGCGGCGTGGCGTACATCATGAAGGAGGAGCACCACCTCGACCTGCCGCGCCGGCTCCAGATCGAGTTCTCCGGCGTGGTGCAGCAGTTCACCGACACCGAGGGCGGCGAGGTCGAGCCCGGCCGCATGTGGGAGATCTTCGCCACGGAGTACCTGATCGGCCACCAGCGGCAGCCGGCGCTGGCGATGCGGACGTACTCCACCTCCACCGTGGAGGGCAAGGTGGAGATCGAGGCGGACGTGAGCTTCGGCGGTGAGCAGCGGTCGCTGATCGCGGTCGGCAACGGCCCGATCAACGCGTACGTCAACGCGCTCCAGACCGTCGACATCCAGGTACGCGTGCTCGACTACGCCGAGCATGCGATGTCCGCCGGCGGCGACGCCCAGGCCGCCGCGTACGTCGAGTGCGAAGTGGACGGCCGCACGGTGTGGGGCGTGGGCCTCGACGCCAACATCGTCACCGCCTCGATCAAGGCCGTGACCAGCGCGGTCAACCGGGTTCGGTAGGAACGAAACTCCACAGTGCGCGGTGCGCCGGGTGGCGATTGCCCCTGGCGCACCGCAAGCTTTAGGGGTGCGCCTCATCCCCGTACTCTGTGCCGCCGCCCTCGCCCTGACCGGCTGCGTACCGCTCGAAGACGGCACCGGCACCGCCAGCGCCCCGCCCACCGTCGCCGACGACTCGGCCCGCCTGCTCGGGCAGCTCACGGTCGCCAGGGCGAGTTCGATGAAGGGCTACAGCCGAAACCGCTTCCCGCACTGGCGCGACGAGGGGCGCAACTGCGACGTACGCGACACGGTGCTCAAGCGAGACGGCGAGCAGATCCGGCTGACCGGCTGCAACGTGGTGGGCGGCCAGTGGGTCAGCGTGTACGACGATCGCACCTTCGACGACCCGTCCGACGTGGACATCGACCACATGGTGCCGCTGGCCAACGCGTGGCGCTCGGGCGCCGACAAGTGGACCGACGAGGAGCGCGGCGACTTCGCCAACGACCTGACGCGCCCGCAGCTCCGCGCGGTGTCGGCCTCCTCCAACCGATCCAAGGGCGACCAGGACCCGTCACAGTGGAAGCCGCCGAACCGCGACTTCTGGTGTGAGTACGCGGCCGAGTGGATCGCGGTCAAGCACTACTGGAAGCTCCGGATCACCACTGAGGAGAAAGCGGCTTTGTCGGACATGCTGGACACCTGCCCGGCCGCTCGGGAGTAGGGTCCCTACACTGCGGTGATGGCCGAACAGACCACCGACATCACCGCTGGTCCGGGCGGCGTCATGACCGACGAGGTCGGCGTCGTCACCGGTGACCTGACCCTGCGCACGGAGCTTTCCGGCAACGACGTCACGCTCCGCGTGCAGTACAAGGACGCCGACGAGTGGTACACCGTGACCGGCGGCCGGGCCACTCTTGCCGATCCGGCCGACCTGGCCGCGGTACACGCGATCGCCGTCGCACTGCTCAACCGCCCCGAGGGCTGAGCCCTACACGTACGAGCCGGGCTCGCTCGGCGCGGACACCACGCTCGGCGCCTCGCCCTCGTCGCCCGGCCGCACCAGCTGCACCTTCACCTCGTGCGGCCGCAGCTCGCCCGACGCGATCTGCTCGGCCCAGTGACAGGCGACCCGCGTGCCGCCCACGTCGCGCAGCTCCGGCCGCTCGGTCGAGCAGCGCGTCGGCTGCGCCCACGGGCAGCGCGTGTGGAAGCGGCAGCCGGACGGCGGGTTGGCCGGCGACGGCAGGTCACCGGCGAGCAGGATCCGCTCGCGGCGGTCTTCGACCTCCGGGTCGGGCACCGGCACGGCCGACATCAGCGCCCGCGTGTACGGGTGCAGCGGCTCCCGGTAGAGCCGGTCGCTCGGCGCCTCCTCGACCAGCGCGCCCAGGTACATCACGCCGACCACGTCGGAGATGTGCCGCACCACCGCGAGGTCGTGCGCGATCACCAGGTAGGTGAGGCCCAGCTCCTCCTGAAGCTCGTCGAGGAGGTTGATGACCTGCGCCTGGATCGACACGTCGAGCGCGGAGACCGGCTCGTCGGCCACGATCAGCTCGGGCCCGAGCACCAGCGCCCGGGCGATGCCGATCCGCTGCCGCTGGCCGCCGGAGAACTCGTGCGGGTAGCGGGACAGCGCCCAGTGCGGCAGCCCGACCGCGTCGAGTGTCTTGTAGATGATCTGCCGCCGCTCCGAGCGACTGCCGCCGATGTTGTGGGCCGCGAGCCCTTCGGTGAGGATCGACTCGACGTTCTGCCGGGGGTCCAGGCTGGACATCGGGTCCTGGAAGATCATCTGCATCCGCCGCCGCATGCCGCGCAGCTTGCCCGCCGGCAGCCTGGTCAGCTCCACACCGTCGAACCGCACCTCGCCCCCGGTCGGAGCGGTGAGCTGGAGGATCGCCCGCCCAAGCGTGGACTTGCCGCAGCCCGACTCGCCCACCAGGCCGTACGTCTGGCCGCGAGGCACGGTCAGGTCGACCCCGTCGACCGCCTTGACGTGGCCGACCACGCGGTCGAAGAGCACGCCCGTGGTGATCGGGAAGTGCACCTTGAGGTCTCGCACCTCAACCAAAGCCTCGCTCTGTGCCTGCGAGGCTCCGCCGCTCGGCGCTCCACCACCATCGTGGTCAGCGCCCGTAGCCTCACGACTCCCGCCCTCTGCCTGCAACGCTCCGCCGCTCGGCGCTCCACCACCATCGTGGTCAGCCCCCGTAGCCTCGCGACTCCCACTCATACCCGAGCCTCCTCCGGCTGTTCCGGCTGCGCGAGCGGCACCGGGTTGACGCACCGGAACTCGTGCCCGGTGTGCGTGGGCGTCATCGACGGCGGCTGCCCCACGCAGGCGTCGACCCGCCGGTCGCAGCGTGGCGCGAACGCGCAGCCGTCAGCCCACGGCAGCACGTCGCGCACCGAGCCGCGGATCGGCCTGAGCTTTTCACCCCGCCCCGCGTCCAGGCGGGGGATCGAGTTCAGCAGCCCTTCCGTGTACGGATGGCGCCGCTCGGCGAACAGCTCCTTGCGGCGGGCGGTCTCGACCACTCGGCCCGCGTAGAGCACATTGATGGTGTCGCACATGCCGGCGACCACACCGAGATCATGCGTGATCATGATGAGCGCGGTGCCGGAGTCCCGTACCAACTCTTTGAGCAGCTCAAGGATCTGGGCCTGGATGGTCACGTCGAGCGCCGTGGTGGGCTCGTCCGCGATGAGCAGCCGTGGCCGGCAGGCCACGGCCATCGCGATCAGCGCGCGCTGCCGCATGCCGCCGGAGAGCTGGTGCGGATACTCCTTGAGCCGTCGCCGCGGGTCGGGGATGCCGACCCGGTCGAGCAGCTCGGCCGCCTCCTTGCGGGCGGCGTCTTTGCCCATGCCGCGGTGGCGGACCAGCACCTCGGTGACCTGGATGCCGATCGGCACCACCGGGTTGAGCGAGGAGAGCGGGTCCTGAAAGATCATCGCGATGTCGCGGCCACGCACGTCGCGCATCGCGCGTGGGTCGAGCGCGAGCAGCTCGGTGCCGTCGAAGATGGCCGCGCCACCGATCCGCACGCCGCGCTGGCGGGGCAGCAGCCCCATCAGCGCCAGCGAGGTCACGCTCTTGCCACAGCCGGACTCGCCGACCAGACCGACGACCTCACCGGCGTCCACAGTGAACGAGACGCCGTCGACCGCGTGCACCGTGCGCTGCCCCCGCCGCGCGAACGTGACCGACAGATCCTGCACGTCGAGAAGTGCCATTGCTTACCTTCCGTTCGCGACTGCGGGGCTCGCATGCGGACCGCCGCGAATAGCCCCAAGCCGTCGAAGCTCACTCCTCGCGCTCACAATGCTCACCTTCCGTTCGCGACTGCGGGGCTCGCATGCGGACCGCCGCGAATAGCCCCAAGCCGTCGAAGCTCACTCCTCGCGCTCACAATGCCCACCTCACCTTCGCAGCTTCGGGTCGAGAGCCTCGCGCATCGCCTCGCCGAGGAGCGTGAAGCCCAGCGCCGTGATGATGATGGCCACCGCCGGGTAGATCGCCAGCCCGGGACGGATGCCCAGGTACTGCTGCGCGTCCGCCAGCATGAGCCCCCACTCCGGTATGGCGGAGTCGGGGTTGCCGAGGCCGAGGAAGGAGAGTGCCGCCACCTCGATGATCGCCGTGGCCAGCGTCAGCGTGGCCTGCACGATCACCGGGGCGAGCGAGTTGGGCAGGATGTGGCTGATCGCGATCTTCGATTTGCGTACGCCCAGCGAACTCGACGCCAGCACGTAGTCGCGGTTGGCCTGCGCGATCATCGAGCCGCGCAGCAGCCGGGCGAAGATCGGCACCGACACCACACCGACCGCGATCATCACGGTAACGAGGCTGGGCCCGAGCAGCGCCGCCACGCTCACCGCGAGCAGCAGGCTCGGCAGCGAGAGCATCATGTCGACGATCCGCATGATGACGTTGTCGACGGCCCGCCCCCACCGGCCGCCAAGCCCCGCCGCCGCGCCCGCGACGCCACCGAGCAGCACGCCGATGGTCAGGCCGATGAGCGTGGAGACGATGCCCACGATCAGCGTCTGGCGGGCGCCCACCACGAGCCGGCTGAACTCGTCGCGTCCCTGGTGGTCGTAGCCGAGCCAGTGGTCGGCCGACGGGCCAGGGATGATCCCGTGGCCCGACCTGACGACGCCTTCCCGGACGCCGATGGTGTCGGTCGGCGCGTACGGCACGAGGAACGGCCCCACGACCGCGACCAGTACGAACACGGTGAGGATCGCCGCGCCCACGATGGCGGCCGGATTGCGCCGCAGCCGCCCCATCGCCTCCCGCCAGAGGCTGACGCCCCGCTCGTCGTCGTGCACGGCGGAGAGTTCGGCGAGCCGGTCCAGCTTCTCTTTCTTGCGCCCCGGAGCGAGAGTCATGCGAGGCCCCCGAAGTGACGTGGCTTCATCGCACCCTCACCCTCGGGTCGATCAGGCTGTAGGAGACGTCGACCAGCAGGTTCACCAGGGCGAAGATCACCGCAATGATCATGATGAAGCCCATGAGTACGGGGTAGTCGAGGTTGCTGATCGCGTCTCGGATGAACGCGCCGATCCCGCTGAACGCGAAGACCGTCTCGGTGAGCACGGCGCCGGAGAGGAGCAGGCCGGTCAGCAGGCCGATCGACGTGGCCACCGGCAGCATCGCGTTGCGGAGGACGTGACGGCGGCGCACGGTCCGCTCGGTCAGGCCCTTCGCCTCGGCGGTACGTACGAAGTCTTCGCCCAGCACCTCCAGCACGCTCGCGCGGGTGATCCGCACGATGATCGCGAGCGGGATGCTGGCCAGCGCGAAGCCGGGCAGCACCAGGTGCCAGATCGCGTCGGCGGCCGCATCCCACTCCCGGGTCAGGATGCCGTCGAGCACGAAGAAGTTTGTGATGTGCGTGGCGTTGATCGAGGGGTCCTGCCGCCCGATGCTGGGGAACAGGCCGAGGTTTTCCGCGAAGATCGCCTTCAGCACGTACGCCAGGAAGAAGATCGGCACACAGGTGCCGAGCAGCGAGCCGCCCACCGACGCCTGGTCGATGATCGAGCCCCGGCGCCGGGCGGCGAGGTAGCCGAGCGGGATGCCGACCCCGATCGCGATCAGCATGGCCATGATGGTCAGCTCGACCGTGCCGGGGAAGCGCTCCAGGAACTCGGTCGTCACCGCGCGTTTGGTGTTGATCGACGTGCCCAGGTCGAACTGCACGAGCCGCTTGACGAAGCGGCCGTACTGGATAAGTAGTGGCTCGTCCAGCCCCAGGTTTTCCCGGATCTGGGCGCGCATCTCCGGCGTGCCACGCTCACCGAGCAGGGCGGTCTCGGGTCCGCCCGGCAGGCGGTGCAGCCAGGTGAAGAGCAGGATCGACAGGCCGAACAGCGTGGGTATGAGCTGGAGCAGCCGTCTGACGATGAATCGGAACACGGGCGCCTCGGTGGGTCAGAAGACGGCCGCGCGGGCGGGCACCTGGTGAGTGCCCGCCCACGCGTTCCTATCTATATGTGTTTCAGGACTTGAACTCGGCGGTGGCGTACCGCTCGTCCGTGAGCGGGCTTGCCTTGACGCCGGTCACGTCCTTACCGAGGACAAGGGCGGGAGGCGAGTGGGAGATCGGCACACCAGGCAGGAAGTTCATGATGTCCGCGTTGAGCTCCTTGTAGAGCGCCGTGCGGGCAGCCAGGTCAGCCGTCTCGTCGGCCTTCTTGAACTTGGCGAAGAGGTCGGGGTTGTTGTAGCCCCACTCATCCTTCTGCCGGTCGAAGAAGGTGCCGATGAAGTTGTAGCCGTCGCCGTAGTCACCGGTCCAGCCGAGCAGGTGGACGTCGTGGGCGGTGCCGGACGTCGTCGCGTTGAGGTAGTCCGGGCTCCACTTCAGGGGGATGCCCTGCACGTTGATGCCGGCGGCCTTCAGGTCGGCCGAGAGCAGCTCGTAGATGTCCTTGGGGTTGGGCATGTACGGCCGGGTGACCTCGGTCGGGTAGTGGAAGCGCAGCGTCAGGTTGGACGCGCCAGCCTCGGCCAGCAGCTGCTTGGCCTTCTCCACGTTGTATTCGTACTTGGTGACCGAGTCGTTCCAACCCTCCACCGTGGACGGGAAGAACTGCGTCGCCACTTCGGCGCCCGGCGGCAGCTTCGAGTCGACCAGGGCCTGGCGGTTGAGCGCGTACGCGATCGCCTGCCGCACCTTGATGTCGGCGAGCTTCGGGTTGCCCTTCTGGTTGATCGCCAGGTAGAGGATGTTGAACGCCGGCCGGGTCAGCACGTTGAAGCCCTCGCCCTTGAGCGGCTCGACGTCGGCGGGACCGACCAGGTCGTACCCCTGGATGTCACCGGAGCGAAGCGCCTGCTTGCGGGCGTTTTCGTCGGAGATCGTGCGGAAGACCAGCGTCTTGAGCTTTGCCTTGTCGCCCCAGTAGTCCTCGTTGCGCTCGATCGTCAGCGTCTTGTCCGCGATGTTCCACGACTTGAACTTGAACGGACCGGTGCCGGTGGGGTGCTCCATCGCGTACGACGGGTACTTGATGTCGTCGGCGCTGCCGCTGACGTTGCTCGCGTCGTACTGCTGGAGGGCCTGCGGGCTGTGGATCGAGAAGGAGGGAAGCATCAGGGCCGAGGGGATCTTGCTGGAGACCCGTGTGAAGGCGAGGTCGACGGTGGTCGCGTCCTTCGCCGTGCACGACTTGAAGAGGCTCGGGGGCAGCTCGGGGTCCTCGTTTTTGGCGAAGCCGCCCATGACGTCCTGCCAGTATGCGGTGACGTCGGGGCTCTGCATCAGGCCGGTCGCGTTGTACCACCGGTTGAAGTTGACGCAGACGGCCTCGGCGTTGAAGTCCGTACCGTCGTGGAACTTCACACCCGACCGCAGCTTGAAGGTCCAGACCGTGCCGGTGGCGTCCGGCGTCCAGCTCTCGGCCAGACCGGGCGAGACCTTCGTGCCGCCCTCTTCGGGACGGACCAGGGTCTCGAAAACCTGTCGGGCCACGCGCAGCGACTCACCGTCGCTGGCGAGGCTGGGGTCGAGCACCTTGGGGTCTCCGGCGGTGCCGAAAACCAAGGTGTCTCTGGTGCTCTGGCCCGAGCCCTCGTTGTCGCGATCGCTCTCAGCACAGCCGGCTACCGCGAGGGCGGCGACCGCAACGACCGCGATAGCGGCCTTCGGTCTTGCTGCACGCATGGTGCTTCACCTCGTCCTATGGGTACGGACATACGCGGTGACGGAGGTCACCGATGGCGCGACACTAGCGGGCGCTCTTAGTCGCCGGAAACCAGCCGATAAGGGGTTGGTACCGGATCGTGTCCTAGCGGTCGCGGTCCAGTCGTAGAAGGTCGAGGCCAGGCAGGCAAACGAACGCTTTGTCCTAAGTTTGTCGATGCCAAGTTGTTACATCACGACGTTGCTTCGCGGGCATGGTGTCAGACGCTCCACCCCGGATCGGGGCGGGTCTGGTGCTCGGGTCAGATGGCCCGGCGGCCCTCGAAGGCGCGCCCCAGCGTGATCTCGTCCGCGTACTCGAGGTCGCCGCCGACGGGGAGCCCGCTGGCCAGACGGGTCACCGAGATGCCCATCGGCTTGACCATCAGCGCGAGGTAGGTCGCGGTCGCCTCGCCTTCGGTGTTGGGGTCGGTGGCGAGGATCAGCTCCTTCACCTCGCCGCTGCCCAGTCGCGCCATCAGCTCGCGGATGCGCAGGTTGTCAGGGCCGATGCCCTCCAGCGGATTGATCGCCCCGCCGAGCACGTGGTAGCGCCCGCGGAACTCACCGGTCCGCTCGATCGCCACCACGTCCTTGGGCTCCTCGACCACGCACAGCACCTCTTCGCTGCGGCGGGGGTCGCGGCAGATCCGGCACTGCTCCGACTCGGCCACGTTGTAGCAGCTCGTGCAGAACCGCACCAGCTCCTTGACCTTGCGCAGCGCGGTGGCGAGGCGGGTCACGTCGGCCGGGTCGGCGGAGAGGATGTGGAACGCGATCCGCTGGGCACTCTTCGGCCCCACGCCCGGAAGCCGGCCCAGCTCGTCGATCAGATCCTGGATGGCGCCTTCGTACATGCTCTATCTGTTCTTTCCGCGAAGGCGCTGCTTTCCCGTTGGCGGCGCGGCGTGGTCCGGCTTTGTAGTACGCCCGATTGTCGCTGCTGTTTCTGCCTTGGCGCGCGCCGGGCCGCCCTTGATCGAGACGTGGCGGCCGGGCCGGTCAGAAACCAGGCAGGCCGAGGCCGCCCATCCCGCCGGCGACCGGGCCCATCTTCTGCTCGGTCAGCTTGCGCACCGCGTCGTTGGCACTGTGCAGGGCCGCCAGCACCAGGTCTTCGAGCGTCTCGACGTCGTCGGGGTCGACCGCCTTGGGGTCGATCTTCACCGACCGCACCTCGCCCGAACCGGAGATCGTCACGGTCACCAGACCACCGCCGGCCGTGCCCGTCACCTCGGCCTCGGCAAGCTCTGCCTGCGCCTCGGCGAGCTGCTCTTGCATCTTCTGCGCCTGCTTCATGAGCTGCTGCAGGTTGGGCTGTCCACCGGGCCGCATCGCCGTCTCCTCGTTGGTCGATTCCGTGTCAGCCTAGACCTCGCCGATCTTCTCGGCGCCGAAGGTCTGCTGCAACAACTGCATTGCCTGTTGTTCACTGCTCTGCCGGGCGGTGCGCTCGTCGATGACCTCGTCGGTCGGCTCGTCGCCCGGGTCGAAACCCTCGTAGGCGGCCGCCGCCGTGGGCGGGCTGGCTGCCGCCCCTTTCGCCCGCGGCCCGTCGTAGTCGGGGTCGTAGGGAGGCTCACCCGCCCAGCTGCTGTCGGCCGTAGGAGCAGAAGGGGTACGAACGCCACGTCCCGCCGCCGCAGCCCTCGCCGCCGCCAGGCCGTTGGACTCGGAGCTGGCGGCCGGCGGCGCCTCCGGCGCGGTGACCGCTGCTGCGGGCGGCGCCTCGGGCGCGGCCGCCTTCGGCGCGGCTCCGCCAGGGCGGGCCGGCTCGGGCCACTCGTTGGTGACCGGCGGCTTCTTCTCCGCGGCGGGCGGGCTCGGCGCGGGCCGCGCCGGTGGCGCGGCGGACCGGGCCGCGGGCTGTACGGCCGACCGACCGTCGCCGGCCACCTCGCAGCGCAACTCCCAGCGGACGCCGAGCACCTCGTAGATGGCCTCGCCCAGCACGCCGGCTTCCTTGGACATCATCTGCGCGAGCACCGACGACTGGAACGTGAGCACCAGCGCGTCGCCCTCGAGATCCCGCACCGTCGCGTTGCGCGCCAGGGCGGCGATCCGCTTGTTGCGACTGTTGATCATGCTGAGGATCTCGTCCCACGCCCGCCGCACGCCGGCGATGTCGAGCTGGGCCGGCGGGCTGCTGCCCGGACGCTCGGGCTCGGGCGTGACCGGATCGTCCATGACCGCCCGCGGTGGTGGTGCCGCCGCAGGCTGCGCTTGGTGCTGAGCCGGCGCGGCCGGCTGGGCCTGGTGCTGGGCCGGCCCGGCGGGCTGGCCCGGTGGGCTTGGCTGGGCTGGCGTCGCAGGCTGGGCTGACGCCGCGGGCTGGCCTGACGCCGCGGGCTGGCCTGACGCCGCGGGCTGGGCTGAGCCGGCGGGCTGGGCCGGCGCTGCCGGCTGGGCTGGGCTGGCGGGCTGGGCTGGCTGGAAACGCGCCGGCGAGTGCGACCGCGCCGGCTCCCGCTCGTCGCCGGCGGTGCCCGCGATGGCGAACCGCCGCTCGACCCGCTCCAGCCGCTGGAGCAGATCTTCGGACTTTTCGGCGCCGGGGAGCAGCATCCGCGCGGTGATCAGCTCGAGCAGCAGCCGGGGCGCGGTGGTGCCACGCATCTCCACCAGTCCGTTGTGGACGATGTCGGCACACCGGGAGAGCGTCGCCGGCCCCAGCCGCGCGGCCTGCGCGACCATCCGCTCGATCTGGTCGCTGGGCCCGTCGATCAGCCCCTTGGTCGCCGCGTCGGGCACCTGCTGAAGCACGATCAGGTCACGCAGCCGCTCCAGCAAATCGGAGGCGAACCGCCGCGGATCATGCCCCGCCTCGGCCACTCGATCGATCGTGCCGTAGGCCGCGCCGCCATCACCCGCCGCCAGCGCGTCGCACATCTCGTCGATCAGCGCGACGTCGGTCACGCCGAGCAGCGACACCGCCCGCGCGTACGTCACGCCCTCCGAGCCCGCGCCGGCGATCAGCTGGTCGAGCACCGAAAGCGTGTCACGCGCGCTGCCGCCGCCGGCCCGCACCACGAGCGGGAAGACCGCCGACTCGACCTTGACGCTCTCCGCCGCGCACAACTGCTCCAGGTAGGGGCGGAGCACGCCCGGGGGGATCAGCCGGAAGGGGTAGTGATGAGTCCGCGACTTGATCGTGCCGAGCACCTTTTCCGGCTCGGTGGTCGCGAAGATGAACTTGACGTAATCGGGCGGCTCCTCGACCAGCTTGAGCAGCGCGTTGAAGCCCGCCGACGAGACCATGTGCGCCTCGTCGATCACGTAGATCTTGTATCGGCTGCTCACCGGCGCGAAGAAGGCCCGCTCCCGCAGCTCACGCGCGTCGTCGACACCACCGTGGCTGGCCGCGTCGATCTCGATGACGTCGATCGAGCCGGCCCCGTCGTTGGCCAGCGACTTGCACGACTCGCACTGACCGCACGGCTCGGGCGTCGGCCCCTGCGCGCAGTTGAGCGAGCGGGCGAGGATCCGGGCGCTACTGGTCTTGCCACATCCGCGCGGCCCGGAGAAGAGGTAGGCGTGGTGCAAGCGCCCGCTCCGCAGCGCCTGCGACAGCGGCTCGGTGACGTGCTCCTGCCCGATGACCTCTGCGAACGTGCGGGGCCGGTACTTGCGGTAGAGCGCCAGTGCCACTCTCGCCGCCTCCTCTCGACCGCGCCATTCTCCCCGCCTGAGGGGGAGCTTGCCAGCGGGGTACGACACTCGGCCGGACGCTCCTCGGCGGCCCTCGGCACCCGTCGCGGTGGCCCGCCACCACACGAAAAGGCCCCCCGTGCACCCGTCAGAGCCCGCTTATCCTTGCTGCCTTCCGGCCCTGGGGAGGTTCACGGGGTGTACGCCGCACGAGGGGCGTCACCCAGTCTACCTGGTGCCGCAGGATGAGCGGGAAGCCGGGGCATCGTCTTCGCAATGCGCCGTCCTCGCCCTGACTGTCGGGCTAGCGCCAAGCCCCGCCAAGCAGGCGCTGGCGCCTCACTTCGTACTCGTCACCATCTAATGCGTCGGCTAACTATCGGGCAGTCGCGTCGCGAACGGCGCACACCACACGGTGTGTCGCCTTTTCCAGATCCTCGTGCTCCCATATCCTTACCACGGTCCAGCCGGCATCGGCGAGCAACTGATTTGTTTCCCGGTCACGGGCACGATTCTCAGCGATCTTCTCTCGCCAGAAGGCATCATTTATACGGGCTGGGCGATAGTGATCGACACAGCCGTGCCAATAGCACCCGTCAACGAACACCGCGACGCGCCTCGCTGGGAACACCACGTCGGCTGTTCGACGCACGCCAGGCAGCGGCCGTGTGTTAACGCGGTACCGCAGGCCAGCCCTGTGGAGCATCGAACGCAGCCGCCTCTCGGGACCAGTATCACGTGCCTTGTTAGCACGCATCACAGCACGAACTGCCGGATCTTTCGCCCACGACGCTGCGGCATCCGGCTCAATGAGGAGATTCTGGGCCAACGCCAGACGCCAGCCTTCGGCCAAATTCTCTGAGCGCGTGGCCTGATCAACCTCACCAAGGTAACGGGTAGGCGAGCGCCCATTGTCGGACCAACGCAGATAGGCGCGGATCCGCCGAGTCCTCGGGAGGAGCTTGAGGTCGACAGACGCACGGGCTCGGCGACCATCTCCTAAGTCGATCCAGCGTCGGTCAGCCCCACCCGCCGCGCGGTCCTGTTCCCCAGCGGCCGCCCGCCGGCTTCGGCCTTTGCGTCCCCGCCACGCCCTGGACTCTGGAGGCTTGTCAGCCCAACGGTGATCGGATAGGCCGTCAGATGACGTCATCGCCGGCTCTCGGCCTCATCCAGGGCCGCAGCAATCGCCCGGGCGAAGAACTCACCAAGCGCAACTGGTACAGCATTTCCGAGCTGGCGCATCTGCTCGCCCCTCGGACCGGCGAGCTTCCAGTCATCAGGAAAAGTCATCACTCGCGCCGTCTCACGTACGGTCATGTATCGATGTCGGTAGCCGGAAGGCGTACCATCCTCCGACTCGGGTACGCGGTCGTCTGTCAACAGTACAGACTCTCCACCCGGTACGCCATGCACACCGGCCTTGACCGTCTTGGCGGGACGATCAAGCTCGTTCGGCGTATGACCAGGATAGATACGAGCGTCTGGCCATCCGATGTGATCTACAAACCCTCCGAGGCCGTACTCGCGTCGGTCAAGGCGATCCCAAGGCACCCGAGGAAGGCGACGCTGGCCGTCAAGGCCCTTTATAGCATCCCGCAAAGTGCGCCACGGCGGTTTGCCATCGTCGACCGGTAAGACATCCGGTAACCGCGCCATCACGAACCGACGCACATGGTTGGGAACATCCGAGTGACGCTCCCAGTATGAACCGTCCAACATCGAGCGAATCAATGCCATCTCGGAATACTGTGGACGGATGGCAACTTTGAATCGCTCGACGTCGACCCCCAGGTCCGATCGAAACGCCACGATGATGATTCTGTTGCGAATCTGTGGAACACCGTAGTCGGCGGCGTTTACCTTTGTGGTAATGACGTCGTAGCGCTGTTTGGAGTCGGTCGACTCCTCAGCAAGCCTTACACGAAGCACCTCATCATGCTCGCGCCAACTGACCCCTTCTTCGCGCTCCTCGAAGGGCAGGCGTAGCTCTCGTTCGATGTAATCGAAGTACGGTCGGAACGACGGACGTAATAGTCCCTGCACATTTTCACAAATGACGGCCTTGGGCTGGATCTCACGAATGGCTCTGAACATCGCCGGAAACATGTTTCGCTTGTCCTCGTCGCCTTTAGCGACGCCACCCAGACTAAACGGCTGACACGGAGGTCCCCCAGCGAGGAGGTCTACGCGATCCCATAGATAGCCGAAGTCTATGCCGCGTACGTCCCCCTCGATCAAGGGCCAACGTTCGCCTGGCTCCGGAATCCGCTCAACCTCACCTCTCGGTTCCGCAGCATTGATTCTGAGCGTCTCACACGCATGCTTGACGATCTCGTTGACGAGCAGGGGACGGAACCCCGCTCGATGGACCGCCATGGCCAAGCCACCCCCGCCAGCGAACAGCTCCACCGACGTGCGGTCCCTGTTTGGCTCCCGTCGCGGTTCAAGCATTGCGAGATCATACCGCGGAGTTGATGATCTTGGGGGGAGGCGCACGAGGTGTTTCCAGCCGACTTGGTGGTTCAGTGGAGACTAGAGCGATGGCGACATGGCAGGTCGGCCCGTTCGACAACGACGACGCCGTCGAGTGGCTCTCGACGCTTGAGATGACCCAGCCGGATGGACGCCTCAAGCTAACGACCGACACCTTTAGGGCGGTCGCCCTCGCAGGCACCGGCCTCACCGCGACGGATACCGCTCGCGCGATCGCGGCGGCGGCTACCGTACTCCAGTGTCTGACCGGGGCACCCGTATCAAACTCTCCTTACGCCCCACAGTTCCTCGCGCAAGGGAGCATCCACGTCGCCGAGCCGTTGCGCGAACTGGCCATACGAACACTCGACGTGATACTCGTGGATGGATCGCCCTGGCGTCAACAGTGGGCGAATCATGTCGAAGAAGAGGACGCGATAGTCGCCATCCAGAAACTACGCAACGATCTCATCAAACGACTCCCGTAACCACTGCTTCGAACCGCCCGACATCCCCGGACAGTCGCCATAAGACACGAGGACGAACTGAGGGAGCCCGTCCCTCGCCTACAGATTGTTCTTGCATTTGGGTAGCGTGCTGGATAATTCTGATGCAGTTTTGACATAGCCCGGTAAAGCAGAAATTTGCCGCATTTCGGACGGCCTCGCACCGAAGCCTCAAATAGTCGATCGGCGTGGGCGCCTCGCCATCCGGAATGTCAAACCATCGACGCTTCGTAGCGGGCACACCCTCGCATACATCCACTCTCGCCCAGTACCGACAGAGCAGGTTGACAGCACGGCATCAGCGGAAAAGACGACGCCTTTGATCGCGGCGGTACAGCTCATGCTTACGCCTGCACATCGTCTCTCCTTCAGCGCCACTCTTCAGGATCATCGTCGTCCCACTCCGGTATAAGTTTCGCCAGGTCATCCGATTCCAGCTGCATCGCGGTTTCTGGCGTGACTTTGACCCCGCGAGCAAGATGACTTCGAACTCGTTCGCGCAACTCGTGTTCGGTTACTTTGCTCGGCGTGGGCATTTCTTCAGGCGTTGACCACCATCGGCCGGGGTGCAGTTCATCCCACGGCGGACGTTGCCCGTCCTTGCGTCGGTTTGCACCAGGGTCATGGTTGCCGAAGCCATCGACTACCACGTTCCATACCGGCTTCAGTTGCCGAATCATGACTCGCTCTGCGAGCGGAATGAATACGTCAATCGTGACAAGATAACGCACGGCGAAATCGCGCTCATCGAGGTCATGGACCGGTTTTAGTGATTCCTTGTGCTCCTGGAGCCTCTTCCAGAGAGGGGCGGTCTCCTTCGTCTCATCCACTAACCCCTTCCGCCCACCTGCGGGTATGGCTTTCCCGACGTATATGGGAATTTCATACGAGCCACTGCTGATTGGTTCGTAAAGTTCGTGATCGCCGCTGTAGTAAATGGCATAAACGCCAGCGCCAACAAAAATTGGAATGTCTGCAAGGCGTACTGGGTCGCTAGCTAACAACTTCAACTCGACGCTGCGGCCAAGATTTGCTAGATCGAGCGGATTGTAAGGTTCCGGACGTTGCGCGGTCTTAGCCCAGTTGCCAGGTAAGCGGGTCGCCTTCCGCCTTCGAGATTGGTTCGGCTTCGACACGTTTTCTCCAACTCGCTGAATGATTCGATGGGAGAGTGTTGCAGGAATCCCCAGGTGAAACCAGTACCACCGAGCGCGCCGAGATGACCAGTACTGGCCGTGTTCAGGTCGCTACGGATTGCGCTACTCTCGGGGGCCGAGGATAGGGGAGAGATTGGCCTCGGCGATTCGTGCGTCTGATACGGCCGGGTCTGCCCGGTCGCATCGATCGTTGGTGGGCGATTTTTGTGGATGCCGGGCATGGTGGTGGGCCGTCTGTCGCAGCGATGGGCGTGGTCTCCTGGGTTCCTCCGGTCGATGGGATACGGCTGAGGTGGTCAGCCGGGTGCGGGGATGGCCGCGATTTGGTTGAACGCGGCGGTGAGCTGTTTGGCCCGAGGCGGTAGCCGCCGAGGGGCCGGTGTCTTGGCGCAGCCGATGAGATCTTCGACGCGGGCGCGGTGGCAGGCCTGCAGCCATTGCAGGGCGCCGACCTGCGTGTTGGTGACGAAGGCGGTGTAGCGCCAGCCGTCACGCTCCTCAAACAGCGACAACCGGGACGCCGGGATGGGGCGTTCCCGGCGGATGATGACAAGATTCTTAGCCTGGGCGATTCGCGATGATCGTCATGATGCGCCGATGTTCGATATGTGATATGCAGAAGTGCCTGCTGCTGTAACGGAATCTTCGGCGCTGGCGCGCATCAGGCGTCCTTGGCCGGCCGGAGAGCTGGTCAGCTCGCGGACGAGAAGGTGGCGGCGGACGGAACGCATGCTCCCCGTACGATTTACTACGCGATCCTGGTTTTGGAGTACGACGACGCCTCGACCGGCGCGGACATGAGTCAGGACATCGGTGGTGGTGCGTCATGGATGAACGAGGACGGCTGGTGCCTCACGCCGACGTGTTTGCCATCGACCTTTACGCGGCGTTATTGGAACAATTGCCCGGAGCTTTGGATCTACTAACGCCCGTCAGCCTCAACGATGCGAACATCGCGGTACTGGGCTCAGAGCACGGCGTTTACCAACTGTTCCACGCCGGAGAGTCCGTGTACCTTGGCAAGTCCCAGGGCACGTTGCGAGAGCGGCTGAGGCAGCATCGTCGGCGCTGCATGGGCCGGCTCGGTATCGACGTGGCGGACATGTCGTTCCGGTGTCTGTACGTCGACAAGTTCGTTGACGCCGCCGCCCCCGAGGCGATCCTCATCCGCAGGTACCGAAAGGCAGGGCTCGCGCCTTGGAACCTAGCCGTGGGGTTCGCCCCGAAAGATACCGGCCGGGAACGCGGTTCAGGTGCTCCCGGCCGATGGTTCATCGACAGGCCAGTCAACCACATCGTCTCGGTACGGATTTCTGACGCGGGACGGCCGACACCGATAGATCGGGCCTTGGCGAGGCTAAAGGCTGCGGTGCCCTTCGACCTGTTCCGGTACGCGTCAAATCGCAGTCGCCGGGCGGAGGACCGCGCCAGCGTGGCTGACTACAAAGGGCGAGAAGTACAACTGCCGGAGGGCGAAGTTTCTCTGATGTCGCACCTTCGCCTGGTCGCAGAAGCGCTGCCACCTGGTTGGCAGATCACGGTCCTACCGCAGGGTGTGATCGTCTACCGCGAAAGCGTCGACTATTCCTACACCCTGGCCGGGTGGCGTCACGGCGAGGGTGGTGTCGTGGCGCTCCCCCGGGGGAAGGCGCTGCCGTCAACCGCGCCATCCTGACCAGGGCACGTGGTCGTCGGGGTGGCCGCCGGATCACCGCGTACCACTTGAGTTTCATCGGTTTCTACCCGCTGAAGTCGAGCACTACTTGTTCGCCGTCTGCCGGCGAGGACTCGTCCTCTGCGGCGCTTGCGGCGAAGTGGAGGGGTCCAGACTTTCCTCAGCCAGCCGTCTTCCGGTCCAGCACCACCACATGTGGCCTGCCGAGGCGGGCGCCTCAGGTAGAGGACAGGTTTCCCGGTACGCGGTCCCTTACCGGTTGGGAAGCGCGACGACGACCTGCGGTAGGGTGCCGGGTTACTGCGGGTCGGAGTTACCCGAACGCTCGCACCCTGCCCGCTTCGTCCCTCAGGCGGTATGCCTGTACTCTGTCCAGCGGAGGATTCGCCTAGAGGCCTAGGGCGCACGCTTGGAAAGCGTGTTGGGGGCAACCCCTCACGAGTTCGAATCTCGTATCCTCCGCTTCCCCAGAAGGCCCGGTCACCGGTTGGTGCCGGGCCTTCTTGCTGACCATCACAGTCGTACACATGTGCTATCCACAGCCTGTGGATGACACCTGGGGATACCCGACGTGCTTGGCCGTGGACAGCCAGCACGGTGGCGCAGACCCGCTGACTCCCGAACGTGGCGAACCAGACGTACGGTGAGATATCGGCAAGCTGCGTCTCGACATCCGTCACAAGATCGACTGGGCGTACGTCGACTACCACCACGGGACCCACAAAGGCTGAGGCCCGGCGATCGTGTGATCAGCCGGGCCTCGCAACAAAGAGCGGTGGCGGCGGGATTTGAACCCGCGGAGGGCTTGCACCCTCACACGCTTTCGAGGCGTGCTCCTTAGGCCACTCGGACACACCACCGCCGAGAAGGGTACCTGACGGGTGGGGGTCGGGTTGGGGCGGCATGCCGCCTGGCAGGATCGCTGCCATGAGTACGCACATCGGTGCCAAGCCGGGCGAGATCGCGGAGCGGGTCCTCATGCCGGGCGACCCGCTGCGGGCAAAGTGGATCGCGGAGCACTACCTCGAGGACGCCAAGTGCTACTCGACGGTCCGCAACATGTTCGGCTTCACCGGGACGTACCAGGGGGTTCGCCTGTCGGTGCAGGGCTCGGGCATGGGCATGCCCTCCGCGTCGATCTACGCGCACGAGCTCGTCAACGAGTACGGCGTCGACACGCTGATCCGGGTCGGCTCGTGCGGGGCGCTGTCCGAATCGCTCAAGCTGCGGGACGTGGTCGCGGCCATCGGCTCGGCCACCGACTCGAACATGAACCGAGCCCGCTTCGACGGCCTCATCGACTACGCGCCCGTGGCGGACTTCGGGCTCCTGCGCACCGCCGTCGAGGTGGCCGAGCGGCGTGGTGTCCCGATGCGCGTGGGTCCGGTCCTGGCGGCCGACGCGTTCTACACCGACCGCCCCGACCTGTACGACCGCCTGGCCGACTACGGCGTGCTCGCGGTGGAGATGGAGTCGGCCGCCCTGTACACGATCGCCGCGCGGTTCAAGGCCCGCGCCCTGACTGTGCTGACGGTCAGCGACCACATCAAGACCGGCGAACGCACGACCGCCGAGGAGCGCGAGCGCACGTTCGCCGAGATGGTCGAGATCGCCCTGGACACCGCGATCGCCTAGCCGCGGCCGAGCAGAAGAGGCACACACCATCAGGGAGTGGCCAGCGCCTCCGTGGGCGGGAGGGCGCTGGCCCGGACGGCGGGATAGCCACCGGCCAGTACCCCGATGAGCAGCGTCGCGCCAAGGCCGCCGGCGAGCGCCCACGCGGGCACCACCGTGGGCCAGGACTGCGTTGCCGCGTACGCGGTCGTGACCACCACGCCGAGCAGTACCCCCGCCATCCCGCCGAGCGCGGAGAGCAGCAGCGACTCGGCCAGGAACTGAACGCGGATCTGCCCGCGCGTGGCGCCCAGCGAGCGACGCAGGCCGATCTCGGCACGCCGTTCGAGCACCGAGATGACCATGGTGTTGGCCACGCCCACGCCGCCGACCAGCAGGGCCACCGCGCCGAGGCCGAGCAGCAGGCCGTTCAGGGCCTCGTCGGCGGCCTGCTTGGCGGCGAGCGCGTCGGACGGGCGGGAGACCTTGACCTCGTTGGGGTTCTCCGGGTTGGCGGTCGCCGCGAGCACGCCCTGCACCGCCTCCACGGCGGACTCGGCTGTGCGCGTGTAGACGGTGGTGGGGTACCCGTCGAAGTCCAGTTCGGACTCGGCGACCGCCCATCCGACCAGCGCCGCCGTGTCCAGCTCCTCGGCGAGTGGCACCGGATGCAGCACGCCAACGACCGTGAACCACCGCCCGCCCAGCCACACCTGCACCGACGGGCCGGCCAGGGCGACGCCGAGGCGGTCGGCGGCGGTCGCACCGAGCACCACCGCGGGGTACTCGGCGGTCGCCTCGTTGAGCCACGCGCCGCTCGCCACCGTGGCGCCCACCGTCACGGGCAGGTCGACGCGGGCGGCGCGTACCCCGATGCCGCCGGACTGCGTGGCCGGGATCTGGTCGGTGCGGTACACCTGCGCCGCGATATTGCCGGTGGCGCTGACCGACTCCACCGGCCCGATCCGGTCGATCATCTCGATCGCCTCGTCCGGCAGGTGCGACTCCTCGCCGAAGAGGGTCTGGCCGGGGCCGACCGTGAGCAGGTTGGTGCCGAGCCGGTCGAGCGTGCGGTCCAGCTCGGCGCGGGACGAGGTGGAGATGCCCACGACCGAGAGCATCGCCGCGATGCCGATCGCGATCCCGAGGGCGGAGAGGAAGACCCGCAGCGGCCGCGCCCGCAGCCCGGCGGCACCGACGCGCAGCACGTCGGTGAAGGCGAGACGTGCCGGCTTCACGACCGCACCTGCCCGTCCCGCACGGCGATCTGCCTCGGCAGCGAGGCGGCGATGTCGCGGTCGTGGGTGATGACAACCACCGTGGTACCGGCGGCGTGCAGCTCGCGCAGCAGCGCCATCACGGCCGCGCCCGAGGTGGAGTCGAGGTTGCCGGTCGGCTCGTCGGCGAGCAGGATCGCCGGCCCGCCCACCACCGCCCGCGCGATCGCCACGCGCTGCCGCTCGCCGCCGGACAGCTCGTGCGGATCGTGCCGCAGCCGATGCCCCAGCCCCACACGCTCCAGCGCCGCGGCGGCCCGGCGGCGACGCTCGGCGATGCGGGCGCCGCCGTACAGCAGGCCGTCGGCGACGTTGTCCAATGCGGACACTCCGGCCGCCAGGTGGAACTGCTGGAACACGAAGCCGATCCGGGTCGCCCGCAGCGCGGAGAGTTCGCGGTCGGAGAGCGCCGACACCTCGTACCCGTCGATGCGCACAGTGCCCGACGACGGGCGGTCGAGGGTGCCGATCAGGTTGAGCATCGTGGATTTTCCGGACCCGGAGGGTCCGACGATCGCGGCCAGCTCGCCCGCCGCGATGGCGAGCGACACGTCGTGCAGCGCGGTCACACCGCCTGGGTACACCTTGGACACCGACGAGAGCGCGATCACCTGGGTACCCCCACGACCGTGCCCTCGCCGATCCCGTCGCCGCTGACCTCGACCTTGCCGCCGGCGAACATGCCGGTTTCCACCGCGACGTACCGCGTGGTGGAGCCCTCGACCACCTGGAGGCCGTAGCCGCCCTCGGCCAGCGCCACGAGCGCGTTGAGCGGCACGGTGAGCACGTCTTCGCGCTTGTCCGACTCCAGGATCACGTCGACCGGTGCCTGGTCGAGGCTGCCGAACGCCTTCTGGTCGCCGACCGTCACGACGACGTCGAGCGTGGTCTTCTCGTCGCCGGAGCCGCCGGCGGGCGAGACCTTCGCGACCGTACCGACGGAGGAGACGGTACCGGCGACCCGCTTGCCGCCGGGCAGCTCGACCGTCGCGGCCAGGCCCTTCTTGACGAGCTGCTGCTTGTCCACCTCCAGGTCGACGCTGACGACGCGGGTCGTGCCCGTGTAGGTGAGCACTGGACCGCTCGCCTGGTCGCCGGCGCCCAGCGTCACCTCGGCGACCCGTAGCTCGCCGGGCGCCAGCACGACCTGCCCGACCGTCACCGTGCCGGTCTCGTCGAGGCCGAGGTCTTCCTGCCATCGCTCGACCGCGTTCGCCGTCGCCGAGGTGTACTCGCCGTCCACTGTGAAGCCGTCGTAGCCGAGCGCGGCGAGGTTCTTCTCGAACTCGGCCACGTCGGTGCCCTCGACCCCCTCGGCGAGCGTGCGGTAGAGCGGCGTCGTGCCGTAGAGGAGGACGACCGGCTCGTCGTCCACTTTGTACACCGGCTGACCCCGGGCGACCCTGGCTCCCGCGGCGGGGAGCCAGGTGAGCGTGCCGCCCGTGCCGCGCGCCTTGACCACGACCGGATCGCCGTAGCCGAGCGTGCCGTCCACCGTCTCGGTCTGGACGAGCGTGGCGCGGGTGACGGTGGCGGTCGCCAGCGGAAGGGCGCTCCGCGGTGGCGTCGAGGCGTCCGCGCCCCCGAAGCCGATCGCCGCCGCAGTGCCCGACGCCACCACCAGCACCGCTCCCCCGACGGCCAGCAGGGTCCGCCCCCTCACCGGTCACCGCCCCGGAGCGTGAACTTGTCCTGGCACGCCTCCATCGCCGCCTGGAACTTCGGGTCCTCCGGGTCGATCCCCAGCCCTTCCTGGAGCCCGAGGAAGCCGCCAGTGTCGGGGTCGGGGTCGGGGATGTCGATGCCGTTGGCCCGCATGCACTCGGCCCACTCGCGGAGCTGGTCCTGCTGGGCCGGGTCGAGCTGCCCCCGCTCGCCGCCGTTGGGGGCGAGGTCGCGGCACGCCTCCAACGCCTTCTTGCCGGCGTCGGAGAGCAGCTTCTTTCGGTCGAAGTCCTGGCTCATCCGGCCGTCCGGCCCCGGGTCGGGAAAGTCGGGAAGGCCGTTGTCACGCAGGCACTGGGCGAATTGCCGCATCCGCTCCGGGCCGTCGGCGCCGGCACTCCCGCTCGCCGACGGGTTGGCGCCACCACCGCTCACGGACGCCACCTCGCTCGCCTCCGGACCACCGTCGCAGGCAGCCAGCGCGACCAGGACCAGGCTGGCCAGGGCCGTACCGATACGCACTCTCATCGTCATCTCCATCTCGGAAAAGCAACACGAGGAGTGAACCGAGACGGCGGTAACCGGGGCATAACCCGACGAGTTAACGGCCGCGTTATCCCACGCCGAGTGACCATTGGTACGTGCGGATCCTGGTTGTCGAAGACGAGAAGCTGCTGGCCGACGCCATCGCGGAGTGGCTGCGGCGGGAGGCGTTCGCGGTCGACGTGGTGTACGACGGTGCGGCCGCGCTGGAGCGCATCCCGGTCAACGACTACGACGTGGTCGTACTCGATCGGGATCTGCCGCTCGTGCACGGCGACGACGTCTGCCGCACGATCACGGCGAGTGACGCGGCGGCCCGCGTGCTGATGCTGACCGCCGCCGCCGGCGTGCGCGACCGGGTCGCCGGCCTGGGCATCGGCGCGGACGATTACCTGACCAAGCCGTTCGCCTTCGCCGAGCTGTCCGCCCGCGTGCACGCGCTGGGGCGGCGGGCGCGGCCAGCCGTACCGCCGGTGCTGGAGCGGGCCGGCATCCGCCTCGACCCGGCCCGCCGCGAGGTCTTCCGGGACGGGCGCTTCGTGCCGCTGGCCAACAAGGAGTTCGCGGTGCTCGCCGAGTTGCTCCGCGCCGGCGGCACGGTCGTCTCGGCGGAGCAACTGCTGGAGAAGGCCTGGGACGAGAACATCGACCCGTTCACCAACGTCGTACGGGTCACGGTGATGAAGCTCCGCCGCAAGCTGGGCGAGCCGCAGGTGGTGGAGACGGTTCCGGGAGTGGGGTACCGAGTGCCATGAACCGCTGGACGATCCGGGTACGGCTGACGGTGCTCTACGGCGGGCTGTTCTTCCTCGCCGGCGCGCTGCTGCTCGGCGTGACGTACCTGCTGATGGAGCAGCGCCTCGACCGCAACCTGGGCAGCCGCGGCGACCTCGCGGTCCGTAACGAACGGCTGTTCGACATGCTCGGCAGCAACCAGGTCGTGCAGGAGGCGGTCGAGGACGCGCTGGCCGAGCGGCAGGCGATGCGCGACGACGCCCTCAACTCGCTGCTCACCCAGGGCGGTCTGGCGCTGCTGGGCGTGGGGCTGGTGGCGGGCGCGTTCGGCTGGGTCGTCGCCGGGCGGGCGCTCCAGCCGCTGCACCGGATCACCGACACCGCCCGCCGCATCGCCGGCGCGGATGGCCCCCGCACCGGGCTGCACGAACGGATCGCGCTCGACGGGCCACGGGACGAGGTCAAGGAGCTGGCCGACACGTTCGACGTGATGCTGGAGCGGCTCGACCGCTCCTTCGACGGCCAGCGGCGCTTCGTGGCCAACGCCTCGCACGAGCTACGTACACCGCTCGCGCTCAACCGCGCGCTCGTCGAGCTGGCGGTCACCCGGCCCGGCGCCGCGACCGAGACCAGGCAGCTCGGCGAGTCGCTGCTGACTGTCAACGAGCGGCACGAGCGGCTGATCGACGGCCTGCTCACGCTCGCCGACGCGGAGAACGAGGTGGCCGAGCGCTCGCCGGTCGACCTGTGCGAGGTGGCGGGACACGTGCTCGACCTGGCCAAGGCGCCCGATCTGGAGGTCGTGCGCCAACTCGCCCCGGCGCCGACGCGAGGCGACCCGATCCTGCTGGAGCGGCTGGTGCAAAACCTCGTGGAGAACGCCGTACGGCACAACGCACCGGGCGGCTGGCTGGCGGTCACCACGCACACGGCGAACGGATGGGCGGTGCTCACGGTCTCCAACACCGGGCCGGTCGTGCCGGCGTACGAGATCGAGGCGCTCTTCCAGCCGTTCCGGCGGCGGGGCCGGGAGCGGATCGACGGCGGCCGGGGCTTTGGCCTGGGACTCTCCATCGTGCGTGCGGTGGCCCAGGCCCACGGCGGCAGGGTCACGGCGCTCCCGCGGGAGGGCGGCGGCCTGGTGGTACAGGTCACTCTTCCGCCGAGATAGGTTTACGACCGGTCGGTCTTATTTATAGGCTGGCCCGGTGATGGTCGATGGTCGAGTGGCCCGGGGAGAGCGGACGCGCACGGCGGTGCTCGACACCGCGGTCGCGCTCGTCACGCGGGCCGGGCTCGACGGGCTGTCGCTCGGCCAGCTCGCCGAGGCGCTCGGGGTCAGCAAGTCCGGGCTCTTCGCCCACTGGCGCTCCAAGCAGGATCTCCAGCTCGCCACGGTGGATCGGGCCCGGGAGCAGTGGGTCGACCGGATCATCGGGCCGGCCAGCGCGGCGCCCCGGGGCGTGCGCCGGCTGTGGGCGCTGCACGTCACGCGCCTCGACTTCTACGCCGCCAGCACGCTGCCCGGCGGCTGCTTCTTCGCCACGGTCAACTTCGAGTACACCGCCCGGTCCGGCCCGGTCTACGACCGGATCGCGCAGAGCCACGCCGAGTGGATGGAGTACGTGCAGAAGCTCGTCCACCAGGCCGTCGAGCTGGGCGAGTTGCGGGCGGACACCGACGTGGCCGTGCTGGCCTACGAGATCGACGCGGTTGGGGTGGCCGCCGTCATGCAGTTTCGCCTGCTCTCCCGCGAAGTCGCCTATCCGCTCGCCCGCCGGGCCGTGCTCGAGCGGCTGCGCGGTCTGTGCACCGACCCGACCCTGCTGCCGGAGGAATGATGACGCAAGCGGCACTTGTCGAGCCCGCCGTCGACCACGGTCACGTCGAGCCGATCGCCATCTACTTCGACGACCTCGACGCGATGGGCATCGTGCACAACGCCCGCTACGCGGTGCTGCTGGAGCGGGCGGTCACGCCGTACTGGACCGCCCGGGGGCACTACTTCGACCACAACGGACCGTCCACGCCCGACCTGTTCCACGCGGTGCGGGAGTTCGCGATCACGTACCACCGGCCGATCCGGGGCGCGGGCCAGGTGCTGGTGCACTTCTGGCTCGACAAGCTCGGCGAGACCAGCGCGCAGTACCGCTTCCGCTTCCTCTCCCGCGACGGCGCCACCTGCTACGCCGAGGGCCGGCGGGCGATCGTGCGGCTCGACCCGGCGACGCTGCGCCCCACCCCGTGGACCGAGTCGGCCCGCGAGGTGGCCACGTCGCTACTGAAGCCGGAAGAAGTCGCGTAGCAGCGCGGCGCACTCGGCTTCGAGCACGCCGGAGTAGACCTCGGGGCGGTGGTTGAGCCGGCGGTCGCGTACGACGTCCCACAGCGAGCCGACCGCCCCGGTCTTGGGCTCCCAGGCGCCGAAGACCAGCGTGGCGACCCGGGCCAGCACCAGCGCACCGGCGCACATCGTGCAGGGCTCCAGCGTGACCACCAGCGTGCAGCCGTCCAGCCGCCACGAACCGGTCGCGGCGGTGGCCCGGCGCAGCGCGACGACCTCGGCGTGCGCGGTCGGGTCGCCGGTCAGCTCCCGCTCGTTGGGGCCGGCGCCAAGTTCGGTGCCGTCGGGACCGTAGAGGACGGCACCGACCGGGATGTCCGCGCCGGACGAGCCGGCGACGGCCAGCGCCCGCCGCATCCACTCCTCGTGGCGGGCCTGGCGCTCACTCACGCAGCTCTTCGACCTCGTCGGCGCAGCCGAGCACCTGGCAGATCTCCGCCGTCACGTCGGCCGGGAGCAGCCCCTCGTGCGCGCAGAGGCTGAGCAGTTGGTGTGCGGAGACGCCGAGGTCGTTGAGGAGATCGGGGTCGCCCACCGGGTCGACGTCGGGCTCGGCGGCTGGGGGCGTTGGGCCCTCGTCGCCCGCCCCCGACTGGTCGGTCACCACGTCGATCTCCAGCGCGGGCGCCTTCACGTCGCCGAGCAGCAGCGCGCCCAGCCGGGACTCCTCGGCGAACACCGAGTCGGACCCGAAAACGCGCAGATCCTCGCCCTGGTCGAGGCGGAGAATAGCCAGGTACACGTCGTCGGCCTCGACGAACAGCAACGCCACCCCGGCCTCCGGGTCGACGTCACGCAGCCGGTCGGCGACCTCGTCGATGTCGGCGGCACCGGCCAGGTCGAGCTCGGACGCGGCCCAGCCGGACGAGCCACGCACGACCGCAGCAGCGAAGTACGACACGGTCCCCCCAAGTTTCGCGCTACGCGTGACGGTAGCCGCTCTGATCGGCTGCTGGCCGCACAACGCCCCGATGAATCGAGCTCTTAAGGCCGGAGGGGACTCCGATCAGCTGGCCAGGCGGCGGCGCATGGCGATCAGCTCGCGCAGCCGATCACCACGCAGACGCCGAGGGCGGTCTCGATCCCGCACCGACTTCGCGCTGGCGAGCTCCGCGAGGAGCTGGAGCCGGCGGCGGCTTCGGTCGGGGTCGAGCCGCTCCACAGTCCAGGCCATGCCGCGAGGGTGCCCAACGGTGGCGCCCTTCGTCAAGCCCGGGCGCAACCCGCAACGGCGAGTTAACAGAACGCCTACCAGAGCGGCCAGTCGCCGGTCGTCCCCCACCGGACGGCGACCGCGCAGGCCGCCGCTGACCAGGCCACTCCCACGCTGAGCGCGACCCCGGCGGCGACGCCCCGATCACCCTGTTTGGCCAGCACCAACGCGGCCGCCCAGCCCAGTGCCCCGGCGATCAGCGACCACCACGCGTAGCTGCGCAGATCGCTGCCGAGAAGGCCGAGGAAGAGCATCCAGGCGGCGCCCGCGCCCAATCCCGCGCTCAGCGCACCACCTCGCACCCGGTGCGGCTCCCGATAAGTGGGGCGCGGCGGCCGGGATGGGAACAATCCCGACGGAGTGCGCGGAAAGTGGTCCGCCATGGCGGAAGCCTATCGCGCGGCGACCTTGGGTGAGCCTCGAAACAGGCGCGGCCAGCCAGTACGGCGGCCGATGCGCGGAGCCTCGGAGCAGCGCGGTGGCCGGGGCGCGGAGCCGAGTGATCGGCCACAGCCGGCCTGCGGGAACGGGACCCGTCTGCCAGTATGACCGGGTGCTTCGGGGACGACGGACACGAGCTTCGATGATCGTGGTGTTGGCCGGCGCCTTGGTGGCCGGTTGTGCGCAGGATGCGCCGGGGGCAGGTGAGCCGGTCGCCTGGGAGGAGCCACCGGCGACCACGGCGGCGGCCGACCCGACGACCGCCGCGCCCGAGCCGACGCCCACGCCGAGTGCGACGGCCACACCCGCCCCGAAGCCCTCTCCGTCGAAGACCACCGCGGCGCCCAAGCCCGCCACCGGCAAGTGGAAGTACGTCTTTCCGGTGCAGGCGAGCAACGTCTCGTACCATCCGACCCACTCCGCCTACCCGGCGACCGACATCTTCGCCGACTGTGGCGAGCCGGTGGTGGCGGTCACCGACGGCAAGGTGCTCGAGGTGAGCCGCGTGGACAAGTACTCCAAGAGCGGCCCCCAGGGTCCACTCAATGGCGGCTTGGCGGTCTCCCTGCTCGGCGACGACGGCGTGCGCTACTACGGCTCCCACCTGACCGTCGTGCAGTCCGGCATCGAGGCGGGCGTCCGCGTGCGGGCCGGGCAGCGGCTCGGCACGGTCGGCAAGACCGGAAACGCCAACAACGTCTGCCACCTCCACTTCGGCATCTCCCCGGTGTGTGAGCGCACCGGCGACTGGTGGATCCGCCGCGGCGTGGTCTGGCCGGCGCCGTTCCTCAACGACTGGCGCAAGAAGAAGAGCACGTCGCCGGTGAGCAAGGTCGCGTCGTACAAGTCGAGCAACGGCTGCCCGAGCGCGCCCTAGGAGAACTGCGCGAAGTCCGGAAAGTCACGCGATTACGGCAGCTGCCCTTTTCGCACAGCCGGCGGAGATCTCGGTAACCGCTCCGCAGCGGGGTGTGCTTAAGTCACCGGCGTGGACATCGCGGTGATCGGGCTGGGACTCATCGGAGGATCGACGCTGCGGGCGCTTGCCAGAGCCGGGCACCGCGTGCTCGGCTACGACGCCGATCCCGCCACCAGAGCCACCGCGCGCACCGCCGCCGCGAAGGCGCCGCCGGACGGGCGGTGGCAGGTCGCGCCGACCGTACGGGACGCGGTGGCGAAGGCCGAGCTGGTGGTGGTCGCGGTGCCGCTGCCGGCGTTCGAGACCGTGCTCGACGAGCTGGGCAAGGCTGGCTACTCCGGGCTCGTCACCGACGTCACCTCGGTCAAGGGCCCGGTCCGTGACCTGGTCGGGAGGCGCCTGCACCGGCTGGCCGGCTTCGTTGGCGGGCATCCCATGTCCGGCCGGGAGACCTCCGGCTTCACCGCCGCCGACCCCGACCTCTTCACCGGCTGCGCCTGGGTCCTCTGCCTGGAGCCGGAGGAGACCTCGCTCCCCGACTGGCTGGAGCTGGCCTCGCTCGTCACCGGGCTGGGCGCCCGCGTGGTGCCGGCGACCGCCGAGGAGCACGACAAGGCGGTGGCCGTCGTCAGCCACGTACCCCATCTGCTGGCCACGGCGCTCGCGGCCAGTGCGACCGACCCGCTCGCGGCGGCGCTGGCGGCCGGGTCGTTCCGCGACGGCACGCGGGTCGCCGCCGCGCGGCCGGAGCTGGTCGCGGCGATGTGCGGTGGCAACGCCGCGGCGGTGGGCCCCGCGCTGGACGCGGTGCTCGACGCGCTGGGCCGGGCCCGGGCGGCGCTCGACAGCGGCGACCCGATCGGCGAGCTGACGTCGTGGTTCAAGCCCGGCGCGGCCGCCCGCGGCGCGTGGCCGCCGCGGCCGGGATCGTCGCTGGAGCTGCCCGCCCGCACCGACGCGCTGCTCCGCCTCGGTCGGGCCGGCGGCTGGGTGACGGCGGTGGCGCCGGACCGGCGCTTGGTCACGGCTGTCCGCCCCGCGACGGCGTAGCGCCAGGGCTGGCCGGCGCGGCGGGGGCGGTAGGTTCGGGGGCGTGACTACCCGAGACCCGGTCGCCGACCTGCGGCGGATCGCCTTCCTGCTGGAGCGTGCCAACGAGGCGACCTACCGGGTGCGGGCGTTCCGCTCCGCCGCCAAGGCCCTCGCCGCGCTGCCCGCCGACGACGTGGCGAGCCGAGCCGCGGCCGGCACGCTCACCAAGCTCTCCGGCGTGGGCGACGTGACCGCGCGCTGCGTGACCGAGTCGCTCGCCGGCGAGGAGCCGGTCTACCTGCGGCGCCTGCTGGCCACCGAGGGCGTCGACCTGGACGATGCGGCGACCGCCTTGCGCCAGTCGCTGCGCGGCGACTGCCACACGCACTCCGACTGGTCCGACGGTGGCTCACCGATCGAGGAGATGGCGCTCGCGGCGGTCGAGCTGGGCCACGAGTACATGGTGCTGACCGACCACTCGCCCAGCCTCACCGTGGCGCGCGGGCTGACCGCTGACCGCCTGCGCAAGCAGCTCGACTACGTGGCGGCGGTCAACGACGCGCTGCCCGAGGGCTTTCGCATCCTCACCGGCATCGAGGTCGACATCCTCGCCGACGGCTCGCTCGACCAGGACGAGGAGCTGCTGGCCCAGCTCGACGTGGTGGTCGGCTCGGTACACAGCAACCTGCGCGACGAGAGCGCCAAGATGACCAAGCGGATGCTGACCGCGATCGCCAACCCGCACCTCGACATCCTCGGGCACTGCACCGGCCGCATGGTCACCAAGCGGCCGAAGGGCGCCGAGGGCGAGGGCGACCGCGGCCACCGCCGGGCGAGCAGGTCCGGGCGCCCGGAAAGCCAGTTTGACGCCGAGGCCGTCTTCGCCGCCTGCGCCGAGTACGGCAAGGCCGTCGAGATCAACTCACGGCCGGAGCGGCAAGACCCGCCCAAGCGGCTGATCCGCAAGGCGCTGGAGGCCGGCTGCGCCTTCGTCATCGACACCGACGCGCACGCCCCCGGTCAGCTCGACTGGCAGCGCCTCGGCTGCGAGCGGGCCGCCCTCTGCGGCGTGCTCCCCGAGCACGTCGTCAATAGCTGGCCTGCTGAGCGGGTCGTGGCATGGGCTCGCTCGCACGACTGACCGCCCGCCTGCGGGTCAGCAGGCCCTGCGACACGGCCACGCCGGCGAGCACGATCACGGCGCCCACGGGCTGATACCACGACAGCCGCTCGTCGAGTGCGAGCACACCGATCGCGGTGGCCGCGATCGGGATCAGGTAGGTCACCGTCGACGCGGTGCTCGCGCCGGCGAGGCGGATGTTGCGCATGCTGATCACGAAGGCCAGCCCGGTGCCGAGCGCGCCCAGCGCGAGCACGCTCCCGATCACGTCGAGCGAGAGGCTGGTCGGTGCCGGCGGCGCACCGACCAGCAACGGCGTCACCAGGGCCAGCAGCACGGTGGCGGCCAGCAACTGCGCCGCGGAAAGTGCCACGCCCGACTCCGACCGGCTCGCGACAAACCGCTTCATGTACGGGATGGCGAACCCGTAGCAGGCCGCCGCCCCGAAGCACATGAGCTGCCCGGTGAGCTGCGAACCGCCGACGCCCTGCCACACGCCGAGCACCGTGAGCACGCCGGCGAAGCCGATCCCGATGCCCACCGCGCCCCGGGCGGTCAACCGCTCCGTGCGGAACAACAGCACCGCCAGCGGTAGCGCGACCAGCGGCGTCGTCGCATTCCAGATGCCGGCGAGCACCGAGGAGATGCGCTGCTCGCCAAAGCCGAAGAGAGTGAACGGCAGCGCCACACCGATCCCGCCGGCCACGGCCATGTGGGCCCAGAGCCTGGGGTCGCGGGGCAGCCGCACGCGCGTGACCGCGAGCACGACAAGCAGCGTCAGGGCGCCGGTGCCGACCCGGAAGAGGGTGAGGTAGAGCGGATGCAGCTCGCGGATGCCGACCTTGATGAACAGGAAGCTCGCCCCCCAGATAACCGCGAGGGCGAGGTAGCCCGGCAGGAAGGCGCGCAGGTCGAGCCGGTCAGGAGTGGGAGCGGCGGTCACTCCTGACACTCTGCCGCAGGGGTACGACGAAGTCCCGCGCTTTTCGGACCTGGTGATGGCCGTCACGCCACGCCGATTTGTCCCGCTGCCAAACGGAAAGGCACGTGACAGAGGTCTCGCGTAGGGTCGCACCGTGGGACGAATCGATGACCTGGCGGACCGCTACGTAGACGAGTGGGCCGCCCTCAATCCGACCGGCGCCACCTATGCCGGCATCAAGGGCTACGACGACGTGCTGGACGACCTGTCACCAGCCGGTTTCGCCGCCCAGACAGACCTGACCCGGCGCACCCTCGCCACGATCGCCTCGACCGAGCCGGCCAGCGAGCCGGAGCGGGTCGCCAAGGAGGCGATGACCGAGCGGCTGAGCCTGGAGATCGAGCGATACGACGCGGGCGAGACGACCAGCGAGCTCAACGTGATCGCCAGCGCGCTACACGGCCTGCGCATGGTCTTCGACCTCATGCCCACCGAGGGCGAGGAGGCGGTCGCCAATATCGCCGCCCGCCTCGGCCAGTTCGCCAGCGCGCTGGAGCAGTACAAGGTGACGCTCCGCGAGGCGGCCGCGGCGGGCCACATCAGCGCCCGCGCCCAGATCCTCGAGGTCGCCAAGCAGTGCGACACCTGGACCGACCCCGGCGGAGACAACTTCTTCCACGGCCTGGCCGACAACCTCGAAGCCGACGGCACGCTCGCCGCCACGCTCAAGCAGGGCGCCTCCGCGGCCACCGCCGCGACCGCCGCCTTCGGTGAGTTCCTGCGCCGCGACATGGCTCCGCTCGGCCGGGACAAGCAGGCCGCCGGGCGCGACCGCTACCAGCTCGCCTCCCGGTACTTCCTCGGTGCGCGGATCGACCTCGACGAGACGTACGCCTGGGGCTTCGAGGAGTTGGCCCGGCTGGAGGCCGAGATGCGTGTGGTCTCCGCCCGGATCGCCGGCTCGGGCGCCTCGATCGATGACGCCGTCGCCGCGCTCGACGCCGACCCGGCGCGCCGGATCGAGGGCAAGGAGGCGTTTCGCGACTGGATGCAGGCCCTGGCCGACAAGGCCCTCGCCGACCTGCACGGCACTCACTTCGACATCCCCGAAGAAGTGCGCCGCATCGAGTGCTGCCTGGCGCCGACCAGCGACGGCGGCATCTACTACACCGCGCCGAGCGAAGACTTCTCCCGTCCGGGGCGGATGTGGTGGGCGGTGCCGCATGGCATCACCGCGTTCTCCACCTGGCGCGAGGTCACCACGGTCTACCACGAGGGCGTGCCGGGGCATCACCTCCAGATCGCGCAGACGCTCGTGCAGGCCGAGCTGCTCAACCGGTGGCGGCGGCTGCTGAGCTGGTCCTCCGGGCACGGCGAGGGCTGGGCGCTCTACTCCGAGCGCCTCATGGACGACCTCGGCTACCTCGAAGACCCGGGCGACAAGCTGGGCATGCTCGACGGACAGGCGTTCCGGGCCGCCCGCGTGATCGTCGACATCGGCATGCACCTGGAGCTGGAGATCCCGCGCGACAACCCGTTCGGCTTTCATCCCGGTGAGCGGTGGACTCCCGAGCTGGGCTGGGAGTTCCTGCGCGCCCACTGCCGCGTGCCGGACGAAAACCTCCGCTTCGAGCTCAACCGCTACCTCGGCTGGCCGGGACAGGCCCCGGCGTACAAGGTGGGCGAGCGCATCTGGCTCCAGGCCCGCGAGGAGGCCAAGGCGCGCAAGGGGGCCGACTTCGACCTGAAGGAGTTCCACCGCGCCGCGCTCAACCTCGGCTCGCTCGGCCTCGACCCGTTCCGGGCGGCGATGGCCCGCATCTGAGGAGTTGACCGCAGCTCCCGGGGCCGGGTGCGCGACCCCGGGAGCGCGGTGGACTATGGCGTGTTGACCAGGTCCTTGCCATTGAGGACGGCGCAGTCGATGTACGCCAACTGCACCTCGACGTCGGTGAAGACGATCGGCAGCACCGGCACCTCGATGCCCGGCGGCAGCGGCGGCGGGGTCCGCGGTGTGTAGACCTGCTTGATGCCGAACAGGTTGCCTACGAAGCGCGGCGTGAAGAGCCGCACGCCGCCCTCGACGGTCAGCGGCCTCGCCTTGATCGACATACGCCGTCCGTCGGGCGCCACCGGCTTCAGCTCGAAGTCGTCGGTCACCGCCTTGGCGATGTCGAACCAGAGCACCTCCATCGTGCCGCCACCGCGTACGGGAAGGTTGGTCACGCCGACGTACTTGAGGCGCCAGTTTGTCAGCTTCGAGCCCGTCAGGATCGACGGAACGCGGCCGATCCCCGTGATGTCCCGAGGCGGGTCGACCCGCTTGGTAAAGGTTGCCGTCTCCTCGCCGGGATCGCTCGGCTCGCCATCGCCGGGCACGCCCGGTGGGCAGGACGGCGTGGGCACTGGCGCGGCCGGCTCGCCCGGCGCCCGCGTGCCGCTCGGGGTCGGCGCGGGGCTGGCCGGGGCGGCCGGCGCGCCGCCGATGCCGATCAGGTCGCCGATGCCTTCGAGGATGTCCCTGATGATGTTGCCGCCGCCGTCCCGCTCCGCGGCATCGCCGCCCGGTGCCGGCGTCGCCGTGGTGGACGGGGTCGGCGTGGGCGTACCGCCGGGCGCCGGCGTCGCCGGTGGCGGGCATGGCGCCGCGTGCGCCGGCGCCGCGCCCGGTACGCTCACCAGCCCCACGGCGGCCAGGCTCAGCAGCACCACCGTGACGACGTAGAGCTGGGACCGCCGCCCTGGATCGGGCTGCCGCACCGGGATCTCGATCGTCGTGTCCACATCGGACCCGTGCTGGTGGCCACGCTGCGCCGGCACCTCAGCGGGCGCCCGCGTCTCCTCGCCCGCCACCGGCTCCGTCGGTCGCGAGGCCGGCGCAGTCACATGCGCCGCCGCCTCATCCGTGGGCGCCGCCGGCTCCTCCGCGGGCTCTCCCGGCTCGGGCGGCGCGACCGGCGCCCACGCGAAGCCGAGCGCGCCGCCGACCAGGCCGAGCAGCAGGCCGACCAGGAAGCCGCCGAGGTTGACCCCGATGAGCGAGAAGACGGCCGTCATCGCCGCGACGATCGCGTAGAACATGCGCTGGGCCGGCGTGAACCACATCAGCAGCCCGCAGGTGACCAGGATCGTCGGGATCAGCCAGGAGAGGAAGCCGGTCGGTCCCATCTGGAACGTGAGACTGCCAAGGCTCGCCTGAGTGGTCGCGAAGATCTCCAGGCCGGCGACGATCGTGAAGAGCCCGCCCCAGAAGGGTCGGGTCCGCCGCCACCGGCGAAAGGTCCGCCAGGCACGTACCGCCGCGTTCGTCCGTGCGTGCTGCGGCGTCAAGGAAGTCACCAACTCCTCCTACTTGGTGACGAAGCATTCCTTGGCGTCCGCGCCCACGTTGACCTTGAGCTTCAAGCCCTTGAGCGTGAACGTGCCAGCGCTGGTCGAGTGCGCGACCTGCTTGAGGTCGTTGATGACGACGGTGTCCGACCGCTGGCCGAAGGTGCCGGGGTCGCCGCCCACCTCGGAGGCGTCGATGCCGATGTCGATGTTGGTGAACGTCGCGTCGCCTTCGAGCTGCTCGACGTCGAGCAGGAGGTCGGTCGCGGTCGCGGGGTTGCCGCCGCCACCGGCGTTGATGGTCAGCACGATCGGGAGGTTGGGGACCTTCACCGACTGGCAGAGGTCGTAGAGCTTGGCACGGGCGATGCCGGAGATGGCGACCGGATGCTCGGTGCCGTCCTTCGCTCTGGCTACGCCGCCGTACTGCGAGAAGCCCTCCCCCTCCAGCTTGCTGGCGGAGACCTTGAACGTCTGGCCCGATACCGAGAACGACGCGGCGATGGCGCCGTTGGCCATGCCGAAGACGACGGCGCCGGCGAGCGCGGTCGCGGGGAGCATCAGCGCGGCGAAGCGCCGCCAGCTGGTACGCCCGTGCACCGGATTGCCTTGCGGATCCTTCACAAGATCCTCCTTGAGGGGTGGCACCGGCGCTGGAGGGAAGCGCCGGAGTCGTACAGGAGCGTTGGGGGAAACGCGTGTCTGGGTCACCTCGCCGCGATTACCGACCAGTAGCAAACGCATTGCCGATGCTCTCGCGAAGCGACCTCTGTAACAACCCCCGAGCTACCGGTTGGTAACGCCGGTGCCGGAGGACCGATCCTCGACCTGCCGCCTCTCGCCATGTGGCCGTAACTGGATGCTGAGCGACAAAACGGCACCAACCATCCATCAACCACCACGGCACTCACCGTTCGTAGCCGGATTCCCCATCAATCACGATCTCGTAACGACGAAAGACCCCGCCCCGCGGGAGAGCCGCGGGGCGGGGTCCATGGATGGTTGTCGGTCAGGCGGCGGCGAGGGCGGGCGCCCGCTCCTCCGCCGGACGCAGGGCCAGCTCCAGCACGTCGCCCACGTCGCCGAGCGTGTGGATGGTGAGCGCCTCGCGTACCGCCTCAGGCACGTCGTCGAGGTCGGGCTCGTTGCGCGCCGGGATGATCACCTCGGTCAGCCCGGCCCGGTGCGCGGCGAGCAGCTTCTGCTTCACACCGCCGATCGGCAGTACCCGCCCGGCCAGCGTGACCTCACCGGTCATGCCGATCTCCGGGCGCACCGGGCGTCCCGAGGCGAGCGACGCGAGCGCCGTCACCATCGTGATGCCCGCGCTCGGGCCGTCCTTCGGCACCGCGCCGGCCGGGAAGTGCACGTGGATCCGGCGCTTGGCCAGCGAGGCGGCGTCGATCCCGAGTTCCGCGCCGTGCGAGCGCAGGTACGAGAGGGCGATCTGCGCCGACTCCTTCATCACGTCGCCGAGCTGGCCGGTCAGGGTCAGCCCTGGCTCGCCTTCCATGGCCGTGGCCTCGATGAAGAGCACCTCGCCACCGGCGCCGGTCACCGCGAGTCCGGTGGCCACGCCCGGCACCGCCGTACGCTCCGCCGACTCCGGCGTGAACCTCGGCCGCCCCAGGTACCTGCTCAGGTTGCCCCCGTCGACCCGGACCGGCTCGCCGCCGTCGGACAGGGCGACCGCGACCTTGCGCAGCACCTTGGCGAGCGCGCGCTCCAGTTGCCGTACCCCCGCCTCACGCGTGTGCTCGGCGGCGATCTCGCGCAGCGCCTCGTCGGCGATCGTCACCTCGTCGGCGGTGAGACCGGCCCGCTCCAGCTGGCGCGGGAGCAGGTGGTCACGCGCGATGGCGACCTTCTCCTCCTCGGTGTAGCCGTCGAGCGTGACCAGCTCCATCCGGTCCAACAGCGGGCCGGGAACGGTCTCGATCACGTTGGCCGTGGCGAGGAAGAGCACGTCGGACAGGTCGAGGTCGACCTCGAGGTAGTGGTCGCGGAACGTGTGGTTCTGCGCCGGGTCGAGCACTTCGAGCAGGGCCGCGGCCGGGTCGCCGGCGAAGCCGACACTCAGCTTGTCGACCTCGTCGAGCAGCACGACCGGGTTCATCGAGCCCGCCTCGCGCAGCGCGCGGACGATGCGGCCGGGGAGCGCGCCGACGTACGTACGCCGGTGGCCCCGGATCTCCGCCTCGTCCCGGACGCCACCGAGCGAGACCCGCACGAACTTGCGCCCGAGCGCCCGCGCGACCGACTCGCCGAGGCTGGTCTTGCCGACGCCGGGCGGGCCGGCGAGGGCCAGCACCGCGCCCGAACCACGGCCGCCCACCACGTGCAGGCCGCGGGACGCCCGGCGGTTGCGCACCGCCAGGTACTCCAGGATGCGGTCCTTCACGTCGGCCAGGCCGGCGTGGTCGGCGTCGAGCACGGACCGGGCCGCGCCGAGGTCGGTGTTGTCCTCGGTACGCGTGTTCCACGGCATCTCGAGCACGGTGTCCAGCCAGGTGCGGATCCAGCCCGCCTCGGGCGACTGGTCGCTGGCCCGTTCGAGCTTGTTGACCTCGGCGAGCGCGGCCTTGTGCACCTTCTCGGGCAGGTTGGCGGCCTCGACCCGGGAGCGGTAGTCGGCGGAGCCGTCGGGCTCCTCCTCACCGAGTTCCTTACGGATCGCGGCGAGCTGCTGGCGGAGCAGGAACTCCCGCTGAGACTTCTCCAAGCCCTCGCGGACGTCCTCGTTGATCTGCTCGGTGACCTCCTGCTCGGCGATCGTCTCGCGGACCCAGCCGACCAGCAGCTCCAGGCGGGCGGTCACGTCGGTGGCCGCCAGCAGCTCGACCTTCTGCTCGTTGGAGAGCCAGGGAGCGTAGCCGGCGGAGTCGGCCAGTTCGGAGAGGTCGGTCATCCGCTCCACGGCGTCGATGACCTGCCACGCGCCACGGCGCTGGAGGAGCGAGGTGACCAGCGCCTTGTACTCGCGGCCCAGCTCCTTCGCCTTACCGGTCGGCGCCGCCTCGGTCAGCTCGGCGGCCTCGACCCAGAGGGCCGCGCCGGGACCGGGCACGCCAGAGCCGATGCGCGCCCGCGCGAGACCACGGATCACCGCCGCGGGCTCGCCGGTGGGAAGGCGTCCCACCTTCTCGATCGTCGCGATCGTGCCCACCGAGCCGTACTCGCCGTCGAGCCGGGGCACGGCCAGCAGCTTCTTGCCGGCCGACGTGCGGGCGGCGTCGATCGCGGACTGGGTCGTGGTGTCGAGGGTCACCGGGATGACCATGCCGGGCAGCAGCACCGCGTCGGTCAATGGCAGAACCGGAAGTGTCGTCATGAGGTGCGCCCCGTTCCTTAGTTGAGCTTGTACGGCTCAAGTTACGAACAGTGCGCTCTGTTCCATCTAGTACCTCAATTGTGACGGCCGCCACTGTCTCGACGGCCGTGGCGTCCGCGATGGCCAGACGGCGGCGGGCACCGAAGAGGGCGATCCAGCCGAAGGCCAGGCCGATGGCGACCGTGACCACCATCGTGGTCGTGGTGCCGCCGAGCGCGCCGCCGACCGCCTGCCCGATCAGGCCGAGCCCCACGTACAGGCTGCCCCACAGCGCCGCGCCGACCGCCGCCCAGCGGAGAAACCGGCGGTACGGCATCCGGAGCCCACCGGCGGCCAACGGCACCAGAGTGTTCAGTACGGGGAGGAACGGGGCGACCATCACCATCCGGGCACCTTCGAGGTGCAGCGCGCGTTCCGCCGCCGCCCACCTCGACTCGCCGATCCAGGTGCCGATCCGGCTGCTCCGGACCCGGTGGCCGAGGTGCCGCCCGACGAGGAACACCAGCGACCAGCCGGCGAGGCAGCCGGCCACGATCGCGAAGAAGACGCTGCCGCCGCCGAGCGGCCCGCGGGCGCCGAGCGCGGTCAGCACCACGACGTCGCTGGGGACGAGGATGCCCACCACGGGAATCGCGTCGAGCACCATGATCACGCTCAACGCCACAGTGAAGACCACCGTCGGCAGTTCCGCGACCCACCCCAGCCACTCCGTCATGCCAATAGACGCTATGGGCGCATCTATTTCTGGACATCAGGGCCGCAGCCCGGAGCCCACCCCCGGAAACGCCCCTGAGTCGATCTAGGGGTGGTCCCCGAGATGTCGCACGGGGGCTCTAGATTGCTGCCGTGCCGATCGAACGGTGGAGCACCGCGCAGGTGGTCGCGCTCGCTCCGGATGCCAGCTCCGCCCGCGCCGCTCAGGGGGTCAGCGCGGCCACGAAGTGGGAGGCCGCCGGGCGCGACGGCGACGTGCTCTGGGGGCTCTGCCGAGGTAGTGGCAAGAATCCCTACCAGGCGTGTGTCGACCTGACCGAGCCGGCTTACCGGTGCTCCTGCCCGAGCCGCAAGTTCCCCTGCAAGCACGCGCTCGGCCTGATGCTGATGTGGGCCGCGGGCGGCGCGCCCGACACCCCGGCGCCGGAGTGGGTCACCGAGTGGCGGGCGTCCCGCGAGGCCCGCGCCACGCGCGCCGCGGCCGCCACCCCGACGGTGCCCCGCGGCTCGGCCGATCCGGATGCCGCGCGCAAGCGGGCCGAGCAGCGCGCCGACCGGGTCGCGGCCGGCATGGACGAGCTCGACCGCTGGCTCACCGACCAGGTCGCGCAAGGGCTGGCCGGTGCCGAGCGTTTGGGCTACGGCCCGTACGAGGCGATGGCCGCCCGGCTCGTCGACGCGCAGGCGCCCGGCGCGGCCAATGCGGTGCGCCGGCTGGCCCGCATCGCCGGGGTCGGCAAGCACTGGCCCGACCGCCTGCTCGGCGAGCTGGCCATGCTCCGCCTGCTCGTGGCGTCGCACGCCCGGCTCGACGAGCTGCCCGAGCCGCTCGCCGCCACCGTGCGGTCCCGGGTCGGCATCCCGGTGCCCACCGAGGATGTGCTGGCCGGCTCCCGGCTGCGCGACCGTTGGCACGTGCTCGGCCAGGTCGACCTCGCCGACGAGCGGCTGGCGACCCGGCGCACCTGGCTGCACGGCACGGAGTCGGGGCGGTTCGCGCTGCTGCTCTCGTTCGCGCCGATCGGGCAGGCGTTCGCCGCCGACCTGGTGCCGGGCACGCTGGTCGACGCCGACCTGTGCTGGTACCCGGGGAATCTCCCGATGCGCGCCCTGATCGCCGAGCGGCATGGCAGCAGCCAGCCCGACTCCGCGCCGGCCGGCGCGCTCAGCGTCCAGGAGGCACTCGCCGGCTGGTCCGCCGCTATCGCCGCCGAGCCCTGGTGCGAGAGCGTGCCGATGCTGCTCGCCGGCGTGACCCTCACCGACGACCGTCACCTGGTCGACGCCGCCGGCGACGCGCTCCCGCTCAGCGCCGGGCACGACGAGCCCTGGTGGCTGTTCGCCACGACCGGTGGGCGCCCGGTGACCATCGCCGGGGAGTGGGGTCCGGGAGGCTTCCGCCCGCTCGCCGCCTGGCCCGACGGCCGCTTCGTGCCCGCCCCGCTCGGGCCCATCGGCGACCGGCGCGGTCCGCAGCTCCCGCCAGACCTGCTCTCCGCCGCGCTGGTCGGCACCGAGCGCCGGCCGTACACCGGGGCGTCGGTCGGCTCGGTCCGGCTCGACGGGCACGGGGCGGTCGGGCTGCTGGAGGGCGCCGCGGTCGCGCTGGCGTACGCCCGGGCCGGCGTCACGCCCGTCCCCGGCCGGCTGCCGATCGAGGCGTCGCCGGCGGAGAGCGCCCCGCAGGTGCCGGCCGCCGCGGCACACCGGCTGGCGCTGCTGCTCGGCGACGGCGGCGTACCCGGTGGCGCCGAGGTGGCGCTCGGGCTGCTCGGCGACTGGCTCAGGCACGCCGCCGAGCGTGGCTACCGCGTGCCGCCCGAGCTGCTTCCGTCCCTGCTCGACGCCGGCCGCCGGCGCACCGCACTGCGCACCGCGCTCGGTGTCGTGGCGGGCCGCCGCGGCGGCTGGCTCGCGGCCCGCCGCGCCGACTGGCGATACCTGCTGAGCGAGGCGACCGCCGACCCCGACCCGGACGACTGGGCCACCGGCACACCGGGGCAGCGCCTCGCCTACCTGACCGCGCTCCGCGCGAGCGACCCGGCGGCCGGGCTCGCGCTGCTCACCGAGACGTTCGACGCCGAAGACCCGGAAGACCGCGCGCGGCTCCTCGGTGCCCTCGCCACCGGGCTCTCGCCGGCCGACGAGCCGCTGCTGGAGCGGGCCCTCGACGACCGGCGCAAGGAGGTGCGGATCGTCGCGAGCGACCTGCTCACCGCGCTGCCCGGCTCGGCGCTGCGGCAGCGGATGGCCGACCGGGCGCTGGCCTGCGTGCGGCTGGAGCGGCGCGCGCTTGGCCGCGACCGGCTCGTGGTCACGCCGCCCGCCGAGTGCGACGCCGCCATGCGCCGCGACGGCGTCCAGCCCCGGCCGCCCCGGGGCGTCGGTCCGCAGGCATGGCTGCTGGAGGAGATCCTGGCCCGCACGCCGCTCGACGCCTGGAGCCACGCGTTCGAGCGCGGCGCCGACCGCGTGCTCGCCCTGCCGGTCGCCGACGACTGGGGCACCACGTTCCACAAGGGACTCGCGCGGGCCGCCGTGGTGCAGCGCGACCCGGAGTGGGTGACCAGGCTGGCCGACGAGATGTCCCGCCCGGTCAACAGAGACTTCGACGCCGCCGACGAGGCCCTGGCCGCCCAGCTTTACGAGGCGCTGCCCCCGGACGAGCTGGCCAGATACGCCGCGCGGGCGCTCAGGCGCGACCCGATCCGGGCACACCGGCTGATCGCCATGCAGATCGGTCCCTGGCCTGACGACCTGGCGGTGGCGGTGCTCGACGCGATCAAGGCGCTGGCCGCCGAGGGGCGCCACGCGTGGCACATCGGCGAGCTGTGCCGCAGCGCCGCGCCGTCGATGCCGGTGAGCTTCGCCGGCCGGGTCGCCACCCTCGCCGAGGCCCTGCAAGCAGCCGAGACCCGCCAGTCCATCGCGGTCGCGCAACTGGCCGCCGCACTGACCTTCCGCCGCGAGATGTACGAGGAGCTTCGATGACGGTAATGCGACCGCACGCCGAGCAGCTGTTCGCCGACGAGCTGGCCGCGCTCGCCGCCGATGACGACCGGCCCCGCCCGCCCGGCTGGCGGCTGTCGCCCCAGGCGGTGGTGACCTACCTGCTCGGCGACGGCGGCAAGATCACCCCTAAGTACGTGGGGCCGCGCCGGCTCATGGAGGTCGCGGTCGCCACGCTCGCCACCGACCGGGCGCTGCTGCTGCTCGGCGTGCCGGGCACCGCCAAGACCTGGGTCTCCGAGCACCTCGCCGCCGCGGTCTCCGGCGACTCGACGCTGCTCGTGCAGGGCACGGCCGGCACCGCCGAAGAGGCGATCCGATACGGCTGGAACTACGCCCGCCTGCTCGCCGAGGGCCCCTCGCCCGCGGCGCTGGTGCCGAGCCCGGTGATGCGGGCGATGGAGGCGGGCAGCATCGCCCGGGTCGAGGAGCTGACCCGCGTCCCCTCCGACGTGCAGGACACGCTCATCACGATCCTGTCCGAGAAGACGTTGCCCTGCCCCGAGCTGGGCAGCGAGGTGCAGGCGGTCAAGGGCTTCAACATCATCGCCACCGCCAACGACCGCGACCGGGGCGTCAACGAGCTTTCCAGCGCGCTGCGGCGGCGGTTCAACACGGTCGTACTTCCGGTGCCGGCCACCGCCGACGAGGAGGTCGACATCGTCGCCCGCCGAGTGGCGCAGCTCGGCCGCTCGCTGGAGCTGCCCGAGGTGCCGCCCGCGCTGGAGGAGATCCGCCGCGTGGTGACGGTCTTCCGCGAGCTGCGCACCGGGCTCACCGAAGACGGCCGCACAAAGCTCAAGTCGCCGACCGGCACGCTCTCCACCGCCGAGGCGATCTCGGTGATCACCAACGGCTGGGCGCTCGCCGCCCACTTCGGCGACGGCACGCTCCGCCCCCGCGACGTGGCCTCCGGCATCGTGGGCGCGGTCGTCAAGGACCCGTCGACCGACCCGGTGGTCTGGCGCGAATACCTCGAGACGGTCGTACGCGAGCGCGACGGCTGGACCGCCTTCTACCGCGCCGCCCGCGATGCCTGAGCAGTTCTACGGCGTACGCCACCACGGGCCCGGGTCGGCGAAGGCGGTGCTGCGCGCGCTCGACGAGCAGCGCCCCGACGTGCTGCTGATCGAGGGTCCGCCCGAGGCCGACGAGCTGGTGCGGTGGGTCGCCGACCAGCGGCTCGTACCTCCGGTGGCCCTGCTCGGCTACGCCGCCGACGATCCACGCCAGGCCGCGTACTGGCCGTTCGCCGTCTTCTCGCCGGAGTGGCAGGCGTTGCGGTGGGCGGGCGAGCACGGCATACCGGTGCGGTTTTTCGATCTTCCTTACGCCTACCGCCTGTCGCGTGACGAGGAGGCCAAGCGGCCCGAGCGCCCGGCCGACCCGATCGGCGACCTGGCCCGGGCCGCCGGCTACGACGACCCCGAGCGCTGGTGGGAAGACGTGGTCGAGCACCGGGGCGCCCCGGCCTTCGAGGCGATCACCGAGGCGATGGCGGCCATCCGCGCCGAGGCCGAGGAGGATCCGGAAGACCTGGTACGCGAGGCGTACATGCGCGGTGTCCTCCGCGAGGTGCGCAGGTCGCACGACAACGTGGCGGTGGTCTGCGGTGCGTGGCACGTGCCGGCGCTGACCGCCAAGGTCACCGCGGCCCACGACACCGCGCTGCTCAAGGGACGGAAGAAAGCCAAGGTCACGTTCACCTGGGTCCCGTGGACCTACGGCCGGCTCGCGTCCTGGCAGGGCTACGGTGCCGGGGTCCGCTCGCCGGGCTGGTACCACCACCTCTTCACCGCCCCCGACGAGGTGGTGACCCGGTGGCTGGTGGCCGCGGCCGGCATCCTCCGCGAGGAGGGCGTGCCGACCTCGTCCGCGCACGTCATCGAGGCCGTACGCCTCAGCGAAGCGCTCGCCACGCTCCGCGGCCGCCCGCTCGCCGGCCTCGCCGAGCTGACCGAGGCGACCCGCGCGGTGCTCTGCGACGGCGACGATCTGCGGGTCGAGCTGATCGGCCGCCGGCTGGTGGTGAGCGAGCGCCTCGGTGAGGTGCCCGACGACATGCCCGCGGTGCCACTCGCCCGCGACCTGGCCGCGCAACAGCGCAGCCTCCGGTTGAAGGCCGAGGCGCTCGAACGCACGCTCGACCTCGACCTCCGCCGCGACATCGACCTCGCCCGCAGCCGGCTGCTGCACCGCCTGCGGCTGCTCGGCATCCCGTGGGGCGAGCCGGTCGGCGGCCAGCGGGGCAAGGGGACGTTCCGCGAGGAGTGGCGGCTGCGGTGGCTGCCGGAGTTCGCGATCGCGGTGGTGGAGGCGGGCGGCTACGGCACGACCGTCTCCGCCGCGGCCACCGCCAAGGTCACCGAGGCTGCCCGCACGGCGGAGGCGCTGGCCGAGGTGACGCCGCTGGTCGAGGCATGCCTGCTCGCCGACCTGCCCGAGGCGACCCCGGCGGTGCTGCGCGCGCTCGACTCCCGGGCCGCGCTCGACACCGACGTGGCCCACCTGATGGGCGCCGTACCACCGCTGGCGCGCACGCTGCGCTACGGCGACGTGCGCGGCACCGACGTGAGCGCGCTCCGCGCGGTCACCGAGGGTCTGCTCGTACGCATCTGCGTCGGCCTGCCCGGCGCGGTCTCCTCCCTCTCCGACGAGGCGGCCGCCTCGCTGCGCACGCACATCGACGCGGTGCACAACGCTTTGGCGCTGTTGCCGATGGCCGACACGGACAGCGCCGCCACGACGAGCGCGGACGCCGCCACCACAGGCGCGGACGGTGCCGGCGGTGCGGGCGCAGACGGTGCGGGCGCAGGCGGTGCGGGCGCCGCGGGCGCGGGCGGTGCCGGCGGTGCGGGCGCAGACGGTGCCGGCGGTGCGGGCGCGGGCGGTGCAGGCGGTGCGGGCGCGGGCGGTGCAGGCGGTGCGGGCGCGGGCGCAGGCGGCGTGGCAGTACTCAAAAAGCGGGACATGCGTGAGCAGTGGCTCGACGCGCTGGGCGGCCTGGCCGGCTCCGACCAGATCCACGGGCTGATCACCGGACGGCTCAACCGCCTGCTGTACGACGCCGACCGCCTCGACGCGGCCGAGACGCGCCGCCGGATGGGGCTCGTTCTGACCGCGGGCACGCCGCCGGCACACGCCGCACACTGGATCGAGGGCTTCCTCGCCGGTGGCGGGCTGCTGCTCGTACACGACGCGCCGCTGCTGTCTCTTGTGGACGAGTGGCTGTCCGGCGTACCGGCCGACTCGTTCACCGACGTGCTGCCGTTGCTGCGCCGCACGTTCGGCACGTTCGCACCGCCCGAGCGGCGCTCGATCGGCGAGCGGGTCAAGGGCGGAGTGGCCGCCGCCGATCCGGTGATGGCACGGGTCGACCCCGAGCGGGCCGTGCTCGTCCTCCCCACACTGTCCACATTGCTCGGGCGGGAGATTCGTCATGGATGAGCGGCTGCGCCGGTGGCGGCTGGCGCTCGGCGGGCCGGCGGAGGATTCGCTCGGCGAGCTGACCGGTAACGAGGCGGCCATGGACGCCGCGCTCGCCGCCCTCTACGACGCCGGCGACGGCGATGGCGACGGGCCGCGCCGGCAGCGGTCGGCCGGGCTCGGCGCGTCGGCGCCCCAGGTCGCGCGCTGGCTGGGCGACATCCGCGAATACTTCCCCAGCACGGTCGTGCAGGTCATGCAGGCCGACGCGATCGAGCGGCTCAACCTCACCAGCCTCCTGCTGGAGCCGGAGATGCTCGACGCGGTCGAGCCCGACGTGCACCTGGTCGGAACGCTGCTCTCGCTCAACCGGGTCATGCCCGACGAGACGAAAGACATCGCCCGCCAGGTGGTGCGAAGGGTGGTCGACGACCTCGAACGCCGCATCGCCAACAAGACCAAGGCCGCCGTCACCGGCGCACTCAACCGGGCCACGCGGATCAACCGCCCGCGCCACGCCGACATCGACTGGGATCGCACGATCCGCGCCAACCTGAAGCACTACCAGCCGGAGTACCGCACGGTGGTGCCGGAGCGCCTGATCGGCTTCGGGCGGCGCACCACCGCGGTGCAGCGCGACGTGGTCCTCTGCGTCGACCAGTCCGGCTCGATGGCCGCCTCGGTGGTCTACTCCGGCGTGTTCGCGGCGGTGCTGGCGTCGATGCGTTCGCTGCGCACGTCGCTCGTGGTCTTCGACACCGCGGTCGTCGACCTCACCGACCAGTTGCACGACCCGGTGGAGGTGCTCTTCGGCACACAGCTCGGCGGGGGCACCGACATCAACCGGGCGATCGCCTATTGCCAAGGGCTTGTCACGCGCCCCCGAGACAGCATCTTCGTACTGATCAGCGACCTGTACGAGGGCGGCATCCGGGCGGAGATGCTGCGCCGCGTCGCCGCGCTGGTCGAGGCGGGCGTGCAGGTGGTGGTGCTGCTCGCGCTCTCCGACGAGGGCGCGCCGGCGTACGACCACGACAACGCCGCCGCGCTCGCCTCACTCGGCGTGCCGGCCTTCGCGTGTACGCCCGACGCGTTTCCGGAGCTGATGGCCGCCGCGATCGAGCGGCGCGACCTGCGAGCCTTCGCCGAGCGGTTCGCCTCGCGCTGACCTCCAGGCCGCGCGCGCCCAGCCGGAGGCGTCGCGTTGCCCTCCGGGTCAGCCTCGCGCGGACCTCCCGGGCAGCGCGGCCACGCCCAGGGCCGCGCGACCGCGTGCGGCACTCGGCGCGTTGCGCTTCGGGCCGGCCACGCGGCCGTGCCGGGCGGAGCGGCCGTGGTCAGGCCAGCGTTCGCTCGTAGCAGACGGAGAGGGTCGAGCCCACGTAGCTGCCGAAGAGGGGGATGCGGTGATAACCCTCGCGCTCGTAGAAGCGCTGGGCGTCCGGCTGCGCGGTACCGGTCTCGAGGCGGATCGTCGACCAGCCGCGCCGGAGTGCGGCCGCCTCGAGCACCTGGAGGAGGGCGGTCGCCAGGCCGGTGCCACGGGCTTCGGGCACCACGTACATCCGCTTGATCTCGGCGCTCCCCGAGTCGAGCCGCCGCAGCGCGCCGCAGCCGAGCGCCCCGCCGCTGTGCCGATCGAACGCCACGACGAAGTGGTCGATGTCCCCCGCCGAGGGCGCGGGTCCGGGCTCGTGGTTGCCGCCGCCGTAGCGGGCGTCCAGCTCGGCCCGCTGCTCCTTGCGGAGTGCCGCGCCCGCGGGATCGTCCCACGGCCGCACCTCGATGTCCCAGGTCTCGCTCATCACGAGCGTTACCGTAACATGCGTTACGGTAAGCTCCGCCCATGTCGCGTACGGCCGACCGCCCCGCCCAGGAGGCGCACCTCTCCCACGCGGTCTGGGACGTGCTCGCCCACCAGGGGATCGAGCGCCTGACCATCCGCGCGGTCGCCGCCGCCGCCGGATGCACCACGGGGCTCGTGATGCACCGCTTCCCGCACCGCCGCGCCCTGCTCCTGCACGCCCGGCGCCTGCTGCACGAGCGCACCAGGACCCGGGCCGAGCGACTGGAAGCCGAGGCGACCTCCCCGGGCGAGGCGCTGCGGGCCGTACTCGGCCAAGGGCTTGCGCTCGACGACGAACTGCGCGCCGAGAGCACGGTCTGGGTCGGCTTCCTCGCCGCCGCGGTGGCCGACGACGAGCTGATCGCCCAGCACCGCGCCAACAACCAGGCGTGGCGGCAGCGCATTTCCCGGCTGGTGGCCGCCACCGCGCCCGACTGGTCGCCGGGGCGGGCGGCGGCAGTCGCCTCGGCACTGATCGCGCTGGTCGAGGGGGCGGCCGTGCTCGCCTCGGGCGACCCCGCCGGCTATCCCCCGCAGGCCCAGGAGCGGATGCTGGACGACACGCTAGCCGCGTACGGATTAGCACGAGTGTGCGAATGAGCGTAGGGTGCCGGCATGGAAGTCGCGCACCAGCCCTCGATGCTCGACCTCGCCGAGCAGGTCAGCCTCGGTCCGCTCGCCGGCCAGGTCCGGCGGCACCAGCTGACCCGGGGCGCCTGGGTCGACCACCTGCCCGGCTGGGTTCGCGGCTCCGACCTGCTACTCGACACGCTCCTGCACAAGGTGCCCTGGCGCGCCGAGCGCCGGGAGATGTACGAGCGGGAGGTCGACGTGCCCCGCCTCCTGTGCTGGTACGGAGGCGGAGCCCCACTGCCCGACCCGCTGCTGGAGGAGGCGCGCGACCGGCTCACCGCCCACTACGCCCCCGAGCTCGGCGAGCCGTTCGTCACGGCGGGCATGTGCCTCTACCGCACCGGGCGCGACAGCGTCGCCTGGCACGGCGACACCACCGGCCGCTCGTCGCGCTTCGACACGATGGTCGCGATCGTCTCGTTTGGCGCGCCCCGCCCGCTGCTGCTGCGCCCTCGCGGCGGCGGTGCCAGCCTCCGCTTCCCGCTCGGCCACGGCGACCTGATCGTCATGGGCGGCTCGTGCCAGCGCACCTGGGAGCACGCCGTGCCCAAGACCGCCAGGCCGGTCGGCCCGCGCGTGAGCGTGCAGTTCCGCCCCGAGGGCGTCGCCTGACGCGCGGCGTCCGCCAGACCTTTCGCCAGGTCCAGTCGCCAGCGGCCAGCGGCCAGCGGCGTCAGGCTAGCCGCGCGGCTGCAAGATCCGGATCGCGTTGCCGAAGGGGTCGCGCAGGCCAAAGTCGATGCCGTACGGCTGCTCGGTCGGCTCGTCCGTAAACTCGACGCCCTTCGCCTTCAGCTCCTCGTACGTCTTGCGCGCGTCGTCGGTGGCGAAGCCGAGCCAGCCGCCGGCGGCACCTTTTGTCAGCAGCTCACGCGCCCGCTCCGCCGTCGCCTCGTCCATCGAGGGCGGGCCGGGCTTCTCCAGCAGGATGGTGCGTTCCGGGTCGCCGGGCACGTTGACGGTGAGCCAGCGCATGAAGCCCAGATCCTGGTCGGTGTTGACCTCCAGCCCCAGCGTGCCGACATAGAAATCCAGGGCCTCGTCCTGGTCGAGCACGAAAATCGAGGACATCCTCGTCGCGTTCAGCATGATGGCGACGCTAGCCGCCGGTGACCGTGGCGCGCTTATCCAAAACTGACAGGTCGCATCCAGGTCCGCGTGAAGCAGGTCGGCGCCGCGACGGTCACCGCGGTCCGGCGGTACGCCGAGGGCGACTGCCCCACGATTTCGCGAAATGTACGGCTGAACGTCCCCAGACTGGTGAAGCCCACCGCGAGGCAGATCTCGGTCACCGGCCGGTCGGTCGACCGGAGCAGGTGCATCGAGCGCTCCACTCGCCGCCGCTGGAGGTAGCGGTGTGGCGTCTCGCCGAAGGTGGCCCGGAACGTCCGGATGAAGTGCCCCTCGGAGGCGTGCGCGATGCGGGCGAGGGCCGGGATGTCGAGCGGCTGCGCGTACGCCCGGTCCATCGCGTCCCGGGCCCGCAGCATCCTCCGGTTGGTCTCCTCCACTGCCCGGCTCACCAGGACATCATCTCCCCTGGCCCGGCTCGCCCCGCTACCCCAGGCCGCCTCGCGGATCGTCGCGCAGTCGGGCCGCCAGCCGCTCGATCTGGTCGTCGAGCACCGCCTCCCGCTGCGCCCGCGCGTCGCGGTCGGCCTCGTCGATCTGCTCCATCTGCGCGCGCACGCGGTGCTCGTTCTCCAGGATCGACACGTCGATGCGGCCACCGTCGCGCTGCTCGCGCTCGGTCGTGTACTTCTCGTGCAGGCGCCCGCTGACGTCGAGCTGCCGGCCGAGCAGCACGTCGTACGTGGTGGTCCGGCTCATAAGCTTGGTGAGCACCGGCAGGCAGTCGATCGCGACGAGCAGGAGGCGCAGCAGCCAGGAGGCGGCCAGCACGAACCCGCTCTTGTGGGCGAGCGAGTCGAGGGCCTTGATCTCGTCCAGAATCCCGATCATGTCCTGGTTGTCGCGCTTGTCCGCGACCCGCTTGCTGATCTCGGTGTTGACCGCGCCCGCGTATGTGCCGCTCGCCGCCCCTTCCCGCGCGGTGAGAGCGTCGATCCGCCGGTCGAGCGCGGAGAGGTCGTCCCGCAGCTTGTCCACATTGCTCGATGCCTGGTATCGGTCGGCCTCGGCCCGGTTGCGCCGGCAGTTCGGCCCGACGCCGGGGCGTCCGGTCGTACCGTCGACCTTCGTGCCGTTGCACTCCAGACGGGCGAGCTGCTCGCGGCGGGCGATCTCCTTGTCGATCTGCCCGATGCGCCCCTCCAGCGTCGTGCGTTCGAGCTTGGCGTTTCGCAGCTCCTGGCGCGTGCTCTCCGGCGATTCCGGCACGTTCAGCAGGAAGGGACCGCAGCCGGCGGCGGCCGGCGCCGCCCCGGAGGTGGGATTGCACTCCTTGAGCCGGGCTTCGTACGTGGCCACGACGGCCTCGCGCTGATCACGTACCTCTGTCTCGATGGCCGGGCCGAAGACCCACAGCAGCAGCGGCTCCGCGATCACCACGCCCATCAGGATCGAGATCGCCATGCGCGGCAGGTACGTCCTCAGCTTGGCGAGGCCGAGGACGCCGTGCGTGCTGGCGACCAGCCAACCGTCGAAGCTCAGGATGAGGTAGCCCCACATCACCGCGATCGGCACTACGGCGACGAACGGCACGTCCACCTTGCTCAGCAGCACGGCCATCGACAGCATGGCCATGACTCCGGTGTTGAGCACGATCGCGCCGAGCCGCGTGTAGCGGGGGCGCTCCTCCGGTACCCAGTCGAGGATCGTCTCGTTGACGCCGGCGACCTGGCGGAGGGCACGCCCTGGGCCGTACTCGGGCCGCGCCGGGCGGTACGGCTGCCGGTCGTCCCGCGGGCGGTCGTCGTCGGCGCCGCGCGGCCGGAGGAGCAGGGTCTCAGTCATCCTCCTCACGCACCTGTCCGATCTTGTCCTCGTCGGCCTCCAGCTCGGCGACGGGCGGGTCGGGAGGCATCAGCCGCGGTGCGGTCGACGTGCCCACCTCCGGCTGCGGCGACAGGCCCATGACCTCGGTGTACAGCTTCTCCGCGTGCAGGTCGACCATGTTCATCTGACCCTGCGCGATGGACTGGCGCAGCAGCTCGACGCGCATCCGCAGCAGCTCCTTGCGGTCCTCCCGCTCGTCCTGCTCCTGCCGCACCCTGTCGTCGTAGGCGCGGTCCTCCCGGCGCCGCACGTCGGTCCGGTCCCGCTCCTCGCGCTCGCGCCTCTCGTCGCGCTCCTGCCGCTTCTCCTCGCGATCGAGTCGCCGCTCCTCCAACTCCATGGCCGCCCGCTCGCGCGCTCCCTCCCGCTCGTACTCCTGAAGCCGGCTCCGCTCCTCGCGCTCGATCGCCGCCTGCTCGCGCCGGCTATCCCGTTCGAACTCCAGCTCCCGGATGCGCTCCTGCCGGTCGCGGTCGTCGAGCACGCGCAGCTCCTCGGAGAGCGTCGAGGCGTCGATCCGCCCGCCGACGAAGGCCGCCATCAGCGCCCTGCGCGGGTCGCTCCCGATCAGCTCCATCCGGCGCTCGAACTGCTCGTACTCGAACTCGTTCCGCTCCCTGGCCAGTTGCTGGCTGTGCCGCGCGTCCGACGTCCGCACGTCCTGCTCGCGGTCGTGCGCCCGATCGGCCAGCCGGTGCTCGTGCCGCTGCCGTACGTCGGCCATCGTGTGATCGTGCTCTTGCCGCCCGGACGCGAGAGAGTGCTCGTGCTCCTGCCGCACGCTCGCCATGGACTGCTCGTAGCGCACCTCGCCGACCTTGAGCTGCTGCTGGTACTCCTGCTCCTGCCGGGCCAGGCGCTGCTCGAAGTCCTTGTCACGGTGCCGCGACTCGTACTTGGTGAGCACCTCCGGCGTGCTCACCTCGACCGACGCCATCGACACCGCCATGCCCAGCACCACCGGCGGCTTGATCGTCACGTACGCCGTGACCTGTGCCCCGATGACCCGCCGCACCTCGTTGACGTCCGAGAGCCGGTACCGCAGCCCCAGTTCGAAGAGCTTGTGGTGCGCCTTCAGGTGCGCCAGCAGCGCCTCCTGCGCCTGGACTCCGCCCCGCACGACCGCGATCGGGTCGTTGACGGTGCAGACGAACATCACCACCACCTCGAAGTACGACGCGTCGGCCGAGGGGATGTGCAGCGTCACCACCACGGGCGCGTCCCGCCGCATGTCCACCATGCTCACGTGCGTGGCGCTGACGACGCGGTCGTCCGCCGCCGGCATGCGGTCGTTGTCCAGCACGTACTGCCCGTCGACCCGGTACACCAGCACGTGGTGCGCGTCCGGCTTGAGAAGCTCGCTCTCCTTGCGCTTCCGCTTGCTGTACCAGTGCGCCTTGTCAGCGGGGTCGAGCTTGCGGCGGGCCGCGATCGGGTACGCGATGCTCACTTCACGCCCTCCAGCATGGTGGTCTCGGAAATCGCCTCCAGGCACGCCAGCAGCACCTCGGCGGGCGACTCTTTCTTCCCGCGGCGCAGTTGTTCGTCGATCATCAAAAAGTGCTCCTTGAAGCGAAGCCGTTCGTGTGGCGGAAGCGCGTCGTTCAGGGCGATGCCGAAGGCGCGCGCTTCCTCCCGCGCTTTCTCACTGATCTCGCGTAGGGCGTGCAGGGCCCGCCGCAGTGCGACAAGCGCCTCCCGGCGGTGTGGCCGGTAGCGGATGACGCCGGCCCAGATGCGCGCGGCGACCTGGATCCGTTCCGGATGCCGGTGCAGAAACTCGAAGATGGCTGGGCGGTTGGTGCGCGTACTCGGAAACGACACGAGCGCCAGCGCCGCCGTCATGGTGAGGTCGCGCAGGCGGATGCGGTCCTTCGTCTGGGTACGGTCGCCGCCGCTCCCCGTCGCGAACTTCTTCATGGTCCGGTCGAGCAGCCTCAGCACGACCTTGGCGTCTTCGTCGGTCTCGTCGGCGAGGATCGCGAAGAGGCAGGCCAGGGCGGCGCAGCCGGACCCGCTGACGTCGTCGCGCTGTGTGGTGAGCTGCCAGAGACGGTTGACCGCGTCGATGGGGTAGGAGATCCCCAACTCGCCGCTGAACGCGAGGATCGCCGTCCACCGGCGGTCGGCATCCCGGTCGTTCGCCCACCTGACCGCCGTCTGGAGGGCGATCGGTGCCAGCCCGTCGCGGCAGCACATGTGCCAGAGCACGTACGTCGCCGTGTACTGCCCGTATCCGCCGACCTCGCCCCACGACCAACGCTCCAGATAGGAGCGCTCCACCTCGTCGACGCTCGCGCACGCCAGCCAGGAGAGCCCGTACGCCACGTGGAGGCTGTCGCCCTCGCGGATCACGCCGTCGAGCCAGTCGCGTACGGCGTCCCAGAAGGCGACCGAGCGGGACCGCCACAGCTCGTCGAGTACGAAACGCACGTACGCCTCGTCCTTGAACACCATCACCCGCGTGTTGCCGGTGCGGAGCTGGAGGTCTCTGACCCCGATCAGGCCGCCGCCCTCGACCCGCGCGCCGCGGTCGCCGAAGACGTCGGTCGGCGCTTCGCTCTCGGTCTCCTTCTTCGGCATCCGCTTGGCCACCGACAGGCGGAGCCGTTCCAGCAGCGTCTCGAAGGTGCGCACGTCGGTGCCTTCGAGGAAGCAGAGCGCGGTGACCTCGAGGATCTCGTCGGGGCTGGGCCTCTCGGCGAACCAGCTCCGCACCTCGCGCCCGGCGCTCTCGTCCAGCTGGGTCAGTGCCTTCTCCGGTGCGACCCCCGCCTGGATGAGCCCGGCCAGCTCCACCAGGCGCGCGAGCGTGCACTCCTCCGGCAGCTCGGCCAGGAGCCGCGCCACCATCGCGTCCACATCGGACCGCGGATGGCCCCGGCCGACCAGTTGGGCACGGAGTACGTCAGCGTCGGGCGGCCGCTCCCAGGTGACGTGCCGCACCGCCCGGTTGGCCGCCCGGACCGCGACGGCGGCGCTGGTCACCACCAGGTAGGCACCGGCGTCGCGGACCTGGTCGAGCACGTTCGCCCAGGTGAAGTCCACGTCGGTCAGATCGCCGTCGGGCAGCCGGTCGACCACCAGGTAGCCGACGCCGGCCTCGTACTCACGCTTGGCGAGCGCCCGCAGGGTCAGCATCGGCGAGAGCACCAGGAGGTCCCTGGCGACCTCGTGCAGGAGGCTGATCGCGCCGGCACGGCGGCCGGTGCCGGGCTGTCCCTCGACGACGACCACTCGGCGTTCGCGGAGCACCGCCAGGGCCTCGGCGAAGCAGTCGGGCCGCGCGTACCGGCTGGCCACCGCGGCGACCTCGCCTTCGCCGAGCCGTCCCGTCTCCCGCCGCCGCCCCTCGCCGCCGCCCGGACCGCCGGCGGTGCCGAACGTGCTGCCGCTCGCGTAGACCTGGCTGTAGAAGTTGTTGACGACGTGGTTGACGTTCGCGCCGGTCGGCCGGTCTTGGGTCTCCCGGTCACGCCGGCGCTCCCGGCCACCGGCGACCTTCTCCTGCTCCGCGCGCGGCTCCGCTGGTGGGTCGGTGGCTTCCGGCGCCCCGGCGGGCCGCGTGCGGTCGGTGTCGTCGACGGCGTCCGCCAGGCCACCGTCGTCGGGCACCTCCGCCGTATCAGCGGGCTGGGCCGCCTCCTCCTGAACGTGTGGTGGTGTCGCTGGTCCCTCCCGGCGCTCCGGCTCGGGCTCCGCGTCCGTCATCGGTCCTACCTCGCGTTGTTGATGCCGAAGACCGAACGGCGGGCGTCGACCGGGCCGTGCATGTTGGTGACCACCACCTGCGTCGGCACCGCCCCCGCGGAGCCTGCCGGCGGTGGCGCGCCCACGATCCGCAGCAGCTCTTCGACCAGCCGCCGCACGTCGTGCGCCGCGTACCGCGTACGAAGCTCGAGGTACTGCCGGGTCACCAGCCCGGCCACGTCGGCGGGCAGCTCGGAAGCGCGCGGCAGCACAGCGCCGCCGACCAGCACCGGCACCACGCGGATATCCCGGCGCAGCGCCTCCGCGATCTCCATCCGGACGAAGTCCTGCGGGTCGTCGATGCGGCGCGCGCCGTGCCTGTCCTCGGCGAGCCAGCCCGTGCCGATGATCGCCAGCAGGACCCGGCACGCCTGGAGTGCCTGCCGGATCTCCGGTGGGAAGTGGGCCCCCAGCTCGATCGAGCGCGTGTCGCGGAAGACGCGGCCGGCATCGAGCCTCGCCGTCAATGCTTGGTCAATGATCAAGGCGGCGAGCGGCTCGTCGGAAGATCTGTAGTTGACAAAGATGTCCGTCATCCACGTCGCTTTCGAGGGGTAAGTGATCCGTGGGGACGCGAATGCCGCAATGCCTCCCCGCGGCGACAAGGTATTTCACAGTTGCAGGCGGCGACGGCCAGGGCAAGTTGTTTCCTGTCGCCTATTTGGCTAAGCCGAGAGAGTCTCAGCTATCCGACCGACGCGCCGCCGACCAACAGCCCAACTCGCGTAGTGCGAGCCGACTCGCCGTGCCGTGCAATGGTGCCCGCTGCGTACGCGGGATTTTGGCCTTCTTTCTGGCCACAATTTCTGCCATCCGATCATGCAGGCAGGACGGCACGATTGTCCGTCGAATGTACGCTTTCAGTCCACGAATAACGCGATGATCTGTCACACCACGTATCCAGCCGGTCACGAAAAACGATACGCGGAAAGGAGCGATCAGGCCATGTCGTTCGGCGCCGAACTCAGAAGAAGGCGACTCGCCTCCGGCTACACCCTCGGGCGTTTCGCCCAGAAACTCAATTACAGCAAAAGCCACCTCAGCAAGATCGAGACGGGCGCGAAGGCCCCCAGCCCCGACCTGGCGCGCCGCTGCGATGCCGCGCTGAAGGCAAACGGCGACCTCTCCGCGCTCGTACCCGAGCGCCAGCGGATCCGCCGGCCCAACGAGCGCGTGGTCAACACGCACCCCCTCTCGATCGACTCGGACAGCCACTGGTGGATCCGCCTCGACAAGGACGGCGGGGGCGAGTTCAGCACCGCGCAACGCCGCGACGGTCCACCACCGACCGTGCTGGAGACGCTCACCTGGGCGATGCCGCCGGCCGACCGGCTGCGCGGGCCGGGGACCGACGACTTCGAGCGCTACCGCTCGATGTTCGACGAGATTCGCCAGATGGGCCAGACGACCACACCGGCGATGCTGCTCCCCATCCTCATCCTCCAGACCCGCATGCTGAGCGGCATCGCGGCCTATGCCCAATCGCCGGTACGCGAGCAGCTCCTCGGCCTCGCCAGCCGGTACGCGGAACTCACCGGCTGGATGGCGCAGGAGGCCGGCGCACACGAGCGTGCCCTGTCGTGGACCAACCTGGCGGTCGAGTTGGCCGCGGAGCTCGGCGACCACGACCTGGCGGCGTACGCGCTGGTGCGGCGCGCGGACATCGCGATGTACGACCGCAACGCCCGAGACACCGTGGCGCTGGCCCAACTGGCGCAGGCGAGCAGCCGCACCGCCCGGGTACGCGGGCTGGCGGCCCAGCGGGAGGCGCAGGGGCACGCGCTCGCCGGCGACCACGACGCCTGCCTCGCCGCCCTCGACCGCGCCGCACGGTGGTTCGACCGCCCGCTCGACGAGGGGCCGCTACCTCCGCTCGGCAGCACCACGATCGAAAACCCGGTCGAGATGGCGGCCGGCTGGTGCCTCTACGACCTGGGCCTCCCCCAGCAGGCGGCCGACCGCCTCCGCACGCAGCTCGACCGTACGCCGATCACCGCCCAGCGGATGCGGGCCCGTCTCGGCGCCCGGCTGGCGCTGTCGCTCGTGGCCGCCGGCGAGCTGGAGGAGGGCTGCGACGAGGCGCACGCGGCGCTCGACTCGTTTGGCCGGGCGCACTCGGCGACGGTCAGCACCGACCTGCGGCGACTCGGCTACGAGCTGAACCGCTGGCCGACCCACCCCTCCGTCCGCGACGTCATGCCCCGGCTCGCCGAGGCGCTCGCACCGTAGAGATGTTCTTTCGGGCGCGGCTTGGTCGGCGAGTGCGCGCCCGGCATCGCGACACACACTGTTCGCCGTTGTCTGGGCGATGGACAACGGACAACATCTGGGCTCCTCACAGATGCGCCGGCACGCTGATACCGGGGTTTCCGGCGACATCACGAGAGGAGATTTCATACGTGGAGTCGCACTGATTCGTCCAACCAACGCAGTTTGCGGACGGCTGGGGAGGCGCCGCTCACACCCTCCTCAGCCGTCCTCTTTGTCTGTCCACTTGAGTCCGTACGCCCGGCCCTGCCGCAGCCCCTGGAACGAGACGCGCAGCTCGCCGAATCGGTCGGGGCGGAGCAGTGAACCGATCGGCTGGTCGCGGTCGACGAGCCGGGGCGCGACGCCGTCGAGCTGCCAGATCCGGCCGGGGAGCCGATCTGGCGGGAAGCGGATCGTCAGGTCGAACGAGTCGCACGGGTTGAGCGGCTGCATCACGTAGTGGTTGGCCATCGGCTGACCGGGCGGGATCTGGAAGCGCAGTCCGTACTCGTGGATCTCGCCCACGCGAAACCGCCTCGGCAGGTCGAGCCGGTAGACGAAGTGGTCGTCGGACGGGCGGTCGCGAACCTTGATGCGCGCGCCGTGCATCACCTCGCACTGGAGGTCGTGCGTCGGGGAGCCTGCCCGGCGGGCGACCGGCACGCTCATCCGGTGGATGATCTCGCCGACCTCGCCGCCGGTCACCATGATCGTGCGCCGCTCGATGAGCTGAGGACTGGCGGCGTCGAGCCGGAGCACCGCGTCGAGCGAGCGCACCCGCCAGTCTTCGCCGTCGACCACCTCCGCCTGGTGCCGGCCGATACCCGCGGTCATCTCGGCGAGGAGCAGGATGCCGTCGTCGACCCGCCGGCGCGCGGTGCGCTCATGCACGTGTAGCCGCTGCGCCAGCCACGCCTCGCGGGCGTGGAGCGTGCGGTGCTCGGTCTCGGGATGCAGCGCCAGGGCGGCGAGCACCGCGAGGCGGGTCTCCTGCGGCTGGTGGGCGAGCAGACGCTGGGCGGCGGCCATCAACTTGGCGCGGCACTCGGCCGACGTGTCGGTGTCAGCGATCGCGCACAGCCGGCGCACCTGCGGACCGAGGCGACGCGAAAGCGCCGGATGTCGGGCCGCCCGGCCCTTCCGGAGGGACTTGAGCTCATCGGCGAGCGCGTCGGAATCGATCATCTGACCCGGGCCTTCCGATGCGAACGACTACCTCACCCTGGGGCCTTGCCCAATGAGGGTAAATAGTCGATGCACGCAGCGTCCATCCACGAACACCGCTTGTATTCAGAGCACCCAGAGCCGCGCGGCGATGAGAAGCAGGTCAACGGCCGCGAGCGCGCCGTAGAAGGGCAGCAGAGTCATCGAGGTCACCGTGTGCCACCAGCCAACATTCTCCCGGTACCGGCTGACGTCCATCGACAGCACCTCGACCGGGCTGTCGGGCGTACGCGCGTCCTCGTAGAGCCGCCGGAAGAGTCGCTCCTGGCGGAGAAAAGCGGCATCCAGCCCCCAGAAGACAAGCAGAGGCACCAATCCGACCACGGCGGTGGACCATCCCTGACGATTGGCGATCAACGCGAAAAACGCGGCCGCGACCGTGAGGGTCCACCCCTTGATCAGGAACGAATTGTTGGCGAGCCGCGCCACAACCGACTGGATGAGCTCCAGGTGCTTGATCCGCTCGGCACTCAGTCCGGTCCCCTCATCCACAGCAGTTGATCCCCCATCCACGAGCGGCCGAGCGCCTGTGTCCACTGGGGAGGGTACGCCACAAGATCCAGGCATCCCCGACGTCACCAGCGGCGAGGGCGTCGGGCGGGACCCTACCTCCGTGTAGGCGCCAGATCGGCCAAGAGGTCGTCCAGCAGTCGCTCCTCCATCACGGCCCGCCCGACGCGGCTCAACGCCTCTGACAGCGACGGCTCCCAGGGACTCTCCGCCCGTGCGCCGAGCAACGTCGGGCCGGAGCCAGCCGCACGCAGGTAGTCCTCGCCGGTCATGCGCCAGGGGACGGCGCGCGGGTAGCGGGCCAACGCGGCGGCGGTCAAGCGTAGACCGACCCAATCGAAGTCGTTGCGCCACCGGATCCGAACGTTCGCCGCGTATCCCAGGAGTTGGTGTGCGGCGGCCGAAGGTGTGCCTTCGGTGCAGATCAGTGGCCGGGCGTGCCCGCCGAACGTGGCGGCGGCGGCGCGGAGCACCGCCGGATTCTCGCAGACGAACACCTCATCGCAGTCGAGCCGCAGGGGCGCGAGCCGTAGCTGGTGAAGGGTGACGCGCATCGGTACGCCGGCCTCCCTCGCCTGGTCGAGCCAGGAGCCCACCAGCCCGCCGGAGGCAGGCAGGTTGAGGACGAGGATCTGGCTGGCCAGGTCGTCCGGCACGACGCCCACCGACTCCCAGAGCGCTCGCTCCTGTTCGGTGTTGGTCGGCGCGGGGACCTGTTGCCAGGCAGCCAGCGCCCGCAGGACGAGGCCGCGCAGGGTCCCGTCGCCAAGGGCCTTCGTGTCGTCGAGGATCCGTTCAGCGAAGATCGGCATCGGTTCGTCGGCCGCCGGAAGCGCATCCAGAACCCTGATGACATCGGTGAACGGGAGCCCAGCCCGGATCACTCGGGTCAACGTGCCGTCGCGGCGCAGGCCCTCCAGCCACTCCTCGTACCAGCCGGCGGCGGCGTGGCGTCCTTCCCTGGCTGCGGCGAATAGCGCGTCCCGGGCGACAGCCTCCCGCTTCTGCTCACCGGGCCGGTCGCGCAACGGCTTGGCCACCGACAGGACGTCGGCGAGGCCGGCGCCGTACGCGTTGCGGAGAAAGGCGTCGAGCTCGGCCAGGGGTACGGTCAACCGCTGGGCGGCCGCCGACCGGTGCGTGCCGGTGACCCCGATGACCACCAACCGCTCCGCCTCGGTCGGCGCGGCCACGGAGACGATGCCGTCGAGTGACCCGCCGCTGCGCTCGAGGCTGCGCCGCGCCGCCGCGAGCAGCCTTGCCCATCCTGGGTCGTCGAGCAGATCCGTCATTCGTCGATGCCGTCGAGGGCCAGTTGCGGTAGCGCGACCTCGGCGGCTGGCGCGCGGCGCGTCTCGGGCGAGCCGAGGGCACGGGCGAGGCTGCCGTCGAAGTCGGCGACGTTGGCCGAGCCGTCCCAGACCAGCAGGATGGTGGAGACCGTGTGCTCCACCGCCGAGTGCGACAGGTCGTAGTGCGCGGCACCACTCACCGCCGGGTGCGCGGCCCAGAGGTCGTACCCGGTCATGAACAGATCCAGGTCGAACTGTTTGGCCAACGACATGAGCTCGCCCCGGCCGTTGTCGTCGACGCCGGCGAACGCCTCGTCAAGCCCGAGCAGCCGGGGCGCGTCCGGACGGGCGGAGCCGAAGAGAGCGTTGGCGGCGGCGAAGAGCGGCAGGTGGAGGGAGACCGACTGTTCTCCGCCGGAAAGCTGACTGTGCCGCGCCCGAGTGAGGGCCTCGGTGCCGCCGCCGGGGCGGTGGAGCGTGAACGCGAAGATCCGCCACCGCCGATAGTCGAGCACCTCGGCCAGCAGGTCGCGGTACGGCTGCTCCGGTGCGGTCGCGCGAGCGACCTTGATCCGGGCGGCGAAATGCCGGCGGAGCGTGGTGAGCTGGGTCGGTCCGAGGCGCGCCGGGTCACGCTCCAGCAGCTTGCACACTTCGCGCTGCTCCGGGTCGAGGTCGTCGGAGAGCCGCCAGCCCACGCCGACGGTCAGCCCGGACGACATCCGGCGGGCCCGCATCTGGGTGTCCATGCCTTCGACCAGGTCGCGGGCTTCGATGGTGCGGCGGTGGATCTGCCGGGCGAGCTGGCCCAACAGGGCATCTTCCAAGATTCGCTGCTCAGCGTCGGTGAGGAGCTGTTCCTGGTCGGCCCGCTCCCGGCCGATCCGCTCGGCGAAGCGGGCGACCGGGCTGAGTCCATGCTCGTCGGCGACCCGTACGACGATCACGCCGTCGTCGGTGTCCCACTCCGGCCGGTGGTCGAGACCGGATGCGGGGAGCTGCGCCTGTAGCTCGGAAAGGGCGGTGGTAAGCCGGGTCGCGCTCTGCTTCAGTGAGGTCTCGGTCGGGCTCAGCTCGCGAGTGGCGGCGAGGATCGCGTCGTGCAGCGCCACAATCTGTGGATCCAGGGCCGCGTCGGCTGATCCAGCCTGTGCCGGCCAGCGCAGATCGGTCGGGCAGCGCAGCAGGCCCAGCAGGTCAGGATGCGAGTACGGCCGCAGCCGCAACGCCTCGTGGTGCGCCTCCTGGACGGCATCGGCCAGTGCCTGCTCGCTCAACTCCACGCGAGTACGGGCAGAGGAGCAGCGCTCGCGAGCGGCCGTGACCTCCTCGCGTGCGCGGGACAGCGCCGCCTCGGCCTCGGTGATCTGGCCCTGGACCTGTGCCACCTCGGCGAGGACCTGCTCGGCCTCGGCCCCGATGGTGGCCCGCAACGTCTGGTACGCCTCGTTCTTCTCCTCGTGCCGGAGGGTCGCCTCGTGCTGCGCGGCCTGTGCCTCGGCGAGCCGGTCATACGCCTCCTCGTGGCGACCCCTCGCCTCTCCCTCGGCCTCCGCGGCCCGGGTAGCGGCCGGACCGGCCGTATCGAGACGTACGCCCAGCTTCTCGAACCTGGCGGTGGCGTCGCTGATCTCGTCGACCTGATCGGGCGAGAGCGAACGGTCGGCGGTGGTGCGCCGCAGTGCCGCGCCGGCCGCCGCCTTTTCGGCGAGTGCCTGGTCGAGGCGTTGCGCGGCGGCGGCCGAGGCGTCCTGGCGGGTTCGGAAGGTCGCGGCGGCCCGGTCCAGCTCCCGTAGTGCGGTGTGGATGGGAGCCAGGGGCGGCAGGTCACCACCGGCGGTGTCGATCGCGGAGAGCACACCTTCGAGCGCCGTTCGCTCGCGCTCCAGGTCGGCGATTTCGGCGTCGAGTGTGGACAGTGTCCGGTCGCAGTCGGCGATCCGCGCCGCTCGGCGGGCCGCCCGCGCGGTCGCACCGATGTACTCCGGTGCCGGCTTGCGGTACGCGCCGAGGGTGACGTCCTGCGAGTACTGGCCGGACCGGCCGATCGTCGTGGCGGCATCCGCGCCGGGCCCGACGGTGTCGGCAAGCGCGATAGACGCCAGCACCTCGCGGATCCGGTCGGCCGTGACCTCGTCCTGCTCCTCCGACAGCAGTACGTCGGCGAGCGTCCGCCCCGCGGGCCGGCGCTCCTCCGGCAACGCGACCAGGTAGCCGTCCTGCTCCCCGCTGGCCAGCGCGGTCGCGGTGGCCGGCGTGCCGGGATGCAGCCAGGCGTCCAGCAGCCCCGCGGCCTGCAACGCCGCCTCGATCGCGGCCGCCTCAGTGTCGTCGACGGTGTCGGCGAACCGGACCAGCCGCCACAGCGGTGCGCCGGACCGGCCATCACGGGACGCCGGCCGGGTGAGTGCGGCCGGCGGCGCGTCGTCGTGCTCGGCGGCGATCCGCGCGCGCTCCGCCGCCACCTCCGCCCGCCGCTCCCGCAGCGACGAGCAGCGCGACCGCAGCGTGGCGAGCGCGTCGCGCCGGGTGGTGACGGCCGGCGCCACCGCCTCGACGTATGCCTCCCTGAGCGTCTGCGCGCCGGCCTCACCGGCCTGGTCGACGGCCGCGCGCAACGCTGGTGTGAGCGCTGCCAGGTCGAGGTCGGCCAGCAGGTCCGCGTGCAGGCGCTCCCACCGCTCGACGGCCGCGCCGGCCTGGCGCCGTGCCTCACCGACCGCAGCCTCGGCGCTCCGCTCGGCCCGCTCAGCTTCCTCAGCCGACAGCGCGGCGGCGGCCGACTCGTCCGCCGCGCGCACGTGGTCGCGTTCGGCCTGCAGCAGCCGGGCGGCCTGCTCGCGGACCGCTCGTACGTCGTCGCGCCGGGCGCTGACCCGGGCACTGATCCGCACGGCCAGGCCCTCGCCCCGGGAGTCATCCACCGTCCAGGGGATCCCGGCGGCCTCGGCGTCGAGTAACAGGTCGGCCGCGAGACGCTGTACCGCCGTTTCCGCGTCGCGGGCGGCCGCCCCGGCACGCTCCCACTCCTCGCGCCGCCGCGCGACCGCCGCCCGCTCCACCCGCACCGCCTCGGTGGATCGCTGGGCGGCGGTGGCCAGGTCGCGTAGGTGCCGCTCGAGGTCGGCGAGCTGCTCGTGCGAACGGTACGCCGCCGAGCTCTTCAGGCTGTCCAGATGGGCACGGAGCCGCCCCGGCTCGCCGTCGATAGTGAGGAGCCGGCCGGCAGCCGCCTCCTCGGCAGCGGTCGCCGCGGACAGCCCGTCCCTCGCGGCTGCCGACGCCGCACGGCGGTCGTCCGCTGTCGCGCGCCGGGTACTCAGGGCGTCAGCCGCCGCTCGCGCGTGCGTTCGCAGGTAGGTCGAGTACACGGAGAGGAAGGCGGCGGTGGCGGCGTCGGCCGCGACCAGACCCTCCAGGGTCCGGGCCACCGCCTCCATGTCGTCGAACGAGGCGGCCGCCTCCACCAGCAGGTGATCGTCGACGGGTCGAAGGCCGCGTTGCAACGTGCGGGACAGCTCGACCGGATTGAGGTCCTTGGCGAGCTGCGGCTTGCGCAGGGTCAGCACGAGGTCGAGCATCTGCTCGTAGCGAGCCGGGCCGAGCCCGAAGAGCCGGGCGTCGACCAGGTGGCGGTACTCCTCGGGCGAGTCGCGCACAGAGTCGGCGCCGAGTTGCGCGATCAGGTCGCGGCGGCTCATCGGCCGGTCATCAGCGTCGAGCAGCGAGAAGTCGACGCCTACGCGGCCCTCGGTGACGAAGTGCCATCGCGTGACCCGGTCTACGTGCCGGTGCGCCCGCAGGCCGATACCGATCGTGACGTACTGGCCACCGCGACCGAACTCCATCCAGACGTACGAATGCGCAACCTCTTGCCCGCGATAGAGGAGGTTGGACTTCATCGTGCGGTCTTCGCTGGCGAACGGGTTGAGCCGGCGTGGCTCGATCCGCCCGTCCAGCAGGAACGGAAACAGCACCTCCAGCGCCTTGGTCTTTCCCGAGCCGTTCGGCCCGCGCAGCACCAGCCAGCCATCGACGAAAAGAAACTCCTCGTCGCGGTAGTCCCAGAGGTTGACGATGCCGGCACGACTGGGCGCGAAGCGGCGTTCGGACATAGCGTTCCTCGCGTTACAGAAGGGCCTGTTGCACGGGTCGTTTCTTGATCGTCGCCACGGTGTTGCGGTAGCGCCCCACCAGGGGACGGACCAGCACCCCGCCGGGCACGATGGTGATCGCGTCGAAGCGGGCCAGCAGGCCGACCGCCTCGGTGCGCAGCCGCTCCGGGTCCGCGTGCCACTGCGCGCCAAACGCCGAACCGTACCGCTGGAGGATCTCCGCGACGGCGGTGCGGAGGAAGCTGTCGGTGACGAACGGCAGCTTCGCCGGATCTTCCGCGCCGTCGTCCGGCTCCGCCACGACGGGGGATTCGACCTCTTCGATGGGTATCAGTGTGGCGGTCGGTAGTCCCGCGTCGATCTCGGCGATCATGGCCTGCTGCTGGTCGCGTGGGTCTGGCGGTGTCATCCGCTTGACCCGCCGACCGTCCGGGTCAACCACCCGGTCGGCCATCTCTGTCGCGAGCAGGACGGCTGCCTGGGCCACCGAGCCCGTGCCGGGGAACCGCTCGATCGAGAGGTTGGCGGTGTCGACGAGCAGCACGCCCTCGGCACGGCGCTCCACCCTCAGCCCGGTCAGGCGGTGCAGGTCGGCGGCGAGCGCCGATCCGCGCAGGTGGTTGGCGACTGGATCGTCCACATCGGAGTAGTAGACGACCGGGCGTTCTACGACGGCCCGGCGGGCAGCTTGCGCGGCGGCGCGCCGCTCGGCGTTTCCGCTGTTGGCGATCGAACGCGTCAGCAGCGCGGACACCGAGTCGACATGCTGCAGCACGCGGCTCGGCCGGAACAGCGCGAACACCACGTCCCGCGCCACGTCGTACAGAGCTTCGCCGGCTCCCGGATCACTCGCCCACGCCGCGCTGGACCCATCGGCGAGCCGTAACGCGCCCCGATCCTCCAGCCAGCCGACCGCGTCGACGAACGCGCGCCGGTCAGCGCCCCGATCCGGGTCCAGACCCAGCCCGCTGATCCGGCCGGCGTCGGCGGCGACCCACTCGGCCAGCTCGCTCAACGCGATCTGCATGCCGGCTCGGCCCAGTACCGCCAGGCACAACGCCAGGTAGGCGTACCGCTGGCGGTCGAAGGGTCGATCGGTGCGGGAGACCGCCCGCTGCGTCGCGTCGATCTGGTCCAGCGCGCGGACCAGCCGGGCCGTCGAACCGTGGAGCTCCAGCCGGTATCCGAACGCGTCGGCGAGGTCTTGCCGGAGCGCGGCACCAAACCTGCGTACCCGTGAAAGGGCCTTGTCGTCGGGCCAGCTCGCCGTAATCAGCGGGTGGCGGAGGACGAGCCGCACGGCTCGCTGGTAGTCACCGAGCTCCAACTCGGAGACGTCCCTGGCGAACCTGCCGTCACTCATACCCCGACCAGCTCCCGCTCGCGCGCGGCGGTGTGGTCGGCGGTGTCGATCGAAAGGACGAATCCGTCGAGGTACAACGTGCCACCCGCGGCCGGCACCGCGGTGAACCGACCGGGGGCCGGGGTCAGGGTGAGCCGGATGCCGTACGCCGCGGCGGCCAGCGCCACCGCCGTGCGCCCGGATACCCGGGCCGCCAACGCGATGTCGAGCATCCGGAGCAGAACCGCCGTCTGGGCCTCGTCGAGCGGCTGGTCGCCCAGCGCCAGGCCGACAAGGCCAGCCGCCGCCTCCGCCGACCGCCGCTCCCGCGCGAGCTGGTCCTGGCGCAGCCGGGCCCGCGACTCCGACGACCTCTCCACGCGCGCAGGACGGCCATTGCCCTGACCGGGCGCGCGGCCGGCCTCGACCAGCGTGCGGGACAGCTCCACCGCCGGCGCATCCCACCAGGACTGGCGGGTCGGGATCGCCTCGGGATCGCCATGGGCCACGCTCACGTGCCGCGGACCGCCAAGACCGAAGGTCGCGTCGAACAGCGCGTGCGCGGCCTCCTGGCTACTCACCGCCGTGAACCACGCGGCCAAATGCCGAAGCTGCGACTCCCGGCTCACGCCACCTCGGCGCGCCTCGGTCACCCGCCGCAGCAACGCCAGCACGTCACCGATCGCGGAGATGGTGGCGTCGGCCAACCGGTCGGCCTCACTGAGCTGGTCGGAGCCGGGCGGCGCCAGCCAGGATCGGAGCCCATCCCAGCGGCGCTGCCAGTCCGCCAGGCGCTCCGCTGGCGTACGGAAGATCCGCTCATCCGCCTCAGCGGCCGCCTCGATCAGCCGCTCCAGCCCGGTGGCCTCGACCGCATGCACGGCCTCACGCAGCCGAGGCGTGTAACGCTGGAGCTCGTCGTGGAAATCGCGCAGGTGGGCCAGCAGGGCGTCCTTGTGCGCCAGGAACGTCTCCGGACGGCTGTCATTGGTGCGGCTCAGGTCGCCAAGCATGTGATAGAACCGCGCGGCCCGCTCGGCGATGTCGGCCAGCGCCCGGTCAAGCCGGTTGAGCTTGCGGTAGACATCCTCCGCGTCGCCCGCCGCGTTGGCAGACGCGAGCGCCGCCAGGTCGGCGAGCAGGTCGGCGAAGACCAGGCGGGAGAGGGTCGTGTCATCCATGGTCGCGGCCAGCACGCTCTCGACCGCGCGGTGTGCGCGGAAGCCCGCCTCGGTGAACTGGTACACCGAATGCCGATTGCGGTATTCGGCCAGTGTGGTCGCGCGGGTGCCATCCTGGCTGCGGTCGAGCACGCCCCACTCCACCAGCGCGTCGAGCAGTCGGGGCAGCTCCAGGTCGGCGGGGTCTGGGCACTCATCGTGCGTGTCGTGCAGGCCGGAGAGCGCCGCTCCGACATCAGATGTGTGCAGGAGCACGTGGTAGTTGGCCCGGGCGGCGTCAAAGGCGCGCAACACCCACAGATACGCCAGCCGGTTGTCAGCCGTCACGTATCCGAAAAGCCGCATCCGATCGTCGAGACCGAAGACATCGAGACCGAATGCCGGGCGAGGTGTCCGCGTCTGCTCCATGACGCCGCCCACCCTACCGAGCGGGACCGACAACCCGCCGCACCCGGTCGGGTGACCACACCTTTGACACCGTCTGCGACAGCCATGAGGATCCTCGGCGTGAACGCCGAGGATCTGAAGACCCGAGCACAGGCTCTCCGCGCGGCCGGTAACACACCCAAACAAATCGCCCGCGCCCTCGGCGTACCTCGAGCCAAGGTCACCGCCCTGGTCCGCGGTGTCCGCGCCGAGCGTCCCGACCGCGCCGCGGCCGAGCCAAAGCCCCTGGTCGGCTGCTGGATCACCCGCCAGTGGAGCAACGGGCTCACCATCCAGGACAGGCCCACAGACTGGATCGACGACAAGGAGTTGCCACCGCTCGCACACGGTGCCGGCCTGGCCAGCATCGCGGTCGTCCGCGAACACGACCACACCGACGTAAGCGTCTGCGGCTACCTCGTCGACACCTACTGCCTCGGCGTCAAGAACGCCGTCGCCCCCACCGTGGTCGGCCGCCGCCACCTGCCCGAGTTCCTCGCCGACTTCTTCGCCGCCTACCCGACCGCCCCCCTGGCCGCCCCGCTCTCGCTCGCCCAAGACCTCGTCTTCGGCGCTGTGGAGTACGCCCGCAGGCTCGGCTTCGACCCCCACCACGACTTTCGCCAGGCCACGCCGCACCTCGACACCTGGGAGCCACCCAGCCGGATCACCTTCGGCAACCACGGCACGCCAGACTTCCAGCAAGGCCCCTACGACAACCCCACCCGCATCCTGCGCACACTCGACCGCATGGCCGGACCCGGCAACTACCGCCACACGACGGTCACCGTCGGCGGTTCATAGAGTCGGCCCTGAAACTGCTCGATCCACTGTCACTGGGCTGCGCAAGCTATTGCCCCCGTGTTCCACTCGGATGGCTGCGCGAGTCGCACGAGTAGCGAGGTCGCAGGGACGGCCACCGTTTGAAGTGGCGCCGGCTGTGATCCTCCGGTGCCCGAGGCGTGCGAGGCTCATCGGAGCACAGCGCGATCACCGGCCCGTCTGGAGCGAGTCCGAGCCCCGGAACCGACGATCAACGCATCCGCCGTACCAGGGCAGGCACGGCCGCTCGCCGCTGCCTGGAACTGCGTGGGCGCGGACGGAGCCCGCACACGATCACCTCCGGGACCTACGCGATCAGGGCCTGACCCACGTTTCCCGCAGGTCAGGCCCTGATGACATTGCGCGCCCGAAGGGACTCGAACCCCTAACCTTCTGATCCGTAGGCGAGTCTCTGTCACGTTCGACCGGGGCTCGCCTTCGCTCCACATCGGACCGGCGGTGCATTCGTCGGCCCGATGGAGCGGCTTGCTGGGGTCAAGGTGGGGTCAGTGGGCGTCGGCCTCTGGTCCGTGGTCTGAGCAGTGCGCGGTTGTCCGGCGTTCGGGTGGGTTACCGCCCCGGGCCGTAGGTCCGGGGCGGCTTGCCGGCGCGGCGGCTTACCGCGTACACGCCCTGCGCCTGTTCGTCCCGTCTGCCGTCGACCCACCCATTGGGGAGCGGGCCGGCGCCGGGGCCGCCGTTACGAGACGAGCGGAAGTGGATCGATCAAGGCTGGCGGTCCCGGCGCCGGTCTGCTCGGCTTGCCTGGGTCGATGGTGGGCGGGACGAACAGGCTCTCAACCTTCACACCTACGGACCGCAACCTGCGGATGGTCCTCGGCTGTCCCGGAGCCAAAGCGCCCGCTCTTACGCTCCTCGGGCGCGTCAGCGCCCGCCGCGCGTGGGGCTGGGTCAGGAGTCCCCCTACGACTCCACAGCCAACCTGATACAGGCTCGTGAGCAGACTCGTCGCGGTCCTACGCACCTTGGCTACCATCGGCCGCTCCCTTCCCCCGGCCGTCGGACTCACCGAGCGCTTACCGCTCGTGGGACCGCCGGTCAGATACCTCTGAACGGACAGCAGGACGAAAATGGAGCACGCTACGACTGTGGCGTCGGTACCTGAGTCGAACAGGCCCCCGACCCACTCCGCACGCGGCGGACGCTGTGCAGTTGTCCGTCAAGCATGGCATCCTGCCGTCCTCGGATCGCAGCCCCAGGTGCGGCCCGCCGCGGGCGCCCGAGGACGGGCCGGAGGTCCGCCCGCAGGGCGATCCGCGAGCGGGCACGGTGCGCCGCGCTCGCGCGGCGCCTTGATCCAGAAGAGACGAAATCGGCAGCGTCTCCGCCGTGCTTGACGCCTCCACGACAGGCTGCGGGCATTCCGGGATCCAAACCCAAAGAGCGCTTGTCAGTGATGTTGGGCACAAACTCTCCGGGAGGTTACACTCTGGTGCCGCGCGATCACCCCGTTCACCGTCCTCGTCGGCGCGCCTCTACCGCCGTGGTGCGATCGGAGCCATACTGACGTTGTCGTATACACCCCTACCCCGACCGAGTTACGTTGATCAACTTGACTACCTCGGCGCCCGTAACGGGGAGCGTCGCTGGCGGAGCCGAGACGGCAACCTGTACACGTACGACGGGCAACACTGCGAGTTAGAAGTCTTCAACTCTCGAGGTCGCCACATCGGTGTGGCGGACGTGTACACTGGGGCGTTTATCAAGCCAGCTCGCAGGGGAAGGAGGATAGATGTCTAAGCTGGTACGCCGGTCCAGGAGGGGCCTGCCTAGATCATCCTTCGTTGACGACGTCTTGGCCGGACGTGTCCTGATGACGGACATACACGACTATATCGAACGTTGGCATGACGCTCCCCCTGAGTCTGTAGAAGCCTCGATGGAGCTGCATGACTTCTTAGGTATGTCCTGGGACGAATATCGTCTATGGGGCGAGCAGCCTTCGTCATTGCGCTTTATCCTCGCCGCCCGACGTGCCGAACAATCGGTTTCCGAGGTATTGCGCCAGGCTAAGACCGTGGGTGCGGCAGCGCGCTCACGCGACTCCTCGGATGCTGAACGCGTGCTTTCATGGCTTGCTAAGCGGGGTCAGATCGAGGCGTCCCAGCGTAACCTATGACACTCACTAATCTCGGCGCCTGGGCTCTGCGCTGCGCGGAAGAACCTGCCTCCTCCTTGGCAGCTACCATAGTAGAGCGCTTAAATCTCGTCCCGCCCATCGATATTGCAGGCATAGTGTCTATGTACGCTGACATCGTTGAAGAGGACTGGCCCTATACGGACTGCGACGCTGTGGTCGTCGGGCTTTTGAGGGAGCGGCCAACAATCTTTCTTCGCGCGAAGCTGCATTCGAGGCGCCAGCGTTTTACGCTGGCTCACGAACTAGGTCACATTCAAATGGGATGGCACATCGGCGTCGTGGGATGCAATCCTGACGCCAGCCAATTCGAGGTTGAACCCCTTCGGCCAGTTGTCGGAACCGAGCGAGTCAGCTCCCCTCGCCGCCTTGAGGAGCAGGAGGCGGAAGCGACACGATTTGCATCATATCTCTTGATTCCGGATAGGTTCATCACTCCACTGCTCACGCAGATGGATATGCCAACCATTCTCCATGGGTTGGACGACACCAACGTCTCTACCTCAGCCGCACTGATGAGGCTCCGACGCCTTCTCCAACCCGGCTTCTGTTTCTCTTTCCGCGAAGGTAACGAGCGACGCGTATTTACGTCATCCGGGACCGCGCTCCCAACGATGCAAGGTGACTTTGACTTCCGAGCGATTGCAGCGATCGCGGAAGATCATGGGCGCACTAGGCTTGCTGGTCGTATGGTTGAATGGTTCAGGCTCTCAGACTTTGGCCGCTTTGAGCCATCCAACGATCCGAGGACAGCGACGACTCTTCTCCGATCTGCGATCGCGGATCATGAACATGACTCCGCAGGCCAAAGGAGCCACTTCCTAAGCATCAACGGCGTCGTGGGCGGTAGTCTCTCAGTAGAAAGAGCCGAGACGCCAGAACAAGCCCTTTCAATCTTGAGACACAAATTCAAGTCAAAATCGCAGTACGGTGCGATATCGACCCACCCCAACTTTGATCTTTATCTTCGCAAGAAGGTCGAGGAATGGGCGCAGAAACGTGGATTGCTGTAGGGTCGCTAGCACATTAGGCGCCCCACAGGTCTGTTACCAGACTTCATAGGCACCGGGTACCCTGACTGTTGGCGAGGCCGATCCAGCGGGCGAAAGTCGATGGCCTGGGGGTGATCGATGGGCGGCAGGGCGTTCGAGCCGTTGCGTATACCGGCTGGCTTCTGGGGCCGCGACGACGTTGGCCAAGCGCTCCGTCAGCGGGATTTCGGTGCATTGCTCCGCTTGGTCGCGAAGTACGCGGGTGCCAGCCAGACGCAGATCGCGATCGCTGTGGGCGCTACCCAGGGCCAGGTCAGCACCATCATGAGCGGGTCTCGACAGATCACCGCGCTCGACGTGACCGAGCGGATTCTCGATGGCCTCGGGGCGCCAGACGACGCGCGGATGACGTTCGGCCTGGCCCCACGCGTGCTACCGGGCGACCTTGATGGCGAGCTCGTCACTGCCGCCGCGTTCCCCTCGGCGATCGATGAGGACGGCCTAGATGCCGTCGAGCTGGCCAATCGTGTCATGGCTACCGATGTCGGGGCCGAGACGCTGGAACGGCTGGAGGCCGCGGTGGATGGCCTCGCGATGGCCTACGCGACCACTCCGCCGGAGCAGCTTGTCCCTCGCACTCAGCGGCAGCTTCAGTACGTCGTCCGCCTTCTCGACGGACGTACGACGCTCGACCAGCACCGTCGCCTCCTGGTGGCCGGCGGGTGGCTGGCCCTGCTCGCTGCGACGCTTCGGATCGACCTGCGCCATCGGGTGGCGGCTGGGGCGTACCTCGGCACAGCGCGGCAGATGGCTGAGCACGCCGAGCACGCCGAGATCCAGGCGTGGATCCTCGAAACCCGGGCCTGGGAGGTGTTGACCGTGGGGGACTACCGCCGCGCGGTTGACCTCTCGCGACAGGCCCAGGCGACCGCGCCGCGCGGCAGTTCGGCGCACATCCAGGCGACTGCTCAGGAGGGCCGCGCCTGGGCGCGTATGGGCAAGGCGTCGGAGACGCGCGACGCGCTGATGCGCGTGGAGCACCTGGTGTCACCCCTGGCGCGCCCGGAACGGCCGGAGCATCACTACCAGTACGACCCGGCGAAGGCGCTGTCATACACGGCTACAACCCTTGCGTGGGTGGGTGATCCGGGCGCGGAGGAGTACGCCCGTGCTGTCATCGCGGAGTTGGAGTCCGCTCCAGATGGTGTGGTTCGGCCTCGCCGCGCGGCCACTGCGCGCCTCGACCTAGGCGTCGCGCTTCTCGCGGCCGACAAGCCGGACGAGGCGGCGGCTGCCGCTACTGCGGCGATCACCTCTGGCCGTGTGGTGCCGTCTACCTGGTGGCGGGCGGCCGAGATCCTGGCGGGCGTAGAGCAGGCGGGCATCGCCGAGGCACGCGCCCTACGGGATGCGTTCGAGACCTACCGTCCAAAGGTCAGTACGGGTCGCTGACCACTCGACGGCTGGGACCTCGTAACACGCTGACCAGGCACGATCAGGGACGACCGGGGGCGGCGATAGAAATTCCTCGACGTTTGGCGATCCGCAGCTATGCTTGTTGACAACTCGACAAGTCAAGTGACCGCTATAGCAATCAGCTAGGAGGTCAAGCGTGATTCGCAATGCCACGGCTACCACCGGAGGTGATCAGTGACCCAACCTGCTCCGCACCCGGTGGATCCACGGCCGGGTTCTCGGGCCGCTCGGATGCGTCAACCCCTCGCCAAAGACGCCCTGCGGCTCCTCGCCGAACAGCACGGCGTCTGTGTCCGCCCGCTTGCCATGCGGCGCACCGACACGCAGACCGGCCTCACTGAGGCCGTGGAGGTGCCGTGCGGTGCCCGGCTGGCGACCAAGTGCAAGCCCTGCGCCGAACGCAACCGGCGACTTCGCATCCAGCAGATCCGCGAGGGGTGGCACCTGGCCGACGAACCGGCCGTCCAACCCGACCGGCCTACCGGTGAGGCGTTGGAGCTGGTGCGCTACCGGGCGCATCTGGAGTTCGCCCGCGAACAGCTCATGTACGAGCCGATGGCACTCGATGAGCGGGCCGCCCAACTCGCTGACATCGACGGTGGGATCGCCGAGGTAGACGAACACCTGGCACAGTCCAGCCTGCGCGGGCACCTGACTCCGCGCGACCGGGACGACCACCGACCGCGCCGGAAGCGATCCACCAGGCGGCGGCAGGACAGCCCAGATCTGCCTCGGCTGCCGGTCGACGCGCGCACCGTGGGCCGCGTCTTCGCCGGCAAGGCGGGCAAGACCTACCGGCCGTCGATGCTGGTCACGCTCACCCTCGACTCGCATGGATCGGTGCACCAGCACATCCGGCGCGGCGCCTACGTCCTGCCCTGCGAATGCGGCACCCGGCACAGCCAGCGAGACGATGTGCTCGGCACGCCGATCGACCCCGCAGGCTACGACTATCGGCGGGCCGCGCTCGACGCCATCCACTTCGCCCGCGTGCTGGATCGCTGGTGGCAGAACCTACGCCGGGCGGCCGGGTGGAACGTCCAGTACGCCGGTGCGGTGGAACTCCAACGCCGGCTCGCACCGCACGCGCACTTCGCGATCCGCGGCACTCTTCCCCGACGACTGCTCAGGCAGGTAGCCGCAGCGACCTATCACCAAGTTTGGTGGCCAGCCTTCGACCAACCGATGTACACGGTGGACTGCCCTCCGGTCTGGGACACCGACCAGGGCGCCTACATCGACCCGCGCACGAAGGAACCACTGCGGACCTGGGCTGAGGCGCTGGACGACCTGGAAGAGCCGGACGCTGAGCCGGCGTACGTCGCGCACCTCGGCCGGATCGACGCGCGCGGCATCGAGGCAGGTGGCAAGGACAGCGAACGCGCGATCCGGTACGTGACGAAGTACGTCACGAAGGATCTGACCGAGCACGCTGCTCCACACTCGGACGCGCAGCGAGCGCACTTCGACCGGCTCCACACAGAGCTGTCCACGCTCCCCTGCTCGCCGACGTGCGCCAACTGGCTGCTCTACGGCGTTCAGCCGGATGGTGTCAAGGCGGGCCTGACGCCCGGGCGCTGTTCCGGCAAGGTGCACCAGCGGACCACCCTCGGCTTCACCGGACGGCGAGTGCTCGTCTCACGGCAGTGGTCCGGCAAGACCCTGGCTGATCACAGGGCGGACAACCGCGCGTGGATCCGGACCATCCTCGGCGGCGGCCTAGCCGACACCGAGGAACAGCCTCCGGCGGACAGGTACGCCTTCGAGCTGGCGCGGCCAGACGACCCGGACATCCCTCCGCTTGAACACCGGATCCTCCGGGCCGTCTCCGCACGCATCCGATGGCGAACAGAGCTGCGCCAAGCCAGACAACACCTTTCGGCAACTGCTCACGACATCACCCCACAAGCGGCATGACGGAGAGAGGAGCCCAGAGATCGAGAAGCTGCTGACCTTGGAAGAGGCCGCGCGCCTCTTGGCTGTGTCGCGCTGGACGGTGTTCCGGCTGGTCAAACAGCGACGCCTCGTGTCGGTGGTCGTTGCGACGCGTTGCCGTCGCATCCCTGCCTCCTCGGTGGAGGCGTACATCGCGGAACGAATCGAGGAGGCTGCCTGATGCGTACAACCGTGGGAACACCTGACGACCCAGGGGCGGGGCGTCGTGGGCGCAACCGCCGCAACGGCGAGGGATCGATCCGCCAGCGCAAGGACGGCCGTTGGGAGGCGCGGGTCTGGCTCTTCACGACCGATGGCGGCGAAATTCGCAAGAGCGTTTACGGCGCCACGTGGGAGGAAGCCCATGAGCTGATGACGAAGCTCAAGGCTGACAACATGGGCGGCGTGCGGCTTCCTGTGGCCAACCAGTCCATAGAGGAGTACCTGAGGTACTGGCTCGTTGAGATCGCCCAGCATCGCGTGCGACCGTCCACAATGGCCAGCTACCGTTGGCTGGCAGAGTCCTACGTGATCCCATACCTCGGGTCGAAGAAGCTCGCCAAGCTGCGGCCGTCCGACGTGCGGACGTTCCTCAACCGGCTCAAGAGCGTTTGCCAGTGCTGCGCGCTGAAGAAGGACGCCCGACGCGTCGAGCAGGGGCGGGCCGCGCGCTGCTGTGCGAAGAAGCCTCGGGAGTGCTGCGACTCCCAACTGTCCGACGGGTCAGTGCGCTACGCGCATCGGCTGATCCGGGCGGCGCTCCAGGATGCGGTCGTGGAGGAGCTGGTCGCATCCAACGCCGCGAAGAATCTGCGCATCTCGCACCGGTACCGGCCGAAGTTCACGCCCTGGACCTCGGATGAGGCGAAGAGGTTCCTCAAGGCGGCCCGTGAGGATCGGTGGTACGCGCTCTACTCGGTGGCGCTCGCGATCGGGCTCCGGCGCGGTGAGGCGCTGGCGCTGCGTTGGGCGGACCTCGACCTGGTCGACGGCGTGCTGAGGATCGAGCGCACGCTCCAGCGGATTGATGGGCAGCTCACGGTTGGGCCGGTGAAGACGGACGGGTCCGATCGCAAGATCGCGTTGCCGCCGGCGCTGGTCGACGTCTTTCGGCAACACCGCGCTCGGCAGGCCGGCGAGCGCCAAGCGGCCGGCGACCGGTGGAAGGAGCACGGGCTGATCTTCACGACGGGCATCGGCACGCCGGTCGAGCCTCGGAACATGAACCGGCACTTCGACCGGTTGTGCGAGCGGGCCGGCGTGCCGCGCATCCGGTTTCATGATCTGCGGCACTCATGCGCGACGCTGCTCTACGACCAGGGCGTGCCGATCGAGAACATCCAGGACGTGCTCGGGCACAGTTCGCCCACCGTGACCAAGACCATTTACATCGAGGCGACCCGCAAGATCCAGCGCGGGGCGGTCGACCGGCTTGGGTTCCTCTTCGATGAGTAGCGCTGGGGTCAAACCTGGGGGTCAACGTGATCAAGGGCCGGCCCTCAGAAGCGAGGATCCGGCCCTTGACCTGCTGCGCGCCCGAAGGGACTCGAACCCCTAACCTTCTGATCCGTAGTCAGATGCTCTATCCATTGAGCTACGGGCGCTCGTGCTCGACCAGCATACACACCAGCCTTGGCGCGGAGACTCCGGGATTCGAACCCGGGAGGGGCGGTAAAACCCCAACCGCATTAGCAGTGCGGCGCCATAGACCAGACTAGGCGAAGTCTCCCAGGTGGCCGTCGTAGACCACCGCCCGCCGAGGATACCGTGCGGCTGGTTCTTGCGCCAAAGCGGCGCGGGCTCTTGGTGGCTGGGTTTCCGGGAGGTGAAGCGGGCCCATCCGGACTAGGCTCCGTCGTCATGGAGGAGGAGCAGCGCAAGGGCGGCCGGCGGGAGCGCCCGCGCCCGTCCAAGGCTGCCTTCACCCCACCCGAGGAGGAGCCGGCATCCGCGCCGCCACCTCGGCGCCCACCTGCGAAGCGGCCGGCGCCTTCGGTGCTCTTCCAGGCGCCCACCGACCTGGCAGATCCGCCCGGCGAGCCGCCGAGGCACGCCCGGCCGGCGCGGAAGGCGGCCCCGGCAGATCCGCCGGCGTCGGCACCTTCCGAAGCGAAGGTGAGGCCGGGAGAGTCCGCGGGCGAGGCGCCTCTCCGGGAGCGCCCGGCTCAGCCAGCCGGCGCGGATGAGCCGCCGGAGCCGGCGCGCGGGCGATCCACCAAGCGCCCAGACGCGGACGCGCCCGCACGAGCCCGGGTAACAAAGCGCTCGGAGGCGGACGAGCCTCCCCGATCCCGCGCGACAAAGCGCACAAAGGCGGCCACGCCGTCTCGACCTCAGGTCGCGGCGCTCTCAAGCCCGGGCGCGACGGGCTCTGCTACGGATGAGTCGCCGCGAGCCGGTAACGCGGCGCCCTCTGACGCTGACAAGCTGCCGCAGACGCACTCTGATGCCGCCGAGCCGCCACATGCTGGGGCGATCGGTCGGGCCAGCGCAGAAGCACCGGCCGAGCCGCCGCGACAGCGTGCCGGCGCGGAGGAGCTGCAGGCACCGGTCGAGGCGCGCACTCCAGCCGGCACACCACCTGCCACAGACGAGAGCGCTGACCCACCGGTCGCTCGGTCTGCCAAGCGGGCCAGCGCAGGCGACCCAGGCGAGGCCGTCGGCGCGTCGGGCGGCGCCCGGCCTGCCAAGCGGGCCAGCAAGGAGGCATCGGCGGCGGCGCCGCGAGCGCGCGCGGCCAAGCGGACCGGTGCGGGCGCGCCGGCGAAGGCAACGCGCGCTCGCCCGGCCAAGGCAGCCAGCACGACCAAGGCAACCCGCGCCCCCAAGCCAACGAACGCCGCCGAGCCCGCGACCGCCGACGCCACGACGCCTACCAGCGCCACCGAGCCCACCGAGCCCACCGAGCCCACCGAGCCCACCGAGCCCACCGAGCCCACCGGCGAAGCTACCGACAAGGCGAGCACCGTTGAGCCACCGGACACCGGTACCTCGCCAGACCCGGTAGCCGTACCGGCCAGTGCGGACGGGCCCGCGGACAGTGGCGACGACGCGGGGGCGGCAGCGCCGGATGTGGTCGGGGTTACCGGCGACCGGCACACCGCCGAGACGGCACGAGCGGCAGTCGCTCTGGTTGAGGGGTCGGTTGTAGCTCGTACCAAGACGGGAGATGGACCGGTGACCAGGCCGCGGCTGCTCGATCGGCCTGGACATGCCCCGGAGCTCCTGGCTCTTGGGGCCGTGCGGGCCCTCGGGCCGCGGGCGCGCGACTGGGCGGCGCAGACGCGGGCGGCGTATCCGGCGGCTACCGACGATGGGCTGGCGCGGCTGGCCACGCGGCGGTTTGTCCGGATGGCGGGAGCTGGTGGGGCGGTGGCCACCGCGTTTGGGCTGCTGACGCCGGTGACCGAGCTGGCGGCGATCGGATGGGCGCAGGCGGGGTTGGTGCTGCACCTGGCGGCGGCCTACGGGCACGATCCGCTTGACGACGAGCGGGCGGTCGACCTGTTGGTGCTGGTCGGGGTGCATCCGTCGGCGGAGATGGCGCGGGCGGCGCTGGCCCGGGCGACCGACGCCGACATCGAGGCGGAGGGGCCGCCGATGTTGCGGGCGGCCGAGGCGGCCTGGCGGTTGGCGATGCCGCTCTCCAACCAGGCACGCGGATGGCTCGCGGTGCGGACGTTGGTGCGGCGGCGGCTGCCAGGGGTGGTGCCGGTGACGGCCGCGGTGGGGGCCGCCGCGACGGTGGAGCGGCTCGCCTACCGGGCCCGCGCGCACTACCGCCACGCCTGACGGGGCCAGCCGCGACCGCGCAGCCGTCCGCCACCAACGCGCGTGCCCGGACCGGCCGCCGCGTGGGGACAAAGCGACAGGCTAGAGCCAGCTCACGTGGTCGCGTACCAGTGTGTAGCCGATGAAGGCGACCACATCCAGCAGCGTGTGCGCGATGACCAGGGGCAGCACGCGCTTCGTTCGCAGGTAGAAGAAGGCGAATATCACGCCCATCACCGCATTACCGACAAAGCCGCCGAATCCCTGGTACAGGTGGTACGAGCCGCGGAGTAGGGCACTCGTTGCGATGATGGCGCGTACCCGCCAACCAAGCTCCTCTAGGCGAGTCATCAGATATCCGACAACCACCACTTCTTCGAGGATCGCGTTCTGGGCGGCGGCGAGGATCAGCACCGGCACGGCCCACCACAGTTCGGGGAGGGCGGCTGGCACGACCGTCGCGTTGACGCCGAGTTCGCGGGCGCCAACGTAGAGGCCGATGCCGGGCAGGCCAATCACCAGCGCCAATGCCGCGCCCCAGGCCAGGTCGAACCCGGGTCGCCGGGCGTCCAGGCCGAGTGTGCCGCGCGCGTCGCGGTCGCGGTTGAGCAGGTGTATCGCCAGCAGCACCGGGACCAGCGCGAAGAAGATCCCGAGCAGCTGGTACGTGAGGTCGAGATAGGGCCGCGGCGACTGCGAGGCATTGAGCGTGGCCGTCTGCTGGGAGAGCGGGCGGCTGGCGGTCAGCTTGGCCGTGATGGAGACGAGCGCATAGACGGCCGACTGTCCAAGAGAGACGCCGAGGACGAGCAGCACCTCGTTTCGGCGAGTGGTGTAGGCGCGGCCGGTGGGCGGCGGGGCTAGCTCAACCTTCACCCGATAACTGTGCCCGACGCGCCGCGAAAGACGGGCCTACCGCCACCAAGATCAACCAAATCGCACAAGATGTGCGACCTTCAGCAACGCTCAGTGCGCAGTCTGAACACTCTCGCGCAACTTCCACGTCATCCCTCAGACGCGTGACCGCTATCCGCGCCGCGCACCACGGAGAGAGGGTCTATGGGAAACCTTTCGCGGCTCCTGAAGGAAAGCTGGATTCTCGTCGAGGAGCACCAGGACAAGGTCGCCAGCTATTTCTACGCCCGCATGTTCCTCTCGAACCCCGAGTTGCGGTCTCTCTTCCCGGTTCATATGGACGTACAGCGCGCCAGACTACTCGGTGCGATCGTGACGGCGGTGCAGACACTGGACGATCCGGAACGATTCGACGACTACCTGCGCGCGCTCGGCCGGGACCACCGCAAGTTCCACGTCGGCCCCGAGCACTACAAGGTGGTGGGCGAGGCGCTGATCGAGGCGCTGCGCACGTTCGCGGGCGAGCAGTGGGGCGTGGAGTACGAGCAGGCGTGGAGCGACGCGTACGCGGTGATCGCCAAGAAGATGATGGCCGGCGCCGAGGCCGACACCAACCCGCCCTTCTGGCACGCCGAGGTGGTCTCCCACGAGCGGCGGTCGCGCGACATCGCCGTCTTCACGCTCCGCCCGCTACAGCATCCGCTGAACTACCGCGCGGGGCAGTACGTGAGCGTGGAGGCGCCCCGCTACCGCCCGCGGCTGTGGCGCACGTACTCGATCGCGAACGCCCCCCGCAAGGACGGCACACTCGACTTCCACGTGCGAGCGCTCGGCGCCGGCTGGGTCTCCAGCGCGCTGGTACGCCGAGTACAGCCGGGCGACCTGCTGCGCATCGCGGCGCCGATGGGCACGATGACGCTCGACCGCAAGTCCAGCCGGGACATCGTGTGCGTGGCCGGCGGCACCGGGCTGGCGCCGATCAAGGCACTGGTCGAAGAGCTGGCCCGCTTCAACCGCAACCGCTGGGTACACATCTTCTACGGTGCCAAGGACCGCGACGACCTGTACGACCTGCCCGACCTGGAGAAGCTCGCCACGCGCTACCCCTGGCTCTCGGTGGTGCCGGCATGCAGCGAGGACGCGGACTACGCGGGCGAGCGGGGCAACGTCAGCGAGGTGGTGGCCCGCTACGGCCCCTGGATCGACCACGACTTCTACGTCTCCGGCTCACCCACCATGGTCAAGTCGACCCTGCGCGCGCTCGCCGAACTCCAGGTGCCGCCGCTGCGCATCCGGTACGACACGCTCGGCGAGCCCTAGCAGGGCCCGCCGGCACGACCTCAGTACCGCCAGGGGTTCCCAGCCTCGCGGTACTCCTCGACCGGCACCAGCGGGACGCCCGGCGCCATGCGGTCGACGTACAGCCGCCCCTCCAAGTGGTCGATTTCGTGCGCCACCAGCCGGGCCATGCCCAGCTCGAACGACGTGATCACCCGCCCGCCGTCCCACTTCGCGTGCTCGACCTGGAGCGCGAGTGGGCGTGACACCAGCCCGCGCACATCGAAGAAGGAGAGGCAGCCCTCGTACTGCTCGTCGGTCTCCGGCGACGACTCGACCACGCGCGGGTTGAGCAGCACCACCGGCTCGGCCGTGCGGTCGGCGGGCCGCACCACCGCGGCCGCCCACGGCAGCCCGATCTGGGGCGCGGCCAGACCCACCCCCTTGGTGAACGTGTGCAGCTCCTCGACCCGGTCGAGCGCCGCCACCAGCCGGTCGACGACATCGCGGGCGTCCGCCTCGTCGCGCGGGAGGTCGAACTGCCGGGCCGCCTGCCGCAGTGAGTCGGCGCCCCGCTGCACGATCCCCACCGCGCGCATGCGGTCGCTGGCGCGTACGGCGATCGCGAGCCCGGACGGTGGCGGACCATTGTGCCCCCGGAAGCGCCACTCGAGGCGGTAGCGGGCGTTGAGTGGGGGCGACTCGGTCGTCCACTCGAACGTCGTACGCTTGCCCTCCGCCCGCCGGCTGACCGGCGTGCGCAGCGGCGCCTCCTCGGCCGACAACGACGTCTCCACGCCCCACACCTGCGCGTCGAGCCAGTTGGGGAAGTCGAGCCGCACCGTCAGCCGCCGGGTCGGCAGCCGCACCGCGCGCTGGAACCACTGGCCCCACTTGTCGTGGCTGACCGTGTAGGCGTACTCGATCACGGTGCGCTGCCCTGGGTAGAGAGGAAAACGGCCCTCAGAGTTTTCGAAGAGAAGCCAGACCTCCTTGAACGCGTCGCGATCGTGCTTCTTCCGGTATTCCATCGCCTCCCGAGCCGGCTCCTCGCCACACCACGCCTGTAGATCGAGCTCGGCGAAGCTGAGGGGGTGGTCGCGGTGGTGCCGGTTGGACTTCTCCGGATCATGGGGGTACCGGTCGACCGCTACCCGGATCAGGTAGCGCGTGACCGGCTCGGTGCCCGCGTTGTAGAGCGCGCGCCGGATGACGCACCGGTAGGAGCCCTCCCGGTAGGAGAGCGTCGCCACCTCCTGCTCCACGATCAGGCCGGTGCCAGGCGGCAACCACTGCTCGGGTACGGGCGGGTCGCGGTGGCTCGGCGAGGACCGGGCGTGCCGCAACTCGTCGTACTCCTGGTAGCGCTGCCAGATCGCGCCGCCCGCGCCAAGCACCGCCTCGGCACGTCGGGCGAAGTCCTCGGTCGGACGGTGGCGACGTCCTTCCACATGGCTGACATAAGACGGGTCGAAGCCCATGCGGGCCGCGAGCTGCTTCTTGCTCATGCTGCGCTCGACCCGCCATCGGGCTAGCTCGGCCGCGAACGTGTCCGCGGCCCGCTCGATGGGCGATGTCGTCATCTGTTGGGTACCTCGGGCCGGGACTTTCAGTCTGCTTTCCGGACCGTGTGGGCCAACGTCAACTGGCGCGTTACCGACAAAAGCCTTGACAGACCGCACCAATGGCTACTCAGGCGAATCGCACCACTACTTAAAGTGACGTCACACGGAGTGTGACTGTAGACATCTTGTGAGGAGAAAGAGAGACGCAGAGCCGATTCTCTGGTTAGCCTAGCCTTAGTACGCTAGATTGATCCGTCGGCTTTGAGAGCAAAGGGATGTGGCGTAGTGGACACGTTTACGCGGCGAGGCACCGGGCACCTTCCGGGCTTGACCGCGTACGTCGCGCTCCGTGAGGGAGGCGACGCAAAGTGACGACGATCATGCCACACCGCATAGCCGGTGCCGACCTCCTCGCTCCGATCACATCGACGCTGCGGGCGATGTTCGGCACAGACGACCTGCCGGGCCTGGCCCCCGGTCTCCTCGTGCCCGAAATATCCGACGCCCGGTGGGTCCCCACCACCCGGCTGATCGACGGCACTCACCTGCCCGACCTGCTCGACTCCGCCAAGCACCGGTGGAGCGCGTCGCCGCACGCCGCCGCGGCGCTGGCCTGGAAGGCGTACACCTACTGGCTCTCGCTGCCGGTCGTGCTCGGCTGGGCCTCGGCGCGGCGCGTGCCCCTGCTCCACCCCGACGACGTGCTGATGCACTTCGAAGACCAGCGACCGCTGCTGACCCTCGGCTTCCGCCGCTCGGTCGCCGTCGCGGTGCTCCCCTCCGACCCGCTGGCCCTCTCCGGCCTCCCCGAGGTGCGGGTCGTCCGCGACGAGGCAGCCCTGCTGGCCGCGCTGCGCTCCTCGCTCCTCGACGCCCACCTCACGCCGCTGCTGGACGCGATCCACGGCCAGGTGCGGGTCGGCCCGCGCACTCTGCTCGGCTCGGTCAGCTCCGGCATCGCCCACGGCATCCTGCGCGCCGCCGATGTGCTCCCCGGGTCGACCGCGGAGCACATCGACACGCTGCTCACCACGCTGGGCGTCGAAGACCTGATCGAGCTGGTGCCCGGCCCGAGCGGCGAGCTGACGGTGCAGCGCAAGACCTGCTGTCTCGCGTTCACCCTCCCTCAGCCCAAGATCTGCGCGGGCTGCTGCATCAAGCCTTGACTTCGTAGGTCACCAGCAGGATCGCCCGGGCCAGCGTGTGGAAGGCCAGGTTGAAGCCGACCACCGCGTTGGAGGCGTCGGGCGTCACGTCGAGCGCGTCGACATCGACCGCGTGGACGGCGAAGTAGTAGCGGTGTGGGCGGTCACCTGCGGGCGGCGCGGCCCCGCCGTACGCCCGCACGCCGTAGTCGCTGCGCACATGGAAGCCACCGTGCACGTCGCTGGCGCCGGCGCCGCGCTCCAGCTCGGTGACCGAGGCGGGCAGGTTGACCAGGTTCCAGTGCCAGAAGCCGCTGACGACCGGCGCGTCTGGGTCGAAGCAGCTCACCACGAAGCTGCGGGTCTCGCTTGGAAAGCCGGACCAGGCCAGGTGCGGGGAGAGGTTCTGACCACCGACACTGTCGTGGGCGAAGGTCACATCGAGCGGTTGACCTTCGATCAGGTCGTTGCTGACGACTGTGAACGAGGGGACAGCCGGAAGCAGCTCGTAGGGGTCCGGCGCAATGGGACGATCAAGACTCATATCGTCATCCTTACACCTGCTGCGTGTGATGCCATGCCGCCCAGGCGTCGGTGAGGATGCCATCCACGCGTGACCGGTGCGGCTCCCACTCCAGGCCCACGCGCGCCCGGGACACGTCGGCGACGAGGCGGAGCGGCTCGGGCTTGGGCGGATTGTGGCGTACGGGCACGCTCCGGCCGGTGACCTCCTCGGCACACTTGATGATCTCGGCCATGCTCACGCCGGTGCCGCTGCCCACGTTGTACGTCCGGTGCTCGCCCAGCCGCGCGCCCTCCACCGCCTTGACCATGGCATCCGCCGCGTCGGCCACGTGCACGAAGTCTCTGGTCGCCGACCCGTCGCCATTGATCGTCACGTGTGGCAGCTCGCCGGTGATCGCCCGGAACACGTTCGGGATGATCCGCGTGGTGTCGGTGTCGCCGCGCCCGTCGACCGCACCGGAGACGTTGAAGTAACGCAGCACGACCGCGCCGACCGCACCGGTGGCCGCGCACGCGGTGACCATCTGCTCCGCGGTGGCCTTGGAGGCCGCGTACGGGCCCTCGGGGCGGGGGTCGAGGTCCTCGGAGAGCGCGCCGGCGTGCCTACCGCCGTAGACGACGCTGCTGGACGCGAGGACGAACGGGACCGGGCGGCGCAGCGCCAGCAGGAGGTTGAGGGTGCCGCCCGCGTTGACGTCGAAGTAGGCCAGCGGCTCGACGGCCGAGTCGCGGGTCCGCGTGGCCGCGGCGAGGTGGCAGACGGCGTCGAAGTCGCCCTCCCGCACGTACGCGGCCACCGCGCCCCGGTCGCGGATGTCGATGCCGGCCCCCGTGCGGCTGAGCACGCTGACGCTGTGGCCAGCCATGCGGAGGGCACGGCAGACGGCACTGCCGAGGTATCCGTGGCCGCCGGTGACGAGCACATGCACGCGCCAAGTCTGCCGGTCGCGCTGCTGTCAGGTGCGAACGGGCGTCGACCGCGCCCAACTCCTTCGCCCGGCGCACGAGGCTCTTCACCGACACACCCCCGCTTAACCTCGAAGAGCCGACATGAGCCGGTCGAGCTGCGTGACGATCCACTGCGGGTCGAACCGTGCGGCGACCTCATCACCAGACCCCGACGGTGCCGGTGCCAGGTCAAGCCCACCGGTTTGTACGTCAACAAGGACGGCCCCAGCGGCACGCAGGACGTTCAGGTTTCCGCCCAGGCCGGATGTCCCCACAGCCGGGTACTCACAGTTGGCACCATCACGAGCGGCAGTCTCGTCGCCAACGCCTCGCAAATCGTGGCCGCCGCGTAGGTGTCGGCGATGCCCGCCGCCGCTTTGTTGACCGTGTTGAATACTGCGAGTGTGGGCTGACGTGCAGCTGGACACCTTCGTCGAAGGTGAGATGCAGGGCGCCTTTGGCGCGGATTTCGACGGCGGCGACGGTTCGGCGGAAGAGGTCCAGGGCGGGCGCGAGGGCGGTGCCGGTGCCGGGTCGAGTTCGTGCCATTCGCCGTCGCGATCGCAGAGCAGGAATGGTGTCTCGATGACGAGCTCGGCGTCGACCCGGTAGCCCTCGTCGCGATCGAGAGCCGAGAGGCTAAGGCGTACCTGATAGTCGAACGGGGTCCGGTCGATGTGGCAACCAATCAGCGCTGTGGGGATCTTCATTGCACCTGTCCTGTGCGATCGATCGCGGCTGTTCGACGACACGGCAGTTCCGGTTTACGGACCTTGAATCTAGCGATGTTCTTGGTGGTGGTACGGGCGGCTTCGGTGAGCAACTCGTCGCGGTAGTAGACCCGCCAGGTGGTGTCGGCGGTCTCGACGCACTCGGCGCCCGGTCAGGACAGTGACGCGTCGCGACGGGGGATCCGCCGACGCGACTCTTGGAGGTGAGCCGTCGACAGCAGTTCGAATGGCCGGAGATGCCACGCGGCCGAGCGGTTGGTCCAGACCTGTGGTCGTTCCACGTCAGGCGTAGCCTCCTGGATCCGTTCCTTGAGCCAGGCGTAGCTCACACAGTCCGGATTTCGCCGGCCGCCCGGCGACACCGCCTGCTCGAGCCTCTCGACGAATTCGGTCCGTGGCCGATCGAGCATCACCTGGTGTTCGGCACAGGCGGCCAGGATCACCAGCGTGCACGACACCTTGGCGAACCTGGCCAGGGCGGCCGCGTAGCAGGTGTCGGCGACGACGATGGCCCCGGCGGTGCCGGGGAGGGCGGTCAGGGAGTTGCCCACGTCGGCGAGGGGCAGCACGCCGTCGTACAGGCACCAGCCGGCATCGCGAGGGCCGCGTTCGCTGTGCCCGGCGAAGGTCAACACAAGCAGCCCGTACGGATCGAGGCCGGCGATCGACGCCGCGAGCGTGGCGCGAACGTTGGCGCGGGTCGCCCGGGCGCCGACGAGTTCGTGCTGTGCGGTTATCCCGGAAGCGGCGCAGAGCCTGCCGATCCGGGCGATGGTGTCACGGTAGGAGCGGGCCGGCGGCCAGTCGCGGTGTTCCGGGGCGGACAAGACGCCCGCCCCGATCTGCACCGCCACCGCAGGAAGACCGTCAGCGGTCATGGCCGTAGCGCACGGTCAGCGCGGGAACCCGGTCCGGGCGACCGGAACCCTTCGCGGCGAACGCGACGGCGTGTTCGGCCCACAAGTCACTCGGGAACCCGTCCACCACCCGCGGCGGCGGCTCCGGCCACTTGTCCTTATCCGTCACCTCGACCGGCAGGGCCGATGGGTCGTCCAGGAGACTCTTGACCACCCGCGGCGGCGGATCCGGCCACTGGTCCCTGTCCCGCTGGACGGACGGGACCATGGTCCGCACCGTGACCGCGCCCGCCGGGTCCACCCGCAACCCGGCATCGTGCCCAGTCCGGAAGTGGTAGACCCCCTTCTCCAGGCGCAGGGCCGTCGTGCCAGGCTGGAGCAGATCGCCGTGCCGTTCGGCGACGAACCCGCTCTCGGCCGAGTACGCCAGCCGGTCCAGCCGCACCGTCTCCTCGGCGGTGAACTCGACGTCGGACGCTTCATAGACGTACAGGGCCACCATCAGGTAGGCGCAGACCACCGCCGCAGACCTTCCGTGGTTGACCATACGCGCGCTGAGCAGCATCGTTTTTCCCTTCCTCGGTGAGGTACAGCGTGCCGCCGACCACTGATACGCCCCTGACGCTGCGCTGAAACGGTCGGGGCCCGGACATCCGCGGACGGCACCGGCTGTTGAGACAGCGCGCAGTCGGGGGCGAGGCCGACCGGGAGAACCGGCGATCAGCCATCGCCACCAGGTCCGCTCTGGCAGACGACCTGAGGACCCGAAGTACTGCAGAGAAGTACAGCAACGCCAGCAGCCGAACCCACCCGACCGGACTGGATCAAGCCACCTGACCTCGTACCGCCCCCGCATGGGTCCGTCCCGCGCGGAGTTCGGGACGAAGAGGCCGCGCCGCGACGATCGCGACGGTGGTCGACCGCCATCGGGGTTGGGGCGATCGGCTGCCGCGCCGGCAAGCCGGCTTGCCACCGAGCCACCGCGAGGACCTGGCCGTCGAGGCCGCCCGGGCTTCCCCCCGATGCGCCCCCGAACAGCGAGCGACGGCGAGATCCAGCGAGACACCGTGAGACCCCGGCCGGACAGCCGAGCGCCGGGTTTGTGCTGGTCAGAGGGACGAAAGCGGAGGGTGTGGGATTCGAACCCACGATGAGTGTCACCACCCATAGCGGTTTTCAAGACCGCCGCCATCGGCCACTAGGCGAACCCTCCCGGACCGCGGCCTCAACCGGCGCCGAGTCCGCAGCCGTGCCTAGTGTGCCATGGGTCCAACTGGGCTGGTGGGACACTGGGTCCGTGCATGCGATCACCATCCCCAGTGCCGGCGGACCAGAGGTGCTCACCTGGGCGGAGGTGCCCGACCCGCAGCCCGGCGCCGGCGAGGTGCTGATCCGCACCGTGGCGTCGGCCGTCAACCGGGCGGATCTGCTTCAGCGGCAGGGGCACTACAACCCGCCGCCGGGGGCTTCGCCGTACCCCGGCCTGGAGGTCAGTGGGGTCGACACCGCGACCGGGGCGGCGGTCTGCGCGCTGCTCGGCGGCGGTGGCTACGCGGAGCTGGTGGCGGTGCCGGCGGAGCACACGTTGCCGATACCCGCTGGTCTCACGGTGGAGGAGGCGGCGGCGCTGCCGGAAGTGGCGTGCACGGTCTGGTCCAACATCGGCGCCGACCTGGCGGGCAAGACGCTGCTGGTGCACGGTGGTGGAAGTGGGATCGGCACGTTCGCGATCCAGTTCGCCGTGGCGCTGGGCGCGACGGTCATCACGACCGCGCGGCGGGCGAAGCACGAGGCGCTGCGGGAGTTGGGCGCGCACCACACGATCGACTACACCGAGCAGGACTTCGTCGCCGAGGTTCACAAGATCGGCAAGGCGGACGTCATCCTCGACATCGTCGGCGCGCGCTACCTGGCCCGAAACATCGACGCGCTCGCCACCAACGGGCGGCTGGCGATCATCGGGATGCAGGGCGGGGCGAAGGCGGAGCTCGACCTGCGCGCGCTGTTGGCCAAGCGGGGGTCGATCTCCGCGACCGCGCTGCGGGCGCGCGGCCACGACGAGAAGGCCGCGATCGTACGCGGGGTGCGCGACGACGTCTGGCCGCTGGTCGAGTCGGGCGCGATCCGTCCGGTGATCGACCGCCGGATACCGATGCGGGACGCGGCGGAGGCCCACCGGGTCGTCGAGGTGAGCGACCACGTGGGAAAGGTCCTGCTCACCATCGACTGAGCCACCGCGTGAGGCGTCGGTCATAGCGGGTTTGAACTCAAGTTCACTTGAACTTGCACCCTGGCACTATGACCGCACTGACGACGACCACCAGGCTCGGTGAGCTGATCCAGAGGCTCACGGGCGACGAGAAACACGCGCCCAGCGCGCACTCGACCCTGGATGTGCTGTGGGTCCTCTACGACCGCGTCCTGCACGTCACGCCGGATCGCATGGACGACCCCGACCGCGACCGCTTCCTGCTCTCCAAGGGGCACGGGCCGGCCGCGTACTACGCCGTGCTGGCGGCCAAGGGCTTCATCCCAGAGGAGTGGCTGGACGACCTCGCCGGCCCGGACAGCCGGCTGGGGCACCACCCCGACCGCCTGCTCGTGCCCGGCGTCGAGATCGGCTCCGGCTCGCTCGGCCACGGCCTGGGACTCGGCGTGGGCACCGCGTTGGGGCTGCGGGCCCAGGGCCTCCTCCACCCCAGGTGTACGTCCTCATCGGCGACGCCGAGCTGGACGAGGGGTCGAACCACGAGGCGATCACCTACGCGGGCGCGACCGGCCTGGACAGCCTCACCGCGATCGTCATCGACAACCGGTCGTCCACGCACGGTTGGCCGGGCGGGATCGCCGGCCGCTTCCACGACTGGACGTCATCCACAGTAGACGGCCGCGATCACGACGCCATCGAGGTGGGATTGCTGGCACACACCGGCACCGCGCCGCACGTCGTCGTCGCGGTCGTGGAGAAGAAGGGATGAGCGCGATGCGTACCACCTTTGTGGACACTGCCACCGCACTGCTGGACGACGACCCGCGTACCGCCCTGGTGCTCGCCGACATCTCCGGCGACGCCTTCGCACCGGCCGCCCGCCGCCACCCCGACCGGGTCGTCAACGTGGGCATCCGGGAGCAGCTCATGCTCGGCGTGGCGGGCGGGCTGGCGCTGACCGGGCTGCGGCCGATCGTGCACTCGTACGCGCCGTTCGTGGTGGACCGGGCGTACGAGCAGATCAAGCTCGACCTCGACCACCAGGGCGCGGGCGCGGTGCTGGTGAGCCGCGGTGGTGGCGGTGGGGCCGATGCTCGACACGGTGCTGGCGGCGGTGGAAGGGCTGGACGTGACGGTGGCGTACACCAACACGCCGCGCCCCTTTGACGTCTAAGGGCTGCGGGCGCTCGGCCACACCGACGTGGTGCTGGTCGAGCCGTATCTGGCCGGCACGTCGAGCGCGGTGGTGTCAGATGCGCTGCGCGACCTGCCGCACCGCCTGCTCAGCCTCGGCGTCGGGCGCACGGACCTGCACCGCTACGGCAGCCCCAAGGACCACGCGCGGTGGCACGGGCTGGACCCGGTAGGGCTGCGGGGCTCGATCAGCTCCTTCGTGACGCGGGGCGGCGGGCCCGCTCACGACCGAGGATGAACAGCGCCTCGACGCCGTCCTTCCACGTGATCTTCTTGCCCTCCTCGCGACCGCGCGCGCGGTAGCTGATCGGCACCTCGTAGGGGCGGATGCGGCGGCGCAGCAGCTTGCCGGTCACCTCGGCCTCCATCCCGAAGCCGCGGGAGTGGATGTCGAGCGAGCGGTAGAGCGCGACCGGCATCAGCTTGAAGCAGGTCTCGAGATCGCCGATGTAGGAATTGAACAGCACATTGGCAGCCGTGGTGACCGCTTTGTTTCCCATCACGTACCAAAAGCTGTATGCGCTGTGGCTCCCGAAGGTGCGATTGCCGTAGACCACGGTGGCCCGGCCGTCGAGCACGGGGGCGAGGAGCTTCGGGATGTCCTGCGGGTCGTATTCGAGATCGGCGTCGAGGATGACCATGTATTCGCCCTCGGCGTTACGCACCGCCGTCTTGATCGCCGCGCCCTTGCCCGCGTTACGCTGGTGGCTGATCACCCGCACGCGCGCGTCGTCGGCGCGGGCGAGGATCTCGCCGGTGCCGTCACGGCTGCCGTCGTCGACCACCACAAGCTCGATCTCGCACGGATAGTCGACGGCGAGGGCCTGCTTGAGGGCATCCGCGACGCGTTCTTCCTCGTTGTAGACCGGCATGAGGATCGAGAGCTTCACGGGGTGTCTCCAGGGGCCGCTGGCGATAACCCGATCAGCCTAGCTTGGTTGGGTTCTGCGCGCGTGTATGGGCGCCAAAACGGACACCCCGGTGTGGTAACCGGGCGCCGTAAGGGCTTTGCCGCAGGTCAGGAGCGCGACACCACGATCAGGCGGGCCACGTAGCCGTCCCCCTCCCGGGCTCCCGCGACGCCGACGCGCGTGCCCGCCGTGATCTCTTCGGGCCGCACGGTCCTGGAGTGCCGTACGACGTGCAGGTCGGTGGCGAAGCTCCAGGTGGCCGTGTATCCATCGGTGGATTTCACAGTCACCGACGAGTCGTCGATCCCGGTCACCTCGCCGCGCTGCACCGCGACCGTCCTCGTGCCGTCCTTGGTCCGCACGACCACCTCGCCGTGCAGAACGTTCTTCCGGAGCAGGACCCGCGCCTTACGCCGTTCCCGCCGGTCCTTGCCGTCGGCCGAGACGGAGGGGGAGGCCGACGCGGACGGCGACGCCGACGCGGCGGCCGGCGGCGACGGGTCCAGGCCGAGCGCGGCGAGCGCCTGCCCCTCGGCGCCCATCACGGCCGCCACCTCCACCGCGTGCTCCCCGACCTCCGGCACCGGCCCGCCGCCGCACCCGGCCAGCCCGACCGCCAACACTCCGCTCGCCACAACCAGTCCGAGATGTTTCATGTGGAACAGCGTCCGCGAGGCCGGCGAGGGGAGCGTCAGGTTTGTGTACGAGGTGCGTAAGGAGGCAGCGTCACGGTGAAACGGGCGCCGCCCTCCGGCGCGTGGCCCGCCTCGATCGCCCCGTCCAGCCGGCGTACGAGCCCGGCGGCGAGCGCCAGCCCCAGGCCGCTGCCGACCTTGCGCACCCCCTCGTACCGCTGCCGCAGCGCCCCGCGCTCGAACGCCACGGCGAGGTCGTCGTCGGTGAGCCCGGGCCCGCCGTCCCGCACCTCCACGACCGCGCCGGCGGCTTCGGAGCGGGCGGCCAGCACGAGCGGCGCGCCGGCCGGGAGGACGCGCAGGGCGTTTTCCAGCAGGCCGTCGACCACCTGCCGGATCCGCCCCGGGTCGGTGAACGCGGGCACCTCGGCCGCGGGCAGCTCCACGCGGAGCACCACGCCGGCGGTGGCGCACCGCCCGCCCCAAGCCTCGGCCGCGTCCCGTACGAGCGCGGCCAGGTCGACCGGCGCCGGCGCGAGCGGGAAGTCGGCCGCCTCCAGCCGGGCCAGCGCGAGCAGGTCGCTCACGAGGCGGTCCAGGTGTTCGGCCTCGGCGAGCATGGTCTGCCCGGCCCGCTGCGCCCCCTCGCCCGCCACCACGCCGTCGGCGAGCGCCTCGGCGTATCCCCGGATGGCAGTCAGCGGCGTGCGCAGCTCGTGCGAGACGGAGAGCAGGAACTCGCGCTGCCGCCCCTCGCTGGTCGCCAGGGCGGCGGCGAGGTCGTTGAGCGCGTACGCCAGGTCGGCCGCCTCCTGCGGCGACTCCACTGGTACGCGTACCCGCCGGTCGCCGGCGCGCAACCGGGCGGCCGCGGTGGCGGCGTTCCGGATCGGGCGGACCAGCCGGCGGGCGAGCAGCACTCCCGCGCCCACGCCGGCGGCGAGCCCGGCCAGCAGCGGCAGCCACACGATGGCCATCACCTCCCGCCACAGCCCTCTGGAGCGGGGCGAGGCGAGCACGACGCCGTTGCCGTTCGGCAGCGCACGTCCGGCCACAATGGAGGAACGGCCGGCCACCACGCGCCGGCCGTTGACGTTCTCCCCCGCGGCCACGCGCGCGACGACCTGCGGCGGCAGCCCGGGGCGGTCGGGCTCGCCGGCCCGGATCAGGTACACGTCGACATCCCGCGTACGCAGCTGGCGGATCAGCCGCTCCTCGTCGGCCGTCCGGCCCCGGTCGAGGCGCGGCCGCAGCAGGTCGGCGGCGACCCGGGCCTGCTGGCCCAGCGACTCGCGCGCCTGCCGGTCGACCGACCGCAGTGCGATCGGCACCGCGATCAGCGCGGTCACGAGCACCGACACCACGGCCACCGCGCAGGCGGAGAGGACCGCGCGGGCGGTGAGGGTACGGCCGAGGGGGCGCCGCCGCACCACCGGCAGCAACTGGGTCAGCTCGCGGCGGTCAGGCATCGACGGCGTATCCGACGCCCCGATGGGTACGCAGCACGCTCGCGCCGGCGCCGAGCTTGGCTCGTACCTGCGCCACGTGCACGTCGACCGTGCGCGTGCCGGTGTGCGCCGCGTACCCCCAGACGCTGGCCAGCAGCTCCTCCCGCGTGAAGACCCGGCCGGGGCGCCCCATCAGGTGTGCCAGCAGGTCGAACTCGGTGGAGGTCAGCTGCACCGGCGCGCCGCCGACCGTGACCGCGCGGCGACCGGGGTCGAGCGTGACCGGGCCGACGGTCTGCGGCCGCCCCTCCGGCGTCCCGGCAGTGCGGCGGAGCACCGCGCGGACCCGGGCGACCCGCTCGCGCGGGCTGAACGGCTTGGTCACGTAGTCGTCGGCGCCCAGTTCGAGCCCCACGATGCGGTCGACCTCGTCGTCGCGCGCGGTGAGGAAGATGACCGGCGTCCAGTCGCCGTCCTCGCGCAGGCGGCGGCACACCTCGGTGCCGGAGAGCCCGGGCAGCGCGATGTCGAGTACGCAGGCCACCGGCCGCATCCGGCGGGCCGCCGCCAGCCCAGCGCCGCCGTCGTGCTCGACGTGCACGCCGAAGCCGTCCCGGGCCAGGTACATCCGGACCAGGTCGGCGATGGCCCGCTCGTCCTCGACGACGAGCACCAGGCCCTTCTGCTCCACGGCCCCATCATGTCCGAACGCCAGCGGCCCGGACATCAACGCAATGTTCGAGGAAGGTACGGATCGGGGCACCCCATACGGGGAGTAGGGGCGCCCCGATCCGCTGAACCTCTCTTCGACCCGCCTGCGGCCCCTTGTGGTCGCAGGTGCGGACCGGTCGAAAAGGGTTCAGTCAGGCGGCAGCCGGCACGCGCAGCGCTTCTGGCGCTGTTACGCGGGATGCCTGCTGGGCGCGCTCAGCCACCACACGGGGACGGAAGGCGTGGCTGAGCAGGGCGTCCAGGTGCCAGACCTGCTTCTGGTGACCGGTCTTGATCCAGAACCGCTCTCGGACGCCGTCGACCGCCGTGGCGGCGAACTCGACCGCGCCGATGCGGGGGTCCGGGTTCCAGGTGACGTTGCTGAGATGGCGGATCTCGGTGTTGAGGTGCAGGCGAAGCCGGTGCAGTACGCGGGTCTCCTGAGTTACCACCAGCCGGCGGTACGTCAGCAGGAGCAGGAACTCGCCATGCATCGGCCGATCCGTGCGGACGCAGCGGGCGACCAGGACCGTCGCGTCATCAGCCTCCACGCACCGCCGGAAGACGGGCATGTGGCGACTCACCGTCGAGATGGCCACACCGGCTTCAGCGGCGGCGGGCAAGAACGTTCGTGAGAACACGTCCATGCCACGTTTAACGAAGTGCTAACGGCTTATGTCGCGGGTTGCCGGCTATAGAACTTCCAGGATCGTGGCATTGGCCATGCCGCCGCCCTCGCACATCGTCTGAAGGCCGTAGCGGATGCCGTTGTCGCGCATGTGCTGGAGCATCGTCGTCATGATGCGGGCACCGGAACCGCCGAGCGGATGCCCCAGCGCGATCGCGCCGCCGCGGGGGTTGAGCCGCTCGGGGTCCGCCTCGGTCTCCGCGAGCCAGGCCAGCGGCACCGGGGCGAACGCCTCGTTCACCTCGTACACCCCGATCTCCTCGATGCCCAGCCCGGCGCGGCGCAGCGCCTTCGCGGTGGCCGGGATCGGCGCGGTGAGCATGATGACCGGGTCGTCGGCGGCGACCACGGCGGTGTGGATGCGCGCGAGCGGCCGCAGGCCGTGCTCGCGGGCCCAGTCGGAGGTGGTGATCGCGAGCGCGGCGGCGCCGTCGGAGATCTGCGACGCGGAGCCGGCGGTCACCACGCCGTCCGCCTTGAACGGGGTGGCCAGCTCGGCCAGCTTCGCCAGCGAGGTGTCCCGGCGGATGCCCTCGTCGGCGTCGATCGGCCCGACCGGCGAGATCTCCTCCTTGAACGCGCCCGCGTCCTGCGCGGCTGCCGCCTTCTGGTGGCTGGCCAGCGAGTACTCGTCGAGCTGTGCGCGCGAGAAGCCCCACCGCGCGGCGATCATCTCGGCGCCGATGCCCTGGCTGAAGCCGGCGTCGCCGTAGCGCTCGCGCACGCCGTCGCCGAACGCCCACTGCCCCGCCGCGCTGGAGCCCATCGGCACGCGTGTCATCGACTCGACACCGCCGGCCACCACGACGTCGGCCTGCCCGGAGAGCACCGCGGCGGCCGCGAAGTGCACCGCCTGCTGGCTCGAACCGCACTGGCGGTCGAGGGTGGTGCCGGGCACCGACTCTGGCCAGCCGGCGCCGAGGACGGCGTTGCGGCCGATGTTCCACGACTGCTCGCCAATCTGCGAGACACAGCCCCACACCACGTCGTCGACGTGCCGGGGATCGAGACCGGTGCGCTCGCTCAGCGCGCGCAGCACGTGCGCCGACAGGTCGACGGGATGGAGCTCGGACAGCCCGCCCTTGCGCCGCCCTACCGGTGTGCGTACCGCGCCGACGATGACCGCGTCCCTCATACTCATCGACATTACTCTCCAGTAGCGCCCGATCCGTAGACGGATCGACCGCACGGACCAGAATTGGCGGATGGACGCTCTCAGCTGGCGAGTGCCGTGGAAGGTGCCGGCCGCGAAGCTCGGTGTGGCCGCCGGCATCCTGGCGATCGGCCTCCTCTTCGCCGACGGTGACGTGGTCCGCCTGGTACTCGCCGCCGTGGTCGCCGCGGCACTCGCCGTCTGGGCGGCCCGCGACCTGCTCGCGCCGGTGCGGCTCGCCGCCGACCCCGCCGGGGTCACCCTGGTCGCGGGCTTCGCCGGCCGCCGCCGCGTGGCCTGGTCGCGGATCGAGCGGGTACGAGTCGACAGCCGACCCCGCCTCGGCATCCGCAGCGAGATGCTGGAGATCGACGCGGGTGAGTCGCTGCACCTGTTCAGCGAGTACGACCTCGGTGCGCCGCCGGCCGACGTGGCCGCCGCGCTGGAGTCGCTGTCGGGCGCCGCGCCTCCCCAGGGGAGCGCGGGCGACGACCTCAGGTGAGGGCGGCTGTCTGCAAAAGGGTCAGCGCCGCGAGGAAGACCAGCACCGCGGCGCTCCCGCCCACCTGGATGAGGGTGCGGCGAGGGCGTGGCGCGTACGCCAGGATGGCTCCCACCAGCGCACCGGTAACCAGGCCGCCCAGGTGGCCGGCGATCGAGATGCCCGGCACGGCGAAGGTCAGCACGATGTTGATCACCAGGATGCCGATCACGGCGGACGTGTCTCGCCCGAGCTTGCGCAGGATGATGAAGAACGCCGCGAAGAGCCCGAAGACCGCGGTCGAGGCACCGGCGGCGAGGCTGTCCGGGCTGAGCAGGTAGCAGGCGACGTTGCCGCCGAGCCCGGCCAGGAGATAAAGGCCGAGGAAGCGGAGCGGCCCGAGCACGGCCTCCAGGTTGCGGCCCAGCACCCACAGCGCCCACATGTTCATGGCCAGGTGCAGGATGCCGTAGTGGATGAACATCGCCGTGAACAGCCGGTAGTATGCACCGTCGGCGATGCCCGGATACACGTCGCCGAAGCCTGGGATCTCGCCGATCCACACGCCCTGGCTGTTGACGGTGATCGCGTGGCCGACCACGCCGCCGATCGCCTGTAGCCGCGTGGCGTTGGCGAAGAGGCCGCCACTGAAGAGCGAGCTGCCGCCGGCCAGGGCCACGCCGAGGAGGGCGACCAGCACGTTGAGGCCGATCAGCGCCTTGGTGACGTAGCCCTCGCGGCCGGCGGCACTGCCACCGAAGGCGGTGCGCGCCGGCCGCTGGGTGCGTCGTCCCTCGGCCACACAATCCGGGCACTGGTGCCCGACGGAAGCCGCCTGCATGCAGTCCGGGCAAATCGGCCGCTCACACCGGACGCACCGGACATAAGTCTCCTTCGACGGGTGGCGGTAGCAGACCGGCACGGTCACGGGAGACTCACTCATGAAGGCAAAGGTACCTGTCAGCCCTCGATTTCCACGCGCTCGATCACGACGTCCTTGATCGGACGGTCGCCGGGCGCGGTCGGCGTGGTCGCGATCGAGTCGACGACCTTCGCCGACGCCTCGTCCGCCACCTGCCCGAAGATCGTGTGCTTACGGTTGAGGTGCGGGGTCGGGCTCACCGTGATGAAGAACTGCGAGCCGTTGGTGCCCTCGTTGTTGTAGCCGGGCCCGGCGTTCGCCATGGCCAGCAGGTACGGGCGGTCGAAGCTCAGCTCCGGGTGGATCTCGTCGGCGAACGTGAAGCCCGGCCCGCCGCGACCGGTGGCCGTCGGGTCACCCATCTGAATCATGAAGCCGCTGATCACGCGATGCGACTGCGTGCCGTCGTAGTACGGCCCAGAGCCCGGCTGACCCGTCCGCGGGTCGGTGTAGGGCTTGGTACCACGAGCCAGCCCCACGAAGTTTTCCACCGTCTTTGGGGCGTGGTTGGGGAAGAGTTCCAACCGGATAGGGCCGTGGTTGGTGTGCAAGGTGGCGTAGGAAGCGTCAGCCACGGGTACTCCTCAGTTGTTGGTCAGTTCCATGCGGATCCTCCCATGTGCCCGATCCGGCAGTGCGAAGGCATCCGAAGAGGCAGGATGACGGGGTAGAAAGGCGAGGAGGTGGGTACCGGTGCTCGGAATGGCGCGGCGTAAGACGCGTAGCCAGCTGGTCAAGGCTGAGCTGGGCGAGAGTTTCGATCACTTCATGCAGGCCGCTACACATGCTGCGGGCGGAGTCGGTGCGACAATGGGCCCCCGTGCGGCTGACGGCGTGCACCGGGTCAAGGAGGGCGCGACCCACGGTTGGGAGTCCACGATGGCGGCGCTCGCGCCGCTGGCCGCCGCGGCGGCCGAGGGCGCCCGTGAGGCCAGCCGCACCACCAAGCGGGCCGGGAGCAAGGCACGCCAGGCCGGTGCCACGAAAATGCGGGCGGTCACGCCCAAGAGGGAGTCGCAGATGTCCCGCAAGCGTTGGCCGATGTTGGCCGGGCTGCTCGCCGCCGGCGCCGCCGTGGGCGCTGCGGGAGCGCTGGTCATGCGCCGCCGCAAGCAGCAGCAGTGGCAGGAGTACGACGCCAACCAGGCGATCGAGCCGGTCGCGGCCGACACCGGCGACAAGGGCGACTCGGCCAGCCCGAGCATGAACGGGACCGGCAAGGTCGACTCCGGCACGCTCGACGGCGTGGTCGACTCGACCAAGGGCCGCCACTGACGGATACCGGCGGGGCCCCGGGGCCCCGCCGGTCCGCGTCTACAGCCAGCCGTTCTTACGGAAGAAGCGGTACAGCCCGAGCGAGATGCTCAGCATGACGGCGAGCACCACCGGATAGCCGTACGTCCAGTTCAGCTCGGGCATGTGCGTGAAGTTCATGCCGTAGATGCCGGCGAACGCGGTCCACACGGCCGCGATGGCGGCCCAGGCGGCGATCTTGCGCATGTCGTTGTTTTGGTCGACGGTCACCTGTGCCAGCCGCGCCTGGAGCACCGAGTTGAGCAGGTCGTCGTACGAGTTGATCTGCTCGACCGTGCGCGTCAGGTGGTCCTGCACGTCCCGGAAGTACCGCCGGATCTCCTTCGGCACCTCCCGGTTGACCTGCGCGGTCAGCGTGATCAGCGGGCGCTGGAGCGGCACCACCGCCCGCTTGAACTCCACCAGCTCCCGCTTCATCTGGTAGATCCGCTGGATCCGGCCGTGCGAGTTGCGCGCGAAGACCTCCGACTCCAGCGCGTCGAGGTCGATCTCGACCTGGTCGGCCACCTCGACGTAGAGGTCGACGACCCGGTCGGTCACCGCGTACGCCACCGACCACGGCCCCTGGATGAGCAGGTCGTGCTTGCTCTCCAGGTCGGCGCGGACGGGCGTGAGCCGGCACGCGTCGCCGTGCCGCACCGTGATCACGAACGCCGGGCCGATGAAGAGCATCACCTGCCCGGTCTCCACCACCTCGGAGGTCTCGGTCAGCTCGCCGTGGCCCACGTAGCGGGCGGTACGCAGCACCAGCGAGCTGACCTCGCCGAACTGCTCCAGCTTGGGGCGCTGCCCCGCCTTCACCGCGTCTTCGACGGCGAGTTCGTGCAGCCCGTACGTCTCGGCGATGTCGGCCATCTCCGCCGCCCCTGGCTCGTGCAGCCCCAGCCAGACGAAGGCGTGCCGCTGCCGTTCCCGGCGGGCCGCGGCGAGCGCCTCGGCGTACTGCCACTCGCCGGGCTGGCGCTCGCCGTCGACGTAGAGAGCGCAGTCGACGACCGCGCTGCGCGAGGGGGGCGCGTGCTCCCGCCGCGGCGCCCCCTCGGCGGGGCTCAACATCCTGGTCATCGCCCGCCGGACGGGTGCGGCCAAGGTGCGGGCCAGTGGCCGCCCTCCCCCCTCGGCTCGCGGGGCACCCTCATGCGCCATGGACCCATCTTCCTATGCATCACTCGTCCCGACCGTTTCCGCTCGGGCGCCCCCGAGCAGCCGCAAGGTGAGGCCATCCGCGATCAAGGCGCCCCGATGCCGCTCGGTGGCGGCAGGGACGCCCTGATCACGGGGAGGGAGGAGGCTTGGGCGCCGGGCGGACCGGCCGCGTCGGGGGGTGGGGGGTGCGAGCGGCCCACCCGGCGCCGATGGGGGCGGGGGGTTTTGCTTATGGGGTCAACCGCATAGCGATTGCTCGCAGCATTGTGATCCGTTAGCCGGGCCTAGGGGAACCCCGGGCCGGCAGTGATGACACATTGTCAGAAATCCGACAGAAGAAGCGCAAGGGCCTGCCTTGTAGGGATCGGTCGAGCCGAGGCGAGGTCCAAACGGCGTCAGGTGTCGCCGATCGTCGCCTCGACCCACCACAAGGCAGACATTCCCTATAACCAGGCCCTAGCTTCGCCCTGTGTTTCCGCGCGGGGCTGGGTTACCTCCGGACCGCTTCGACCGCGGCGGCGAGCCGGCGCACGCCTTCTTCGATCTGCTCGACGGTCACGGCCGAGTACGCCAGCCGCAGCGCGTGCTCCCCGCCTTCGAGCAGGAAGTCGCTCCCCTTGACCACGGCGACGCCCCGCTCGGCGGCCGCGGTGAAGACGTCGTCGGCAAGTACGTCGTCGGGCAACTCGATCCAGAGGAAGTAGCCGCCGTCCGGCTCGGTGAACCGCACGCCCGGGATGTGCTCGCGCAGCGCGGCGGCGAGGACGGTGGCCCGCTCGCCCAGGGCCGCCTTGACCGTCTCGACCGAGCGGTCGATGTCGCCGGAGACGCAGAACTGGTGGACGATCGCCTGCGCCACCATGCCGGGCGAGATGTAGAGGTTGGTGGCGCGCTTGGCGATGTCACCGATCAGCGGCGCCGGCCCGACGAGGTAGCCGACCCGCACACCGGGGCAGACCGTCTTGGTGAAGCTGGAGGCGTGCACGACGACGCCGGTCTCGTCGAGCGAGAGCATCGAGGGCAGCGCCTCGCCACGGAAGCGGATGTCGACGTACGGGTCGTCTTCGAAGATCGTGAAGCTGTACTCGGTGGCGAGCTGGAGCAGCGCCTCACGCTTCTCCATCGAGAGCGTGACGCCGGCCGGGTTCTGGTAGTTGGGGATGATGTGGGCCAGCTTGGGGCGCACCCCCGACTCAAGCAGCTTGCGCAGCTCGTCGGTGTCGATGCCGTCGGGCTGGAGCGTGACGGCGTGGATCTCGCCGCCCCGGCTACGCAGGTTGAGCAGCGTGCGGTCGTACGTCGGGCGCTCCACCACCACAGCGTCGCCCGCGCCGACCAGGTAGTCGAAGAGGAACGCGTCGGCCTGCAGCGAGCCGTTGGTCACCAGCACCTGGTTGACGGAGACGCCATGCTTGTCGGCGATCCACTTGCGCAGGGGCGGGTAGCCGACGGACGTGCCGTACGCCGTGATCCCGCCGGGATCGGCGTCGAACGCGCGGACGGCGGCGGCCTTGAGGCCTTCGACATCGACGATGTCCAGCGAGGGCGCGCCACGGGCGAAGGAGATCAGCTGCTCGGCGGTCATGGTTGCACAGCGTACGGACCAAAGTTGATCATCACGACCCAGATCCGCTGTGAAGTGCCTTTTCGGAGGACGTACGGCAGCCCTCCCGATGGACCCGCGGGCCGGGTCAGACCTTGGTCGACGCGTGCTGCTGGGCCCAGACCCGCATGATGTCGCGGACCGAGATGATCCCCAACACGTCGCTCTCCTCCATGACGACGAGGTGGCGGAACCCGCCACGGGCCATCGCCACAGCCGCCTCCTCAAGAGTCCACTCCGGGCTGGCGTAGACCACATCCCAGGTGAGGTGGGCGGACGTGTGCTCGACATCGGGGTCGAGACCCCGGCCGATGGCGTTGAGAACGTCACGCTCCGTCATGATGCCGACCCCCTCGGAGTCGGGGTCGATCACGATGGCTGAGCCGATCCGGCGAGTGGACATCATCTGGGCGGCCTGCCTGAGTGTGTGCTCAGGGCCGACTACGAGGACCTGGCTGGACATGGCATCGCGTACGCGCATCGCACATCACCCCTCAAGGCACCGTACGGACATCGTCGCCCGAACAGAGACAGAACTACAAGACTTGTGTTCTGTCCGGACGGGACTCAAGTAGATAGATTCGGAATGTGCCCACGGAGCCCCTACGCTGCGCCGGCGCCTTGATCGTCGACGACGACGGGCGCATCTTCATCCAGCGCCGCTCACCTGATCGGCGCCTGTTTCCCAATACCTGGGACATCGTCGGTGGCCATCTGGAGCTTGGGGAAACCCTCGAGGAGGCCCTGCGACGGGAGGTCGAGGAGGAGACCGGCTGGACCGTCTCCGTCGTCCTCGGCACGGTCGGTGAGTACACGTACACCGGCGATGACGGCATCGACCGCGTGGAGACCGACTTCCTGGTGCGGGTCGACGGCGACCTGAGCCGCCCACGGCTGGAGGCCGGCAAGCACACGGAATGCCGGTGGATTACGGAGAGTGAGATCGTGGTGCTGGATGAGCACCGCGATGTGAACGACGGCCTGATCCGCCGGATCGCCGAGGACGGTTTCGCGGCTTTACGGCTCCTCGGCCTCTGAAACACGGGCTACCTTTTGTCACATGCCGGAGTTGCCTGAGGTGGAGGCGCTCGCCGCGTACCTTCGCGAGCGGGCGGCCGGACAGCGCGTGGAGCGCATCGAGGTCTCCGCGATCAGCGCGCTGAAGACGTACGACCCACCACCGACCGCGGCGGCCGGGCTGGAGCTCACCGGCGCCGGCCGGCACGGCAAGTTCCTCGACGTCCGCATCGGTGACGACCTACACCTGGTGGTGCACCTGGCGCGGGCCGGCTGGCTGCACTACCGCGACTCGTTCAACCGCGACGCCCCGCTCAAGCCCGGCAAGGGGCCGATCGCGCTGCGGGTACGGCTCGGCGACGGCTCCGGCTTCGACCTCACCGAGGCCGGCACCAAGCGCAGCCTCTCGGCATACCTGGTGAAGGACCCTGCGCTGGTGCCCGGCGTGGCGCGGCTCGGTCCGGACGCGCTCGCCACCGACGCGGAGACGTTCGCCGAGCGGATCCGCAGCCGCAAGGGACAGGTCAAGGGGGTACTGACCGACCAGGAGGTGCTCGCCGGCGTGGGCAACGCCTACTCCGACGAGATCCTCCACGCGGCGCGGCTCTCCCCGTTCGCGATCACCAGCCGGCTCACCGACGAGCAGATGGCGCGGCTGCACACGGCGACCCAGGAGATCCTGACCGACGCGGTGACCCGATCGGTGGGCCAGCGCGCCGCCGAGCTCAAGGGCGAGAAGCGCTCGGGTCTTCGGGTACACGCCCGGACCGGCCTGCCCTGCCCGATCTGCGGCGACACGGTGCGGGAGGTCTCCTTCGCCGACTCCAGCCTCCAGTACTGCCCCACGTGCCAGACCGGCGGAAAGCCACTCGCCGATCGCAGACTGTCACGGCTCGTGCGCTAGGCGATATGGCCGTGACCTACCGTTTTGCAAACCGGACCCAACGGGCACATCCGATGTGGGCAACGCTCGGTATAGTGGCCCGGTCCATGGTCCCATTCGATCACGGTGGGGCGTATTGTCTCTGCGGTCACCGATCCGCCGCGGTGACCATGGGAGACTGATGCGGTGGTCAGTCCCGAGCCTGACGGCACATGGGCGGCACGTGCAAAGCGGGAGGACGTAGGTGAGGTGACGACAAGCCTCCAACGCCCGGTAGCAAACACAAGCCGGAACAGGACCGTGCGCCACGTCGACAGCTTCGAGATCCAGGCGCCGACGCCGCCATCGCACAACGGTGTGCCGCGTTCGGCGTGGGCCCGTGCCCGTCGGCGCGCGTCCCGCTGGCACCGCCCATACACAGCGGTGCTGCTCCTACTCGACTATGGGGCGGCCGCACTGGCCAGCCTCATCGCCATCAGCGCCTTCGACCAGGCCGTCTCCGGCTTCCAGGACGCCGACGAGGCATGGTTCAAGACGGTCGCGTACGTGCTGTTGCCGCTCGGTTGGCTCATCATGCTCTGGGCCAACGGCGCCTACGACCGTCGTTATCTCGGCCTCGGCACCGATGAGTTCAAACGAGTGGTGCGTGCATCGGTGACGGTCATGGCGAGCGTTTCGTTCCTCGCCTTCGCCACCAAGACCGACCTCTCCCGGCTCACCGTGGCCACCGCCCTCGTCGGGGCGACCATCCTCATCCTGGTCGCCCGCTACTTCGCCAGGTTCGTGCTGCACCAGGTGCGCAAGCGAGCCGGCCACGCCGGCCACCGCATGCTGCTGATCGGCACGCTGCCGGAGACGCTCGAGGTCTACACCGCGGTCACCCGCAGCCCGTCCGCCGGCCTGGTGCCGGTCGCCATCCACATCACCGACGGATACGCCGCCGTGCGCGGCATCGAGACGCCGGTGCCGGTGCACTCCGGGCGTGACGTGCTCACGCTCGTACGCGAGGTGGGCGCCGACACGATCGCGGTCTGCGGCTCGGCCAGCGCCGAGCCGGGCGAGCTGCGCCGCCTGGCCTGGCAGCTCGAAGGCACCGGCGTCGACCTTGTCGTGGCCCCCCAGCTCACCGACATCGCCGGCCCGCGCGTCCACATCCGGCCGATCGAGGGCCTGCCACTGCTGCACGTCGAGGAGCCCACGCTCTCAGGCATCGGCTGGCTGGCGAAAAACCTCCTCGACCGGATCGCGGCCGGCGTGGGGCTGCTGCTGCTGACGCCGGTGTTCGTCGGGATCGCCATCGCGATCAAGCTCTCCGACCGCGGCCCGGTCTTCTTCCGCCAGCCTCGGGTCGGGCACGAGGGCCGGACGTTCCGGGTCTGGAAGTTCCGGACCATGTACGTCGACGCCGAAGACCGGCTCGCCTCCCTGGTCGACCAGAACGAGTCCGACGGCATGCTCTTCAAGATCAAGGAAGACCCGCGCGTCTTCCCCGTCGGCCGCTTCCTCCGCGCCAGCTCCCTCGACGAGTTGCCCCAGCTGATCAACGTGCTCAAGGGCGAGATGTCCCTCGTCGGCCCCCGGCCACTCCCCGCCGACGACGGTGACTTCCTCGGCGACGTGCGGCGCCGGCTGCTGGTCCGCCCGGGCATCACCGGCCTGTGGCAGGTCTCCGGCCGGTCCGACCTGTCGTGGGACGAGGCCGTGCGACTCGACCTGTACTACGTGGACAACTGGTCCCTCGCCTACGACCTCAGCATCCTCTGGCGCACGGTTGGCGTGGTGCTGGCCCGCAAGGGCGCCTACTAGGACCTGGCCGGGCGCTGTTTGCGGGCGCCCGGCAGGGTCCGGTGGTATGTGTTCTTTCGTCCGATGCCGCCGATCGTCGTCCGGTGACCTTCGCCGGCTTCGCTGAGGCCGGTGGCCAGCGGCTGGGGGCCGGTGGACGCCGGTGGACGCCGTCCTAGATCCGCAGCCGACCTGCCCGGGATGCCATGATCTGCGCGTGAGCGCCAACGTCTCCGCAGCGGTAGCCGTCCTGGCGCTGATCAGCGCACTGGCGGCGGCGGTCTGGGCGGTGGCCCGCCTGCGCGCCCGGCGCGGCATCGCCACCGCGACCCAGCGGGCGACGTACGACGTGCTGCACACCGCCGGCCTCGCCGCCGACCCGCTCCGCACCGGGCTGAACCAGGCGAGCGCCGCGAAGGCGATCCGGCACCTCCGCGCGCTCGTCGGCGCGCCCGGCCTGGCGCTGGTCGACGGGGATTCCGTACTCGCGCTGGACGGCCGCGGCACGCACCACTCCGACCAGCTGACGGCCGCCTCCCGCAAGGCGCTCACCGCCGGCCGCTCCACCGTGCTCGGCCCCGGCGAGCTGCCCTGCGACCGCGTCGACTGCCCGGTGCGCGGTGCGGTCGTGGCGCCGCTGACCGGCCCTGACGGCTCGGCGCCCGGCGCGCTCGTGGCGATCGCCGACGACCAGCCTGCGCCTGGCCTCGTGCAGGCGACGCTGGAGACCGCCCGCTGGGCCGGCGCACAGCTCGCGCTGGCCGAGCTGGACTCGTCGCGGGAACTGCTCGCCCGCGCCGAGGTACGCGCGCTCCGCGCCCAGATCAGCCCGCACTTCGTCTACAACGCGCTCTCCGCCATCGCCTCCTTCGTCCGCACCGACCCGGAGCGGGCGCGCGAGCTGATCCTGGAGTTTGCCGAGTTCACCCGCTACTCGTTTCGCTCGCATGGCGACTTCACCACGCTCGCCGAGGAACTGCGCTCGATCGACCGGTACCTCACGATCGAGCGGGCCCGCTTCGGTGACCGCCTCCAGGTGCGGCTCCAGATCGCGCCCGAGGTGTTACCGGTGGGGCTGCCGTTTCTCTGCCTCCAGCCGCTGGTGGAGAACGCTGTGCGGCATGGCCTGTCGCGTAAGCCGGGCGTGGGTATGGTGAGCATCGAGGCCCGCGACGCCGGGGCCGAGTGCCACATCACCGTCGAGGACGACGGCGTGGGCATGGACCCGGCGGTGCTGGTGGCCGGGGTCGCGGAGGCCGCCGACAGCCACGACTCGGGCCATGTCGGACTGTCCAACGTAGACGAGCGACTCCGCTCGGTGTTTGGTGAACAGTTTGGCTTGGTGGTCGAGACCGACGTCGGAGCGGGTATGAAGGTGAGCATGCGAGTGCCGAAGTTTCACCCCGCGGTCAGGACGAGCCCGTGACCGCCTTCCTGCGTGTGCTCGCCGTCGACGATGAGCCGCCGGCCCTCGACGAGCTGGCCTACCTGCTCCGCACCGACCCGCGCGTGGGTCGCCTGCACACCGCCTCCGACGCCACCGAGGCGCTGCGCGTGCTCCGCGACACCGATGTCGACGTCGTCTTCCTCGACATCCGCATGCCCGGCCTCGACGGCATGGAGCTCGCCCGCGTGCTGCGCCGCTTCGCCCGGCCGCCGGCGATCGTGTTCGTGACCGCGTACGACGACGCCGCCGTGGACGCCTTCGACCTCGGCGTCACCGACTACGTGCGCAAGCCGGTGCAGCCCGAGCGGATCGGCGAGTCGCTGCGGCGCGTGGTCAGCTCGCGCGTCGTGCCGGCCGGCCCCACCGCCGCGCCCCGCGCCGAGGACGACCCGACGATCCCGGTCGAGCTGGCCGGCACCACGCGCATGCTGCCCCGCTCGGCGGTGCGGTGGGTCGAGGCGCAGGGCGACTACGCCCGCCTGCACACCGCCGACGGCTCCCATCTCGTGCGCGTGCCGCTGGCCACACTGGCCGAGCGCTGGGCCGACGCCGGATTTGTCCGCATCCACCGGTCGTACCTGGTGCAGCTGCGCCTGATCGCCGAGCTGCGGCTGACCGGCTCCGGATACGTCGTGGTGGTCGACGACACCGAACTGCCGGTCTCCCGCCGGCACACACGCGAGTTGAAGGACAAGCTCGTCCGCGCCGCCAAACAAGACTGGAACCGCTAGGGCGTGTTTCATAAGAGCATGCCCGGCCTGCGGCGGGCCCAGACGACGACCGGCGGCACCGGACGCCGCCTGGACTCCGCCTCGGCTCGACCGACCCTCATGAAACACGCCCTAGAGCCAGCCATCGCGGCGTCGGTCGTGGCGCAGCCCGCGGCTCCCGCTCGGTCGGGCTTGAACGAGGCGTCTAGAAGATCTCCGCGAGGTCGAAGGCGAGCGGGAACGGCTTGTCGGTGCGCCACACCTCGCCCGGGCGCACGACCTGCGCCTCTCGATACATGCCGTCGATGGCCAACTCCAGGACCGTCAGGGTCTGCTGCCTCGGGTCGACGATCCAGTAGAGCGGGATGCCGGCCAAGGCGTATTCGTCACGCTTCAGGATGAGATCCTGGCGGGCGTTACTGGGCGAAAGCACTTCTACCACGACGAGCACGTCGGTGGGATGAAAAGCATCGCCGTCTTCGGCGCAGGCCGCCTCGCTAACGACGAACAGATCTGGAATGAAATAGGACGTGCGTTTTCTGCTCACGCCAACGCTTTGGCCGACAAGGAGTTCTTTGGGCACCTGACGCGCCATCAGGCCGTGCAGCCGGTTGGTCGCGTTGCCGTGGAACTTGCCGGCGTGTGGGGTCACGAGCAGGCTCCCGTCGTAGATCTCGTAGCGGTTGCCGTCGTCGTCGGGGAGATCCTTGAGGTCGTCGATCGTCCATGGTGCGCCGAACTCGTGGTGCGGTATGAGTGATGCGGCCATCGTCATGCCTCCACATGCTGGCGGAATTGGCGGAAGATCGTTCGGTTATCCACAGGCGCCAGTTATCCACAGGGCTTCCTGATTATCCACAGGCGGCGTAATTATCCACAGGCTGTACCCGACAAGTGGGCGGGCCGACCGCGTCCCCGCGGACACGGGCATTCGCACGGCCATCGCGTCGCTGGCGCTTGACATCGGGCGACGGTGAGTGAGACTGCCGGACATGGAGCAGCCCAGCGGCGCCGACGCGCCAGAGCGGACCAGGATCGTGCTGGCCGAGGTGGTACGCCGCCGCGACCACGATCGGGTCAGGGCCGAGCTGGCCGAGCAGACCCAGGTGGGGGAGGCGCTCGTGCGCGGGCTGGTCCGCGCCCAGCTCGCCCTCGCGCTGCGGCTCACGGTCGTGGTGGCCATCGGGCTTGGGGCGCTGCCGCTGCTCTTCGCCATCGCGCCCACGACCAGCGCGGTCGACGTCTTCGGCATCAGCCTGCCGTGGCTGCTGCTCGGCGTCGGCTCGTTCCCGTTTCTGGGCCTGGTCGGCTGGGCGTACGTCCACCTCGCCGAGCGCAACGAGCAGGACTTCACCGCGGTGGTCCGCCGGCCGGAGCGCTGATGGACAATCCGTACACCGTGCCGGCGATCGTCGCGGTCACGCTCGTCACGCTGGCGATCGGCTTCTACGGGCTCAAGCTGGCCCGCACCACGTCCGACTTCCTGGTCGCCTCGCGCGTGGTCAGCCCCACCTGGAACGCGGCCGCGATCGGCGGCGAATACCTCTCGGCCGCCTCGTTCCTTGGCGTCGCCGGGCTGATCCTCAAGTACGGCGTCGACGTCCTCTGGTACCCCGTGGGCTTCGCCGCCGGCTACCTCGCGCTGCTGCTCTTCGTCGCCGCGCCGCTGCGCCGCTCGGGGGCCTTCACGCTGCCCGACTTCTGCGAGGTGCGGCTGCACTCGCGCGGGCTGCGCAAGCTCGCCACCGCGTTCGTCGTCTTCATCGGCTGGCTCTACCTCGTGCCGCAGCTCCAGGGCGCCGGCCTCACGCTCACCACAGTCACCGGCGGGCCGTACGAGCTGGGCGCCCTCCTCGTCGGCGTCGTCGTCACCGCCAACGTCGCGCTCGGCGGGATGCGGGCGATCACCTTCGTGCAGGCGTTCCAGTACTGGCTGAAGCTCACCGCGCTCGCCGTACCCGCGATGTTTCTGGTTTTGCACTGGCAGGCGGACGGGCGTCCGCCGGTGAACCCGCCCGACGGCCTCACCTTCCCCACCACGACCACCGTCGTGATCGAGGACCGCGCGACCCTCACCTTTCCCGATGGGTCCACAGAGGAGGTACGACCCGGCGAGGAACTCACCTTCCAGGCCGGTGACCCGGTGCCGCAGGTGTCTGGTGTGGACACCGCGATGGGGATGGACTGGCTGCTGCCGGGGCAGGAGCCGGGCGGGCTCTTCGGCACGTACAGCCTGATCCTGGCGACCTTCCTGGGCACGATGGGGCTGCCACACGTACTCGTGCGCTTCTACACCAACCCCAACGGCGCCGCCGCCCGCCGCACCACGCTGGTGGTGCTGGCGCTGGTCGGCCTCTTCTACTTCCTGCCCACGCTCTACGGCGTCCTCGGCCGCGTCTACACGCCACAACTGCTGATGACCGGCCAGACCGACGCGGTGGTGCTGCTCCTGCCCGGCGCGGTCGTCGGCTCGGGCCTGCTCGGGCAGTTGCTCGCCGCCCTGGTCGCGGCCGGCGCGTTCGCCGCGTTCCTGTCGTCCAGTTCCGGGCTGCTCACCAGCGTCGCCGGCGTCGTCTCCACCGACGTGCTCGCCGCCCGGGCCGGCGACCGTGGGCCCGCCCAACGCGGCTCCGTACGCGACTTCCGCCTCGCCTCGCTCATCGCCGGCTTGGTGCCGGTCGTGCTCGCGCTCAACGTCGCCAGCCTCGACGTCTCGCAGGTGGTGGGGCTGGCGTTCGCGGTGGCGGCGTCCAGCTTCTGCCCGCTGCTCGTGCTCGGCATCTGGTGGCGCCGCCTCACCGACCTCGGCGCGGCGGCGGGCATCCTGGTCGGCGGCGGGGCCGCGGTGGGCGCGGTGCTGGTGACGATCCTCGGCCCGCCGCTCACCGGCTGGTCGGCGGCGCTGGTCGCCCAGCCGGCGGCGTGGACGGTGCCGCTCGCGTTCGCCGTGATGGTGGTGGTCTCCCTGGCCACACGCCGCCGCACCCCGCCCGACGTGGGCACGACGATGCTGCGCCTCCACGCCCCCGAATCCCTCCGCCTCTGAGCGTTTGCAGTACGACTGACCGGTTCTCCACAGGTTGTTCACAACTCGCGCCGGAGGTCTCCACTGACGGTGCATAGAGTGCCGGACATGAGCGAGCGTCGTGTGCTGGTGGTGGAGGACGAACGGACGATCGCAGACTCGGTGGCGGCACGGCTGCGCGCTGAGGGCTTCACCGTACGCATCGCCGCCGACGGGCCGAGCGCCGTGGAGATCGCCGGTCAGATGCGGCCCGACCTCGTCGTACTCGATGTGATGCTGCCCGGCTTCGACGGGCTGGAGGTGTGCCGGCGGATCCAGGCGGAGCGGCCGGTGCCGGTGCTCATGCTCACCGCGCGCGACGACGAGACCGACCTGCTCGTCGGGCTCGCGGTGGGGGCGGACGACTACCTGACGAAGCCGTTCTCCATGCGCGACCGGCTGCTGGTACGGGTCCTGCTCGGCGGGCTCGCCGCGCTGTGCCTGGTCATCGTGGCGTCCGCGCTTTTCCGGATGCACACCTACGAGGAGGCGTACGGCTTCACCCGGCTCCGCCTGCTGGTCAGCGCCTGCGTGCTGTGGCTCGGCTCGGTGCTGGTGATGGTGCTCGTGGCGGGCGTACGGCTGCGCGCCGGCTGGCTGCCCCAGGCGGCGGTCGGCAGCGGCGTGGCGGCGCTCGTCGGGCTCGCCCTCCTCGACCCGGACCACTTCATCGCCGACCGCAACGTGCACCGGTACGAGCAGACCGGCCGGATCGACGTGGCGTACCTGGCCGAGCTCTCCGCCGACGCCGTACCCGCGCTGGACCGGCTGCCCGCCACGCTCCGCACCTGCGCGCTCGGCGACGTCGCCCGCGACCTTGGCCAGGAGAGCGACTGGCGGGCCTGGAACCTCGGCACCGACCGGGCCCGGCACGCGCTCGGTGACCATCCCGACACCTCGTATCCCTGGTCAGAGGCGTGCGGTCCGCGCCGCACCGCCTGGTAGCGGCTACCGTCGGGTAGGTGAGGACTGGTGAACATGCCGCGCTGGCGGTCCGGGGGATGGTCAAGCGGTTCGATGCGAAGGTGGCCGTGGCCGGGGTCGACCTGGACGTGCCGGCCGGCTCGTTCTACGGCCTGCTCGGCCCCAATGGCGCCGGCAAGACGACGACCCTCTCGATGGCTGTCGGGCTGTTGCGGCCGGACGCCGGCGCGGCCTGGGTCCTGGGGCACGACGTGTGGGGCGACCCGGTGCGGGCCAAGGCGCTGCTCGGCGTGCTGCCCGACGGCGTACGCCTCTTCGACCGGCTGAGCGGCGCCGAGCTGCTCGCATACAGCGGACTGCTGCGCGGCATGGACCCCGCGGTGGTCGACCAGCGGGCCAGGGAGCTGCTCGACGTGCTCGCGCTCGCCGACGCCGGCCGGACGCTGGTGGTCGACTACTCGGCCGGCATGAAGAAGAAGATCGGGCTCGCCTGCGCGCTTCTGCACGCGCCGCGCCTGCTGGTGCTCGACGAGCCGTTCGAGGCGGTCGACCCGGTGTCGGCCGCGCTGATCCGCGACATCCTGCACCGGTACGTGGCGGGCGGCGGCACGGTCATCTTCTCCAGCCACGTGATGGAGGTCGTCGAGCGGCTCTGCACGCACGTCGCGATCCTGGCCCAGGGCACCATCAAGCGGGTCGGCACGATCGACGAGGTACGCGGCGGCCGCTCGCTGGAGGACGTGTTCGTCGAGGTGGTCGGCGGGCGTACGGCCACGGGCGAAGAGCTGGCATGGCTGTGAGCGAGCCGCCGCCCGCAGACCCCACAAATTGGGGCGGCACGGAAGGCGCGCACACCGCCCTCGCGGAGCGAGGGCCGGCATCACTGACCCAGCGGCAGCCCTCGGTCGCGCTCTTCGTCCGGCTCAAGCTGCGGGTCACGGCCAACAACATGCGCGGGAAGGGATGGCGGATAGCGCTCTTCCTGATCGGGCTGGTGATCGGCCTCTGGTGGTCGGTCACCGCCGGCCTCCTGCTCGCGGCGCCCGGCTTCGCCGACGACCTCGACGCGGCCGTGCTCGTCTCGGCGCTCGGCGGGGCGCTGCTCGTCGTCGGTTGGGTACTCCTGCCCCTCGTCTTCTTCGGCGTGGACGAGACGCTCGACCCGGCCCGCTTCGCCCTGCTGCCGCTGCGCCGCCGCACGCTCGTCACCGGTCTGCTGGCCGCGGCCCTGATCGGCATCCCGGCCGTCGCCGCCGTGATCGCGACGAGCGGGCTGGTCGTCTCGGCGGCCCTGCTCGGCGGCTGGGGCGCGGCCCTCGTGCAGGTGGTCGGCACGGCTGCAGGTCTGCTCGTCTGCGTATCGGCGAGCCGTGCGGTGACCAGCGCGTTCGCCACGATGCTCCGGTCCCGCAAGGTGCGTGACCTGGCCGCCATCCTGCTCGCCTGCCTCGCCGCGCTGCTCGCCCCGGCGCAGCTCGGCGTGATGGCGCTCGCCGAGAACACCGACTGGGACCGGCTGATCGGCCCGGCCCGCGTGCTCGGTTGGACCCCGCTCGCGGCGCCGTACACGATGGGCATCGACGTCGCCGAAGGGCGGGCTTGGGCCGTACCCCTGAAACTGCTCATCGCCGGTGCGACCGTCGCCGGGCTGCTGTGGTGGTGGTCGCGGACGCTGGAGTCCGCGATGGTGGGCGCGGAGAGCGCGGGGCCGACGAAGGCCACGGCGGAGGAGAGTTCCGCCTCGGCGGTGGCGCAACTCTTCCCGCGCGGCATGGTGTGGCTGCCGCGCAACCGCTACGGCGCGCTCGTCGCCCGGGAGGCCCGCTACTGGTGGCGGGACGCGCGGCGGCGGTCCGGCCTGATCACGTTCGCGGTGATCGGTGTGGTCATGCCCGTGATGATCAACCTCGGCTCGGGCGGGCTCGCCGGTGCCACCTCGGCGCTGGTGATCAGCCTGACCATGGTGTTCGTCGGCGTACTCGCCGCGGCCACGCTCGCCAACCAGTTCGGCTACGACGGCAGCGCGTACGCGGCGAACGTGGTGGCCGGCGTGCCCGGGGCGGTGGAGCTGCGCGCCCGGCTGGTGGCGTTCACCGTGTACACCGGCCCGCTCCTGCTGGTCATCGCGGCGATCGTGGCGGCCTTCCTGCGCGAGCCGGGCTGGATCGGCGTGATGATCGGCTCGCTCGGCGCCGCGTACGGCTCGGGGCTCGCGGTCAACCTCTTCCTGTCGCTGCACGGCGCGTACGCGCTGCCCGAGACCTCCAACCCGTTCGCCATCAACACCGGCTCCGGCGTGGCGAAGAGCATGCTCAGCCTCCTCGGCTTGGTCGGGGCGGCGGCGGTGGCGATCCCGGTCGTGGTGGTCACCGCGCTCGCCGGCGAGGCGGCGGCGTGGCTGTGGCTGGCCGCACCGGTCGGCATCGCGTACGGCGTGGGCGCCGCCTGGCTCGGCACGTACCTGGTCGGCGACATGCTCGAACGCCAGATGCCCGAGCTGCTGCAGGCCGTGACGCCGAGGCGCTGAGCGGTCAGTCGCGGTATGAACGAAGATGGTTAACGTGATCCCTCCCGAGCCCGGGGCCAAGATCCACGGCACCGACCCCTTCGCCACGCCCGCGGAGGCTCGCTCGCCGGTGCGCCAGCTGCGCGGCCGCCTGGCCTCCACCGTGACCCTCTGGACCGCGCCCGGCCCGGCCGGCCTCACCGTCTCGTCCACCGTGGTCGCCGGCGGCGAGCCCGGGCGGCTACTCGGCATCATCGACGACGAGTCCGATGTCTGGGCCGCGGCGAGCACCGCCGGCCGCTTCGCCGTCGCGCCGCTGACCGACGCGCACAAGCAGCTCGCCGACCGCTTCGCCGGCATCCTGCCCGCGCCCGGTGGCCTCTTCCGGGGGTACGACTGGACGGACACGCCGTACGGCCCGGTCCCCGCCGACGTTGGCACGTGGGTCGGTTGCCGGCTGGACAGCTCCCGCGAGTTCGGCTGGGGGCTCCTGGTCGAGGCGACGATCGAGGCGGTCGAGGTCGGGCCGGACGAGTCCCCTCTGATCCACTTTCGGGGCCGCTACCGGGAATTGCGGTAGCGCCCGTCCGACACCTACCGGTAACCGGCGTGATCCACGTCACTCGGCGCAGGCAGACAACCGTTCGGCGCAATCGACGACCGTGATCGCGGTCACGGGTTCCGTCGCCCGTACCGACCTTCTTACGGTCCAGCCGACACCCGCCTACGCCTGTGAAGGTGGTGAACTCGCATGACGACGGATACCCCCGCTCCCGCTTCCACGGCTTCCGAGCGGTACCTCGAGGTCCAGCGGTCGGAGGACTTCACGACGCTGCGCAAGACCCTGCGCGGCTTCATCTTTCCGATGACCGCGGCCTTCTTTCTCTGGTACGCGCTGTACGTGATCCTCTCCGCCTACGCCCGCGGATTCATGGACACCAAGATCGTCGGCCACATCAACGTGGCGCTCGTCTTCGGCCTGCTCCAGTTCGTGTCCACGTTCCTGATCGCGTGGCTGTACTCCCGGTACGCGGCCCGCCGGGTCGACCCGCTGGCCGACAAGATCGCGCACGAGCTCAAGGAGGAGGACGCCGCATGAACCAGATCGTCCTCGCGGCGGAGGCGGGCAACAGCACCGCCCGCACGCTGACCATCACGCTCTTCCTCGTGTTCGTGGCGGCGACGCTCGCGATCACGGTGTGGGCGAGCCGCCAGACCAAGACGGCGACCGACTTCTACGCCGGTGGCCGCTCCTTCTCCGGCTTCCAGAACGGCATGGCGATCGGCGGCGACTACATGTCCGCCGCGTCGTTCCTCGGCATCGCCGGCCTCATCGCGCTGTACGGCTACGACGGCTTCCTGTACTCGATCGGCTTCCTGGTGGCGTGGCTCGTCGCGCTGCTGCTGGTCGCCGAGCTGCTGCGAAACTCGGGCAAGTACACGATGGCCGATGTGCTCGCGTTCCGGATGCGGCAGCGCCCGGTGCGTACGGCGGCCGCCGTCTCCACGATCACCGTGTCGATCTTCTACCTGATCGCCCAGATGGTCGGCGCGGGCGCGCTGGTCGCGCTGCTGCTCGGCATCCGCCCCGGCACCACCTTCCTGGGTATGGACGCCGACGCCGCCAAGATCGCCACGATCATCCTGGTCGGCGCGCTGATGATCATCTACGTCACGGTCGGCGGGATGAAGGGCACCACATACGTCCAGATCGTCAAGGCGTTCCTGCTCATGGGCGGCGCGGCGCTGATGACCGTACTCGTGCTGGCGAAGTTCAACTTCAACCTCTCCTCGCTGCTCGGTGCCGCCGCGGACCAGTCCGGCAAGGGCGAGGCGTTCCTCCAGCCCGGCCTGTACTACGGCGTCGAGGTCGCCAACAACGCGACCCAGACCTTCTACAACAAGGTCGACCTCTTCTCGCTGGGCATCGCGCTGGTACTCGGCACCGCCGGCCTGCCGCACATCCTGATCCGCTTCTACACGGTGCCCACCGCCCGGGCGGCCCGGCGCAGCGTGCTGTGGGCGATCGGCATCATCGGCACCTTCTACCTCTTCACCCTCGCGCTCGGCTTCGGCGCGGCGGCGCTGGTGGGCGGCGACGCCATCCGCGAGCAGAACGCGGCCGGCAACACGGCGGCGCCCCAGCTCGCCGAGCAACTCGGCATCGACTTCCTCGGTGGCGACACCGGAGGGGCGGTGCTACTCGCGGTCATCGCCGCGGTCGCCTTCGCCACGATCCTGGCGGTGGTGGCCGGCCTGACACTCGCGTCGTCGTCGAGCCTCGCGCACGACTTCTACGCCAACGTCATCAAGCGGGGCCAGACCTCGGAGAAGCAGGAGGTGAATGTGGCCCGGATCGCCGCGTTCGCCATCGGCGCGATCTCGATCGTGCTGGCCCTCTTCGCCCAGAGCCTCAACGTGGCCTTCCTGGTCGCGCTGGCCTTCGCGGTGGCCGCCTCCGGCAACCTGCCGGCCATCCTCTACAGCCTCTTCTGGAAGAGGTTCAACACCTCGGGCGCGTTGTGGGCGATCTACGGCGGCCTGCTCTCCGCCGTGGTGCTGGTCTTCTTCTCGCCCGTGGTGTCGGGCCGGCCCAACTCGATGTTCCCGGATGCCGACTGGCAGTGGTTCCCGCTGTCCAACCCCGGCATCATCTCGATCCCGTTCGGCTTCCTCTGCGGCTGGATCGGCACGATGCTCTCCAAGGAATCCGACGAGGAGAAGTACGCCGAGCTGGAGGTGCGCTCCCTCACCGGTGCGGGCGCGCACTGACGAACCCGGCGTTCCTGACGGACCCGCGCGGCCTGCCCACAGTCGCGCGGGTCCGTCCCGTCCCGGCGGTCCGCGGCCCGCTTCGAGCGCTCGGCGAAGCCCCGGCGCCGCTGTCGGGGTATGTAGGGACGAGGCTGCGGGTATCAATCGGTAGGCTTGCGCTCATGGTCGTAGTCCCGCGATTCGGAGCAGGTCACCGCGTCCTCGTCACCGGGGGTGCGGGGTTTGTGCCGTCGCACCTTGTCGACGCGCTGCTCGCCCGTGGTGCCAGCGTGGTCGCCGTCGACAACTTCGTGACCGGGACCAAGGACAACGTGGCCCACCTGGCCGAGCACTCCGGGTTCGCGCTGGTCGAGGCCGATGTGGCCGACGGGCTGCCCGACCATCACCCCGCGCTCGCCCAGCGCTTCGACGCCATCATGCACATGGCCTCGCCGGCGAGCCCGACCGACTTCGCCACGCTGCCGATCGAGATCCTGCGGGTCGGCTCTCAGGCGACGCTCCACCTGCTCGACCGCGCGCTCAAGGATGGTGCCCGGTTCATCCTCGCCTCCACCTCCGAGGCGTACGGCGATCCCAAGGTGCACCCCCAGCCCGAGTCGTACTGGGGCAACGTCAACCCGGTCGGCGTCCGCAGCGTCTACGACGAGTCCAAGCGCTTCGCCGAGGCAGCCACGATGGCCTACCACCGGCACCACGGGCTCGACGTCGGCATCGTGCGCATCTTCAATACGTACGGGCCGCGCATGCGCCCCGACGACGGCCGGGCCGTGCCCACGTTCATCACCCAGGCGCTGCGCGGCCAGCCGATCACGCTGCACGGCACCGGCTCGCAGACCCGGTCGATCTGCTACGTCGACGACCTGGTGCGCGGCATCCTGCTGCTCCTCGACTCGACCGAGACCGGGCCGATCAACTGCGGCACCGAAGACGAGTTCTCGATGCGCGAGCTGGCCGAGCTGATCATCCGGCTGACCGGCAGCGACTCGGTGGTCACCTACCTCCCGCGCACCGCCGACGACCCGGAGATGCGCCGCCCCGACCTGACGCTCGCCCGCACGCGCCTCGGCTTCGCCCCCAGTGTGGGAGTCGAAGAAGGGCTGCGCCGCACGATCGAGCACTTCGCCCAGCGTGTCGGCAAGGTGAGCGCCCACCGCGTCGGCTGAGACTCCCGGGTTTGTGCCGCCTCGGCGTTGGCTAAGAGGCGGATTCGTAATCCCGACCTACCCTGAGTTCTATGGCAGCGACCAGGTCTCCTTACGGCGGCAGCTCCGGCCGAGCGTCCGTTCCGGGCATGAAGCAGCCCGATTCAGGACGAATCTCCGGTCGCGCACACGTGCCTGGCAGGGCGGCCCCCGGAAGGCCACGCTCCGCTGGATCTGGCGGGCGGGGGCCTGGTGGTCCGGGCGGACCCGGTGGGCCGGGCGGCGGGGTCTACCCCGGTGGTCGCAAGCCGCGCCTGCGTCCGCGCTGGGGCCGGATCGCGCTGGTCGCCGGCATCGCGGTGCTGGTGCTCGGCGTGCTCGGCACGCTGGGCGCCTGGGCGTACGTCAACAGGCTGGATGACGACCTGGCCCGCACCAATCCGTTTTCCGAGCTCACCGGTGGGCGGCCGGTCAAGACCGTCGACGGGACGCTCAACATCATGCTGGTCGGCAGCGACTCCCGCGACCCGGACGCGCCGGTCGACCAGGGCAGCGAGTGGCGCGCCGACACGATCATCGTGATGCACATTCCGTCGAGCCACGACAAGGCATACCTGGTCTCCATCCCGCGCGACCTGTACGTGCCGATCCCGGAAAGCGCGGGCGCCGACTGCGGCAGCGGCCAGCGCGCGAAGATCAACGCGGCCTTCGCCTTCGGCGGCCTCCCCTTGGCGGTACGCACGGTGGAGTGCTTCACCGACGTACACATCGACAACGTGATGGCGATCGACTTCGCCGGCTTCAAGGAGGTCACCGACGCGCTCGGTGGCGTCGACCTGACCGTGGAGCGCACCATCACCTCGATCCACAAGCCCTACCGCACCTTCCACAAGGGCGTCCGGCACATGAACGGCGAGCAGGCGCTCGACTGGATCCGCCAGCGCAAGCAGTTCCCCGAGGGCGACTTCGCCCGGATGCGGCACCAGCAGGAGTTCCTGCGGGCGCTGATGGACAAGGCGGCGAGCACCGGCACGCTCACCAACCCGAAGAAGCTCAACTCGTTCCTCAAGGCGACGACCGACGCGGTGACGGTCGACGAGGGCTTCTCGTTGATCGACATGGCGATCCAGTTCCGCAGCCTGCGCGGCGAGAACCTCCACTTCGTCACCAGCCCGCACAAGGGCAGTGAGACCATCAACGGCGAGTCGGTGGTGGTCTCCGACCGGGAGAATGCGCTGGCCATGTACAAGGCGATGGCCGCCGACAAGATGGACGAATGGGTAGCCGCCAATGCCTCCCCGGCACCGAAACCGGGTAGTTGATCGATAGCGGTCGGTGGCGTAGCTGGATGTTTGCCGCTACGCCATCTGCTGTTAACCTTCCATATCCCCGGCGGCTGTATCTTGCGCGCTGGACCTGACCCCCGGCGATCGGACCTCAGAATGCAGGTGGAGCGCGGCCAGAGGCGCCCCGGCACGGACGTCCCCGCTCCGCGCAAACGTCGGCGGGACCCACTGTGGGCACGGCTGACGGTCATATTCGGCGCGGTGCTCATGATGATGAGCGGCACCGCGATCGTGGGCGCCCGAGTCGTGATCGGCAGCGCGACCTCCAAGATCGAGACCACCAACCTGCTCGGCGGCGCCGCGGCGGCGGCCGCCCAGCCCGGTGGCAACAACATCGACGGCCCGGTCAACCTGCTGCTGGTCGGCATCGACGCCCGGCCCAAGGGCAGCTCCGAGACGGCCGTGCTGGCCGACACGATCGTCGTGCTGCACATCCCCGCCTCGCACGACCAGGCCTACCTGGTCTCCATCCCGCGCGACTGGCGGGTGCAGATTCCCGCCTATCCGAAGACCGGCTACGGCGGCTCCACCGAAAAGATCAACTCCGCTTTCTCGTACGGCTACCAGGGCGGCGGCACCGAGCTGGAGAAGCGCGCCCGGGGAGTGGACTCGCTCGCGCAGACCGTCCACTCTCTCACCGGCATCAAGTTCAACGGCGCGGCCATCATCGACTTCGCCGGCTTCGAGTCGGTGGTCAAGACGCTCGGCGGCGTCAACATGTGCGTCTCCGAGCGCGCCGAGTCGATCCACCTGGGCATCGACAAGAAGGGCAAGATCTACAAGCTCTGGTACAAGGAGGGCGTCGGCATCCAGGATCTGCCGCCGGGCGCCAAGCCGGTCGTGCACGAGAAGGGCTGTCGCCGGATGTCTCCCGAGCTGGCCCTCGACTACGCCCGCATCCGCAAGAGCCTGTCCGACGGCGACTACGGCCGGCAAAACAACCAGCAGCAGCTCATCAAGGCCATCGCCAAGGAGGCGACGAGCAAGGGCATCATCACCAACCCGCTCAAGCTCAACGACGTCATCAAGGCGGCCGGCAAGGCGTTCGTGCTCGACACTCAGGGCATCCCGGTCGAAGACTTCATCTTCACGCTGCGCGGCGTCGCGGCCAACGACCTGGTGATGACCCGGACAAACGAGGGCAAGTTCAACACCGTGAAGATCGGCGGGGTTGAATACCAGCAGCTCACCGAGAAGTCGATGGACATGCTGGCGGCGGTGCGCGACGGCCGGCTCGCCGAATTCGTGATCGCCAACCCCGGGTTCGTCTCCAAGGCGTAGTCCACTTTCTCGCACATCGCCGCGTACTCCGCAAATCGGACCTTAGGCTGGCCTCAGGAGCCCGCACCTTGGTCCGGGAGGAGCGACGTCCAGCAACGAACAGGAAGCCACGGCACCGGAGGCACCGGGTCAGCCGAGGGCTCCCCGCTGGGCGAAGGCCGTACTCGGCGTCGGAATCTCCCTGGTGCTGGTCTCGGCGCTCGGCGGCGTGGGGCTGCACCTGCTCGTGGAGCGCTACGAGCGTTCGGTCGCCCAGGAGCGGCTGCTCGACGAGCAGGCGCGGCAACGACACACGGCCACGCACGGCCCGCTCAACTACCTGCTCGTCGGCTCCGACCTGCGGGAGGCCGACCCGGGAAGCGGGCAGCGGGCGGACACGATCGTGGTGGCGCACATCCCGGCCGGGCTGCGCCAGGCGTACCTGATCTCGATCCCGCGCGACCTCCAGGTGCGGATCCCCGGCCACGGCACCGACAAGATCAATGCCGCCTTCCAGTACGGCCGCGCGCCACTGCTCTCCGCCACCCTCACCCAGCTCACCGGCGTCAACTTCGACGGTGCCGCGATCATCGACTTCGCCGGCTTCCGCCGCGTGGTCGACCTGCTCGGCGGCGTGACGATGTGCGTCGACACGCGTACCCGCTCGATCCACACCGGACACACCTTCGATCTGGGCTGCCAGCAGATGTCCGGTCCGGTGGCGCTCGACTACGCCCGCCAGCGGTACGACCTGCCGGCCGGTGACTTCGACCGGCAGCGGCACCACCAGCAGCTACTCAAGGCGATCATGGTCAAGGCGACCGACCAGGGCCTCGCCACCGACCCGATCAAGCTCGACCAGCTCATCCGGGCCGTCGGCGCCTCGCTGACCGTGGACACCAACGGCGTACCCCTCCAGGACCTGATCTTCGCGATGCGTGGCCTGCGCGGAAACGACCTGGTGGGGCTCCAGATCCCGGCCCACTCGGAGACGGTGGGCGGCACCTCGTACGCGCTGCTCGACGAACCATCGGCCGGCCTCTTCACCGCACTCTCCCGCGCCGAGGTGGCCGGATGGGCGACGGCCAACCCCAAGTGGATCAACAAACTTTAGCGGCGGTACCGGTACTCCTGGTTATTGTGGCGTTGTGTTCGGACCTCACATTCCCACCGTGACCACGGCGGAGATCCCCGCCAGCGCATACCTGCTCGACGTGCGGGAGCCTGACGAGTGGCAGGCCGGCCACGCGCCAGGTGCCCACCACATGCCGATGATGGACATCCCCGTGCGGCTGTCCGAGCTGCCCACCGAGGGCGACATCGTCGTGGTCTGCCGCTCCGGCGGTCGTTCCGGCCAGGTGGTGGCCTACCTCCTCGGCAACGGTTGGGACAACGTCAGCAATCTCGTTGGCGGCATGCAAGACTGGGCCGCCAGCGGCCGCGCTCTGGTCAGCGAGGATGGTCAGCCGGCTCGCGTGCTGTGAGGCGTGGGATACCGCGGCAGACCGGGACGGGCACTCTGTGCGATCCGCGAAGTCCGGCGATAGCGAAACGGGAGTCCCACAGGGCAGACTCTGATCCATGCCGGAGAGCCCTGACTACGCCGCTCTGATCGCCGGCCAAGCCGTCGTCATCGAGATGGCCAACTCGGGCGCGTCCGGGCTGCCGATGGTCGGCCACCTGCTGGGTCTTGGCCAGCGCGCACTGCACGCCGACGGCATGGCCTTCGTGGAGTACGGGCCGTCCGGCGGCCGGATCATCGCGGCGAGCGGGGCCACCGACTGGGCGCTGGGCCGGCCGGTCGACCCGGGCGATCCCGCGGTCGTGCGACTGATCACCGGCCCGCCCAGCAGCGACCTGCCGGTCGAGGCGCTCGACGGCGCGCTCGCCCTCCAGCTCCGCGCCCGCGGCGTCCACCGTGCCATCCACGCGCGCACCGAGATCGGCGGCGCGACGATCGGCAGCCTGTATGCGTACTTCGCCGATCGCGCCGGTGCCGCCACCGAGCACCACTCGCTGATGACCTACCTCGCGAGCTGCATCGCCCACCTCTACGGCGACCAGGCCGGCCTGCCCACGCACGGCAACGGTCCGGTCGTGGCCGCGCTCGCCGACGGTCTCGCGGTGGTCGACCGCGATCTGCGCATCCGCTTGTGGAATCCGGCCGCCGAGCAGGTCACCCGCATCCCGGCCGACAAGATGCTCGGCGAGCGGCTGCCCTTTCCGGTGCCCGCGCCCGGCCAGGTGCTCGACCACCGGCTCGACGACGGCCGCTGGCTGAAGATCACGGCGGGCGAGCTGCCGGGGGCGTACGAGTCGCGCGTGGTCACCTTCCGCGACACCACCGACCAATACCGGCGCGATCACGACCGCGACCTCTTCGTCGCGGTGACCAGCCACGAGCTCCGCACGCCGGTCACCGTCATCAAGGGATACGCCGACACGCTCAGCAACCACTGGGGTTCGCTCTCCGAGCTCGACCGGCTTGAAGCGGCCCGCGTGATCGGGCTGCGCGCCGGCGAGCTGGCCCGCCTCGTCGACCGGCTGCTCTCCGCCGCCAATGACGGGGGTCAGGTGGGCGGGGCGCCGCCCACACCGTTCGACCTCGTCGATGCCCTGCGCACCGCGGCCGGCGCGCTCCCCGCCGACCTGCGTCGCCGCCTCGTCCTCACGCTCCCCGACGACCTGCCCAAGGCGCTGGGCGACCGGGCCAGCATGACGACGGTGCTTACCGAGCTGGCGACCAACGCGGAGAAGTACTCCAATCCCGGCACGATCATCGAGGTCACCGCCGAGGCGGAGGAACGCACGGTGGTCTTCCGGGTTAGTGATCGCGGCATCGGGGTACGACCGGAGCACGTCGAGCGGGCCTTTGATCGTTTTTGGCAGGGCGAGCAGGGAGACCGGAGGAGGTATCCAGGGACCGGTTTGGGCCTCTATCTCGTTAGAAGGATCGTTGAGCGACAAAACGGGTGGGTATCCCTCCGTCCTCGCACCGGGGGCGGTACCGTCGCAGAGGTGCGACTCCCGCGCGGATAGGTGAGGGCAGGAGGCACGATGGTCTCGATGGCAGTGGCCGAGCGAGCCTGGTGCGTGGTCATCCCGCATCACCCCCGTGGCGCGCGAATCGCCCGGCAACGCCTCACCACCGAGCTGCGCGGTGCCGTCCATCCCACTCTCCTCGCCGATGCCGTCGCTGTGCTCGCCGAGCTGGTCGGCAATGCGGTGCGCCACGCCAGCCCGCTGCCCGGCGGCGTCGTACGGGTCGCCTGGCGGCTGCGGCCTGCCGGTTCCGTGGTGGGGGTCGAGCGCGACAGCGTGGAGGTGCGGGTCACCGACGGCGGCGCCATGACCGAGCAGCCGCGGATCCGGGCCATCGCCACCGACGCCATCGACGGGCGCGGGTTGAGCATCGTCGCCGCGCTCGCCGACCGGTGGGGCGTCGACCGCGACGGGCTCGGGCAGAGCGTCTGGGCCGAGCTGTCGAGCAGTTTCGTCCACGAACGGCGGGAAAGTCCGTGATCGGCCGCGCCTTTGGCCCCACGCCGCGCTCGTAGAGCCTAGGCTGGTGCGCCGTGAGTAAGCGTCGAAAGAACTCCCGGCCCGCCGAGGCCGCCCCCAAGCGCCAGAAGCTGCGCGACGTGTTCGTACCCCGCCCCTTCGAGGGCCTGGCCGACGAGGCCGAGTGGATCGCGCTGCGCGAGCTGGTCCCGGCCGCATCGGCGCCCCTTCAGCTCACGCCCGAGCTGGTCAAGCAGTACGGTGAGCGGTCGGTCACCCTGGCCACCGTGCTCCCGATGGCGTGGCCCGCGATGACCAAGCCCGACGGCCGGGTCTTCGTCGGGCTCCAGCGCCACGTGCAGTCCGGCGACATCTCGCGCGACCTCGCGGTGGCGATCCTCTCCGCGCTGGAGACCGAGCCGGGCGGCACCGTCGCCGTGCCGGCCCTGCCCGGCCAGGGCCCCCGCCTCCAGGACATCCTGGTCGACGGCGCGCTCGACGTGACCATGCACGACACGTTCGAGTTCTGGCTCGACGCCGACGCGGCCGACGACCCCAACGTCAAGGCCTCGCTCGAGCGCGCCAACGCCTCGATCTACCCCACCGTGCGGCTGGCGGCGGCCAAAGCGGCGTACTGGTGCCGCGTACCCGAGAAGGGTCACGTGCGCTGGGTCCTGCCCGACGACGAAGACGCCGCCCTCAACGCCCTCGCGCGGCTCGCCGGTGTGGGCGAGCTGCTGCTGGGTGACGGCACGAAGTTCGCCGGCATGTTCCGTGCCCACGGGCGCCTGGTGCCGGTGTGGGACATCCCGCGCGAGCCGGAGGCGGCCGAGTGGGAGGCGCCCGTGGCCGACTTCGCCAAGCGGTACGCCGACGCGCTCGCCGACGACAGCCAGCTCGACTCGGCCGCCCGCCGCGCCAAGCAGGGCCTGCTGGGCCGCCAGTTGACGTTGCGCTAGCGCGCCGGCTTCAGCGGGTCGCGGACCATCGGGCACGACATGCACCGCGGCCCGCCCCGGCCGGAGCCCAGCTCGGAGCCGGGGATGGAGATCACCTCGATGCCCGCGCGTTCGAGCTGGGCGTTGGTCTCCACGTTCCGCTCGTACGCCACGCAGAGGCGCGGCTCGATCGCGAGCGTGTTGTTGCCGTCGTCCCACTGCTCCCGCTCGGCGGTGACCGGGTCGAGGCCGGTGTCGATGACCCGCAGCGCGTCGAGGTCCATCGCGTCGGCGGCGGCGCGCAGAAACGGCGCCGGGCCGTCCACCTGCGGCTCGCCGTCCTCGCCCGCCACCACCGTGTACGCCACGAGGGCGTCGGCCACATTCGGGTACATGAGCACGGCATCGACGTCGACCATGGTGACGATCGTGTCGAGGTGCATGGTGGCCCGCTCCTGCGCGATCGGCACCACCAGGATCGTGTGTGCCAGCCCGTCGGCGAACGCGCGCCGGGCGAGCCGCTCAGCGCCGGCGGGAGTGGTCCGCTCCCCCACGCCGACCGCCATGACGCCCGGGGCGAGGAGCAGTACGTCGCCGCCCTCCACCGGTTCGAGCGCGGGCTCGTACACAAGTTGGGTCCCGGCGAAGCGCGGATGGTGCCGGTAGATCGAGTGCAGCAGCGTGGTCTCCCGCCGCCGCGCGGGCATGGCGAGGCTGCTCACCGCCGCACGGTCCCGTACCCAGGCCGAGGAGTCGCGCGTGAAGAGCAGGTTCGGCAGCGGGTCGATGATGAAGTCGTGCTGGTCCATCAGCGCGTAGACAAGCCCGCCCGTGCGACCCCGCAACTCCTCGTGCGCGAGGCCGGCGATGAGTACGTCGGCCAGCCCCACCGGGTCGAGGTAGGCGAGGTGGTGGGCGACCCGCCGGCGCAGTGTGTCGCCCAGCCGCGGGTCGGCGAGCACCAGGTCGGTCAGCTCGGCCCGCGCCTCGCTGATCGCGAGCGTCTCGCCGAGCAGGGAGCTGAGGTAGAGCACCTCCACGCCGCGGTCGCGCAGGGCGCCGGCGAAGGCGTCATGCTCCTCCTGCGCGCGACCGACCCACGGGATCGCGTCGAAGAGGAGTGAGTCGCTGTTGCGGGGGGTCAGCCGCGCGAGCTCGGGCCCCGGGCGGTGGAGGAGCACTGTGACAAGTCTTCCAACCTCGCTGTCCACGTAATGGGCCACAATGGTCAGCGTATCCAGTCAGGTAGCACCATCTGACAAAAGAGGCGGGTCGTGAATGCGGCATTCATCCCCACTCACTCCCCCGTCACTCCTTCTTGAGTACCCGCCCAACCACGTACCGTAGTGAAACCACAACTAGAGAGACCTTTTGCCGGAGGTCCGTGATGAGCGTTTTCCCCGCGCGTCGTGCTGTCCCCCCGCAGCGGGCGCTACCCCCCGCTGGCCAGTCCCCCACCGGGGATGGTCAGCCCGCACTCCTCGAAGCGGTTCGACCAACCCCAATGGAGTGGGCTCGTAGGCGGCGCGCCGAGCGCGGTGCCCGGCGCGTGGAAGCCGCCGGCGCCCGCGCGCTCACCCGACTCGACCACCTCGGCCCCGCGTGGCACGTGGTCGACTGGCCCCGCACCGATGTGCCGGCGGCCCCGTTCGTCGACATCGACGGCCGGGCGCGCGACGAGCGGGCCGGCTTCCTGGCGATCGGGCCGAGCGGCATCTTCGCCGTCACCGTCGCCGACCACGGCCGCGCCCGCGTGATGATCGCCGGCGACGTGGTGCAGATCAACGGCAAGCGCCCGGCATACTTCGCCGAGGCCCGCCGCGACGCCAAGCGTGCCGCCAAGGCGCTCTCCGCCGCGGTCGGCCTGACCGTGCCGGTCACGCCCGTGCTGACCTTCGTCGGGTCGGGCCAGATCAGCGTCTACGGCCTGCCCAAGGACTGCCTCGTGGCGACCCATCGGGAGCTCGACCGCCTGCTCGTCGCCGGCGGCCAGAAGATCTCCCCCGCGACGGCGGAAAAGCTTTCCCAGGTCGCCCGCCACCCGTCGACGTGGCTCAACGCTCCGTACCGGTCGGCGGCCAACTACCGGTGGTACGAGGACGGCCGAACGGCCGCTGACAAGGGGAGCGTCCGGCGGTAGCGTCCCAGCCAGCCGTACCGGGCAAACCCGTCGGAAAGATCGGGGTCGGCGTTCTTCGTCGAAACCGGTTAGCGTAGCGGTTGGCCGGCGGAGCGTATTGGAGGCGCGGGTGGCGCACGTCGAACTCTCCATCTCGGAAGCGTTCGTGCCCGAAGCTCGCGCTGCCACACGTGCGGAGCAGGTCAGCAGCCTCGACCTGTGGGCGCCCACCGTTGCGGCGGCTGGCGAGCCGTGCATGCTGATCGATGACGAGATGGCGATCGTGGCGGTCTCCGAGTCCGCCTGCCAGCTCCTGGGCCTGGGCTCCCCGGCCGACGCGGTCGGGGAGAGCCTGCGCGACGGAGGGCTCCGCCTCGTCGACTTCACCCAGGCGCGCACCGAGCTGCCCGGGACGGAGATCGAGAAGATTCCGCCGCTGCTCGCCATCTCGTCCGGTCGGCTGGCCCGTGGGCTGCTGCGCGTGCAGCCCGGCAATGAGGGCGGGGCGGCCACCGTCGACGCGATCGCCACGCCCTTGCACGACGACGGCACGGTGTCCGGGTCTCTCACATTCTTTTGCGAAGTCTGAGAGCACGCCCTCGATCGCCGTGTAACGGCCGTATCCGCCTACTATGGACCTCGGCCACCTTCGGCTGTCCAACGACGCCCGTTGATGTTCGAGGAGCCGCGTGCCTGCCCACGCCCGCGCCGCCCGTGCCGGCGCCGCTGTGATCGCCGTTGCCGCGCTTGTCGCTGCCTGCGGCCTCCCGCCTGAGCTGCGTGATCCCCCAGGCAGCGTCGTCCCCTCGCCCAAGACCGCACCGCCCACATCATCGCCACCGCCGCCGGCCGCCGACCTGCCGCCGACCGCCTCGGCCACGGCTACGCCCACGTTCGGCGAGGCCCGGGCGACGATGTGCAACGGCCAGCCGAGTGCGACCCAGGTGATGGCCCTGCTGCGCCGCACATCCGGGATGCTCCCCCGCGGCACCGAGGCCGCCGTCCGCTCGGACACCCCGATCTGCGCCGGCACCTGGCAATACACCGTGATCACCCTGAGCGGCCGCGATCCGCTGCTGGTGGTCACCCGCGGCGCGCCCAGCTCGCTCACCCTCGTCACCGCCGGCACCAACGTCTGCAACATCCCCGTGCGCACCAGCGCACCGGCCGGCATCCGCGTCGTCGCCTGCGAAGCGGGCCCGGCGCCCGGCACGATCTAGGGTCGGCCTGCACAGGGGTCCGCGCCCGCCGCACGCCGGCCATGCCCTTGTGAAACAGGCGTAGATCAGAGACAGATTCGAGCTACCGCGCTGTCCGTCGCGGTCCAGATCGCTGCTCCCGCAGCCTCACCCTCCGCAGTCCCACAACCGGCCGGCCCTGTGGACCTCGCCCGCGCGCCCACAAGATCCATCAACAGGCCCTAGGCTGGTGGTCATGCCGGGCGTGCCACCTACCCACTTCATGTTCCTCGGTCCCGAGGCGACCTTCACCGAGCAGGCGCTGCTCACCCTGCCCGCAGCCGTGCGTGGGAGGCGCACGCCGGCGCGCAGCGTCCCCGAGGCGCTCGACGCGATCCGGTCCGGCGAGGCGGACGCGGCGCTCGTACCGCTGGAAAACTCCATCGGCGGCGCGGTGGGCATCACGCTCGACGAGCTGATCGACGGCACGCCGCTGGCGATCACGCGCGAGGTGGTGATCCCGGTCGAGTTCGTGCTCGGCGCGCGCGAGCCGATCGCGTTCGACCAGATCCGCACCGTCGCGGCCCATCCGCAGGCGTCCGCCCAGTGCCGGGGCTGGCTGCGCACGCACCTGCCCGAAGCCACCGTGATCGACGTGCTCTCCAACTCGGCCGCCGCCATCTCCGCCGCCAAGGGGGAGTACGACGCGGCCATCTGCGCGCCCATCGGTGCCGATCGCTACCAGCTCTCGCTGCTGGCGGAGAAGATCTCCGACCACCCCGACGCGGTGACCCGCTTCATCCTGGTGACCCAGCCCGGGACGCCGCCCGCGCCGACCGGCGACGACGTCACCTCGCTGGCGATCTTCATCTCGCACGACCGGGTCGGCGCGCTGCTCGCCGTACTCATGGAGCTGGCGGTGCGGGGCATCAACCTCACGCGCATCGAGTCGCGGCCCACGGGCGAGCGGCTGGGGCGATACGCGTTCTTCCTCGACTGCACGGGCCACGTCGCCGAGGACCGGCTCGGCGAGGCGCTTCAAGGGCTGCACCGGGTCTGCGCCGACGTGCGCTTTCTGGGGTCCTACCCGCGGCACCGGGCCTTCGATGGCGACCGGCCGGTCCCCGCGCCGGCCGGACTCTCCGATGTGGACTATGCCGACGCGGCGGCCTGGCTGGCTCGCATCCGCGCCGGCGACCTCACCTGACCTCAGCTGCCGAGCAGGCCGCCCAGGCCACCGCTCTGCTGCTGGCCGCTCCCCTGCACCGGCGGCTCCTCCGAGGGCTGCACGACGACGAAGCCCTGCCCCGCGAAGCTCATCGTGAACGCCTCACCCGTGCGCCGCCCCAGCAGCGTGCCGAGGCCAAGCTGCTCGGCACGGTGGTAGCCGGTCTGGAGGCTGGCCGACCAGCACACCGCCGCCTGCGGGTCGACGAACGTGGGCTGGTCGACGTTGAGCACGACCGGGTAGCCCTTCGTCGTGATGGCGATCCGCCCCTGCCCGCTGAACACGCAGTTGAACAGGCCGGCGGCGGAGAGCATGCCCATGCCCTGCACCATCTTGATGTCGTACTGGAGCGACGAGTCGAAGGCCAGCACGCTCGAACCGTTGATGGAGAGGGCATCGCCGTGCTCCAGGTCGATCAGGTGCACCTCGGCCGCGCTGTCGGCGAGAAAGACGTCGCCGCGTCCGGTCAGCTTCATCAGCGGTACGCCCTCACCGGTCAGCTTCTGCTTCAGAAACTTGCCGATGCCGCCGGAGCCGAGCGCCTGGAACTGGACCTGGCCCTGGTAGGCGACCATGGCACCGGTGCGTGCCATGCACTCGCCGTTGAGCTCGATCTTCAGCATCTTGGAGTTTTGCAGCCGCATGCCAGGCTGCGCCGACTCCTTCTCGAGGTTTTCCGCAGAGAACAACGCGCTACGCATGCCTGGGAGGGTAGGCCGCGCCGGCAACAGTGGATCTGGGCCGTTTGGCGAGTTTTCCCAGCCAGGAGGCGGGGGCGGCTCAGCCCCAGCCGAGCTCGTGTAGGCGCTCGTCGTCGATACCGAAATGGTGCGCTATCTCGTGCACGACGGTGATCGCTACCTCCTCGACCACATCGTCTTCGCTGTCGCAGATGCGCAGGGTCGGGTTGCGGTAGATGATGATGCGGTCGGGCAGCACGCCGCCGTAGTCCCAGCCTCGGCTGGTGAGCGCGTATCCCTCGTAAACACCGAGCAGCTCCTGCTCGCCCGGCGGCGAGTCGTCCTCGACCAGGATCACCACGTTGTTCATGAGGCGGAGCAACTCTTCGGGCACCTCGTCGAGGGCCTCGCTGACCAGCTCTTCGAACCGCTGCCGGCTCATCTCGACGGGCACAGCATTCATTCTGCCCGAAGGGCATGGTGACCGACGGCGCCGGAGAGCCGGCGCCGTCGGTGAAGGCGAAGGTCAGCCGAGCTGAGCGGTGAGCGTGATCTCGGCGCCGGGCGAGAGCAGCCGGGAGATGGGGCAGTTTGCCTTGGCACCCTCGGCGAGCTTCAGAAACTCGGCCTCGTCGATGCCCGGCACCTGGCCGACCGTCTCAAGGTCGACGCGGGTGACCGTGAAGCCGGCGTCGGTCTTGTCCAGGTGCACCTTGGCGGTCGTCTCGACCGAGTCCGGCGGGAAACCGGCGTCGGCGAGGCCCTTCGAGAAGGCCATCGAGAAGCAGCCGGCGTGCGCGGCGCCGATGAGCTCCTCGGGGTTGGTCCCTTCCCCCTCCTCGAAGCGCGACTTGAACGAATAGTTCCCTTCCAATCCACCCTTACCGGTGCGGATGGTGCCGGAACCCTCGGTGAGATTGCCCTGCCAGCGGGCAGATGCGGTGCGGATAGGCATGAGCCCGACGCTAGCCCAATCGGCACCGCGATGCGACGATCCCGACTATGACCCGGAAGGTTGCGTTGGTGGGTGGCGGCGCGCTCGCGGTGGCCGGGTTCGGGCTGGCACTACTGGCGCTCGCGGTGCCCTGGGCGCGCTACCGGCTGGCGGTCGACATCCCGATGGCCGGCGCCGACCTGGACGAGTCGGGCGGCATCGCGGTCTTCCAACTGGAGCTGGGCTGGTGGTACGTCATCGCCCTCTTCGCGGTCCTCGGCCTGGTCGCGGGCGCGGCGGCGGCCACCGGCAGCGCGGCGCGGGCGGCCGCGGTGGCGGGGCTCGCGATGGGCGTCGTCGGCATGCTCACCGCCAACCTGGTCGGTGCGCGGGCGGCCGGCTCCTCGGTCGACACCGTCGTGAGCGGGCTCGCCATGGTCGACGTCCGCGCGTCCCGGGGCCCGGGGATCGGCTATGGCGTCGCGGCTCCACTCGTACTGGCGCTGGGCGGTGCCCTCCTGTCCGTCCGCAACAAGCGAGAGTTCCGCACCACGCGAGAGTTCCGCACCACGCGAGAGTTCCGCACCACGCGAGAGTTCCGCACCACGCGAGAGTTCCGCACCACGCGAGAGTGATGCCTATCCTGGGTGAGGGCCGGCCCAGGAGGTACGCGATGCGGACAGCGATGTCGGGACGCGCGTGGTCATGGTGAGCACGCTGGAAGAAGAGGGCCACTAGCCATGTCGCAGGAGCCACAGGCCGACATCGGCGCCCGGACGGACGAGGCGGCCGTCGTGGAGTTCGGCGCCGACGAGCCGGTCCGCGGGCGCCCCCGCATCTCGCAGGTCCTCACGGGCGTGCGCCGCGACTGGCGGCTCGTGCCCATGGTCGCCGGCCTGGGCGCGGTGGCCATCTTCGCCTCGATGGTCGGCGAGTGGCAGGTCACCACGTTCACAGGACAAGACTTCATCGGCCCCGGCCAGTCGGTCCAGCCGACCACCGCCGGCATCGCCGAGCTGGGCGGCTTCGGCACCGGATACCTCATCGGGGTTTTCGTGATCGTGGGCTGCGTCGCGCTGGTGCTCTTCGGCCGTCCGGCACTCCGCGACCAGGTGCGGATCCTCGGCCTCACCGCGGCCGGCGTGCTGGGGGCGGTCCTCGTCAGCGTCGCCGTGTGGCTCGACGACAACAGCGCGGCGTTCGCGGCGGCCGACATCTTCGTCGGCCCGCAGGGCCCGCCCTACGAGCTGGCGTACGGGCGCGGCCTGACCATGGCGTTCCTCGGCGTCGCCGGGCTCGCCGCCGCGTTGCACCTGGCTGGGCGCCTCATGCCCACGCCTCCCGCCCAGCCGGCCGTGGCCCCCGCGACCGCCGATGCCGAGCCGCCGCCGGCACCGGAGGAGCAGCCCGACTGGCCGTGGCGGCGGCCCCGGGCGGCCCGGGAGTCGGCCGAGGCCGACACCGATCTCCCTCCGCCGGCCGACCTGACGGTGGGGCCCACCGCGCCTTTCCTACCCATGCCCGACGGCAAGAGGGACCCACACACCCCGTAGGCTCGTATGTCGTGATTGACCTCCGTCTGCTTCGCGACGACCCCGCCGCCGTACGTGCCAGCCAGCGAGCCCGCGGCGAGTCCGAGTCCGTTGTCGACGAGCTGCTGCGCGCCGACGAGGAGCGCCGGGCGGCCGTGCAGGCGTACGAGTCGGTGCGTGCCGAGCAGAAGTCGCTGGGCAAGCAGGTGTCGCAGGCCAAGGGCGAGGAGAAGGCCGCGCTGCTGGTCCGTACCAAGGATCTGTCGGCCGAGGTGAAGACGGCCGAGGCGACCGCCAACCAGGCCGAGCAGGCACTGCGCCAGGCCCAGCTCGCGGTCCCCAACATCGTCGAGTCGGGCGCGCCGGCGGGCGGGGAAGACGACTACGTCGTGCTGCGTGAGGTCGGGCAGAAGCCGGAGCTGGAGAGCCCGCGCGACCACCTGGAGCTGGGCGAGGCGCTGCGCGCGATCGACATGGAGCGCGGCGCGAAGGTCTCCGGCAGCCGCTTCTACTTCCTCACCGGCGTGGGCGCCCTGCTGGAGATGGGCCTGCTCCAGCTGGCGATGGCGCAGGCGGTGGAGTACGGCCTGAGCCCGGTCATCCCGCCCGTGCTGCTCAAGCCGGAGTCGATGGAGGGCACCGGCTTCCTCGGCGCGCACGCGAGCGAGGTCTACCGGCTCGAGGCCGACGACCTCTTCCTGGTCGGCACGAGCGAGGCGCCACTGGCCGCGTACCACTCGGGCGAGATCCTCGACCTCGAACAGCCGATCCGCTACGCCGGCTGGTCGACCTGCTTCCGCCGGGAGGCCGGCTCGCACGGCAAGGACGTGCGCGGGATCCTGCGGGTGCACCAGTTCAACAAGGTGGAGATGTTCACCTTCTGCCGGCCGGAGGAGGCGCACGACGAGCACCTGCGGCTGCTCGCCTGGCAGGAGGAGATGCTCGCCAAGGTCGAGGTGCCCTACCGCGTGATCGACGTGGCGGCCGGCGACCTGGGCACGAGCGCGGCCCGCAAGTACGACTGCGAGGCGTGGGTTCCGTCGCAGGGGCGCTACCGCGAGGTGACCTCGACCTCCAACTGCACCACCTTCCAGGCGCGGCGCCTCGGTGTCCGCTACCGCGACGCGGATGGCAAGACCCACACGGCCGCCACGCTCAACGGCACGCTCGCCACGACCCGCTGGCTCATCCCGATCATGGAAAACCACCAGCAGCCGGATGGCTCGATGCGCGTGCCGAAGGCGCTCCAGCCCTACCTCGGCGGCCGTGACGTGCTCGAGCCCCGATAGCCGGCCTCACACATGATCCACCTTCGCCTGGCGAAGTACATCGTGACGTCGCACGAAAGTCATGGATGAGTCGCGGTCGGTGAGGTACGGTTGCTCCCCCGCCGGTGCCGGAGCGGATTCGCCGCCCTGGTCCCGGCCGGGTGAGGAGGGACCATGCCCCGCCCGGGACTGCCGAAGCTGATCGCCACCGACCTCGACGGCACGTTGGTGCGCAGCGATGACACCGTGTCCGAGTTCACGCATCAGGTGCTCGACCGCGTGCGCTCGGCCGGCATCCCGATCGTCGGCGCGACCGGCCGTGGCCCCCGGCTGGCCGAACTCACCCGCAACGACATCCGGACGGCCGACTACCTGGTAATGGCCGGCGGCGGGCGGGTCATCGACCAGACCGACCCGGCTGGTCCGGTGATCCTGCGGGACGAGCGGCTCTCCGGTGCCGTGCTGGCCGAGCTCATCGCCGAGCTGGAGGCGCTGGTCGGGCCGCTGACCGTGATGGTGGAGGCGCTCGACGGCCCGGACGCGCCGCTGTGGGGCGACTTCGACCCGAGCTGGCGCTACCCCGAGTGGTTCGAGGAGCGGGCCCGCGCCGACTGCCTGACCGGCGACGTGATCAAGGCGTTCGCCCGTACCGCCGACCGCGACGTCGACACTCTGCTCGCCACCGCCCAGAAGGTCGTACCGGCCCACCTGGCGACGGTGACCCAGGCCGGTCTCGGCTTCGTGGAGATCTGCCCGCCCGGCGTCGACAAGGCGACCGGCCTGGCGGTGGTGGCCGACCTGCTCGGCGTCGACCCGGCCGAGGTGCTGGTCTTCGGCGACATGCCCAACGACATCCCGATGTTCGAGTGGGCCGGCTGGGGCCGGGTCGCGGTCTCCAACGCCCACCCCACCGTGCGCCTCCTCGCCGACGAGGTGACCTTGCGCAACGACGACGACGGCGTAGCGGTCTACCTCGATCGGCTACTGTCGCGCTGATGGGAGACTTGCCTCGCCTCGTCGCCACCGATCTCGACGGCACACTGGTGCGGCAGGACCGTTCGCTCAGCGCCCGCACCGCCGGGGTCCTGGCCCAGATCGCCGCGCGGGGCACGGTGGTCGTGCTGGTCACCGGCCGTCCGGTGCGGTGGCTCAGCCAGGTGTACGGCCAGCTCCACGAGCCCGTGCCGGCGGTCTGTGCCAACGGCGCTGTCGTCTACGACCCCGAGGCCGACCAGATCCTGCGCGCCGACCCGCTCGCCCCCGAGCTGCTCGCCGAGGTGACCCGGCGGCTGCGGGCCGAGGTACCCGGCGCGGTCTTCGCCGTCGAGGTGGAAGACGGGCGTGAGCTGCGCCACGACGCCGAGTGGCCGGTGCTGTGGGAGGCGGGCGACCCCTCGATCCGCGCGCTCGCGACGCCGGAGGAGGTGGCCTCGGTGCCGGCGGTGAAGCTGCTCGTCCGCGCCGGCCGGCGCGACCCGGACGTCTTCGTGCAGGTCGTCGCCGCGGCGCTGGGCGGGCTGGCCGAGGCGACCCACTCGTCGCACTCCGGGCTCATCGAGATCTCCGCGGCCGGTGTCACCAAGGCGGCCGGGCTCGCGTGGTTTTGCGAGCAGCACGGCATCGAGCCGGCCGACGTGGTGGCCTTTGGCGACATGCCCAACGACGTGCCGATGCTGACCTGGGCCGGCCGAGCCGTCGCGGTGGCCAACGCGCACCCCGCGGTACGCGAGATCGCCGACGACGTCACGCTCTCCAACGACGAGGACGGCGTGGCGGCGTACCTCGAAAAGCTCTTCGATCTGCCCTGACGCCTCGAAGGTCCGGACAGACCTCAGAGGTACTGGCCGGTGCGGCCCGAACCGTCCTGCTGCTGAGGCTGCTGGCCGGGCATGCCGGGCATCAGCCCACCGGGCACAGCCGGGAGGGCGGGACGACCGCCGCCGCCGCGCATCTGCTCGAGCTGGAGCCGGGCGGCCATCTGCTGGGCGACCAGCGCGGCCTGGATGCCGTGGAAAAGCCCTTCCAGCCAGCCGACCAGCTGCGCCTGGGCGACCCGCAGCTCTCCCTCGCTGGGCGTGGCCCCCTCTTCGAACGGCAGCGACAGCCGCTCCAGCTCCTCACGCAGCTCGGGGGCGAGGCCGTCTTCGAGCTCGGCGATCGAGCGCTTGTGGATCTCGCGGAGGCGGCTGCGGCTGGCCTCGTCGAGCGGCGCCGACTTCACCTCTTCCAGCAACTGCTTGATCATGCTGCCGATCCGCATGACCTTGGCCGGCTGCTCGATCAGGCGCGACGGGTCTTCGCCCTCGGCCTGCGCGTCCGTGTCGACGGTGCCGACCGGACGACCGTCCGGACCGACCACCACGACGGTGCCGGGGCCGGGCTGTTCCGGGGTACCAGGTGCTTCGGTCATGCCGTCCATCTTTGCGCAGTGGCCGTGGCCTGTGGGCACCGGTGGGGGCAACTGTGCTGCGAGGCGGCGGGATAGCGTCTGCCCATGTCCAGCGACCCTCGTGGCGTACTCCACCGCCAGACACCGCCGCCGGACGCCACGGTGCGATACGGCGACCATCCCGACCAGATCGCCGACGTGCGGCTGCCGCCCGCGGGCTCGCCGGCGCGCCCCCTGGTGATCGTGGTGCACGGTGGCTTCTGGCGGGCGGAGTGGGATCGGTCACACATCTCCCCGCTCGCCGCGGGCCTGGCCGCCAGCGGCTACCCGGTCGCCCAGCTCGAATACCGCCGCACCGGCCAGCCCGGCGGTGGCTGGCCGGGCACGTTCGCCGATGTGGTGGCGGGCGTGACCGCGATCCCCCAGTTGATGGGGTTCGGCTGGGCTCCGCCGGTCCTGCTGGGACATTCGGCGGGCGGGCACCTGGCGCTCTGGTACGGGCTGGCCGGCCCCGCGCCCGTGCGCGGCATCGTGGCGCTCGCGCCGGTCGCCGACCTGGCCGAGGCGCACCGGCTCGACCTCGACCGCGGGGCGGTGGCCGCGCTGCTCGGTGGCGGGCCGGCCGAGGTGCCCGACCGGTACGCCGAGGCCGACCCCTCCGCGCGCACTCCCCCGCCTGTACGGAGTGTGATCATCCACGGCTCGCGCGACCGGCACGTGCCGGTGGAGATCAGCCGCAAGTACGCCGCGACGACCCGAGCCGACGGCGGTGATGTCGCACTGATCGAACTACCCGAAGTGGAGCATTTCGCCCTTATCGACCCTCAGTCAAGCGCTTGGCCGGCAGTCAAGAACGCGCTGCAATCGATGCACTGAAGATCAGGCTGAGACCTCCGACGGCGACGATGAGACGTCGGGCACGGCTCAGTTTGAAAAAGATTCATTGACGCAGCGTCGCGAAGCAGGTAGACAGCCGGTTGGGCCGCGATCCGGCCCCCGACCTCGGGAAAGGGTGACCGTGCCCCAGATAGACCGCCGGCAGGCGCTGAAACTCTTCGCGGCGCTCGGCGCGGCCGGGTTCGCTGCCGCGTGCGCCTCGGACGATGGTGCCGACACCGAACCGGAGACCAGCGACGTTCCGGTGCGAATCGGGCTCATCGCGCCACAGACCGGCCCACTGAAGGCGATCGGCGACGACCTCGTCAACGGCTTCCGGCTCTTCCTCCAGCTCAACCAGGACCGGCTCGGCGGGCACCCCGTGCAGCTGGTGACGGCCGACGAGGGCGCCGACGCCAAGTCCGCGAAGGCCGCCGTCGACTCGCTCCTCGGGCAGGGCGTGCTCGCGCTCACCGGCGTGGCAAACTCCGCCGCGCTCACCGGCATCCGCGACACGGTCGAAAACGCCACCGTGCCCCTCATCGCCGCCAACGGCGTCCCCGAAAGCCTCAAGGGCGTCCTCTACATCTGGTCCGACTCGTTCGTCGACAGCGACCCCAGCCAGGCGCTCGCCGGCTACCTGACCGGCGTGGTGCCGAGCAGCGACAAGCTGGCCGTGATCGCGCCGACCGGGCAGACCGGTCAGGACGCGGTGGACATGTTTCGGCGGACCTTCGGCGGCACCGACGCGCGGCTCACCGCGACGATCTGGACGCCGCCCACCATCACCCCGGGCAAGGACTTTTTCCAGACCTCCCTCGCCGAGCTGCGCTCCAGCGGCGCCGACGTGGTGTACGCGTTCTACACAGGCCCGGCCGCGGTCGAGTTCGTGAAGCAATTCCGGGCCGAGGGGATCGACGCGACCATCTACGCGCCGGGCGGCTTCACCGAGGGCAGCGCGATCAACGACCTGGGCGACGAGGCGCAGGGCATCTTCACCGCCATGAACTACTCGGCCGACCTCAACAACGCCGCCAACCGCCTCTTCTCGACGGCGTACCAGCGCGAGCACGACCTGCTGCCCTCGGCGTCCGCGATGGCGTCCTACGACGCGGCGCAGGTGCTCGACCGGGCGATCCGGCTGTGCGACGGGCGTCCGACCCCGCAGCAGGTCAACCTGATGCTCGGCCGGGTCGGGCAGATCGACAGCCCGCGTGGCGCGTGGCAGTTCAACCAGCCGCGCACGCCGCAGCAGAGGTGGTACCTGCGAGAGGTGCGCCACGACGGCCGAGTGCTCTCCAACGTGCTGCTGACCGAGCTGGCGACGCTCGGCTGAGCGGGCCACGGCCTCTGGCAGCGCGGGCGCCCGGTCGCGTCCGCGCGTAGCCGGGGCCTTGGGCGCGCGTCGGCGGTGCGGGCGGGCGCTGGGCGCGGCTCAGGTGGCCCTCGGCCTCACGGACGCAGCTCGGCCACACAGCACTTGACGCTGCCGCCGCCCTTCTTCAGCTCGGAGAGCTCCACCAGCACGGCGGTGTAGCCGGCCGCCTCGACCTTGCGCGCCATCCCGGTGGCCTCGCTGTTGAGTACGACGTTGCGGCCGTCGCTGACCAGGTTGAGCCCGAACGCGTACGCATCCGCCTCGTCCGCCAGCACCGCGTGCGGGAAGAGCTGGCGCAGCACGCGCTGGGACGCCACCGAGAAGGCGCCCGGATAGTAGGTGACATTGCCGTCGTCGAGCGCGGCCAGCGCGGTGTCGAGGTGGTAGAAGCGCGGATCGACCAGGCGCAGCGAGACCGTGGGGCGGCCGAGCACGTCCTGCGCCTCGGCGTGGGCCGCCGGCTCGGTGCGGAAGCCGTAGCCGGCCAGGATCAGGCCGCCGTGTGCCCGGGGCAGGTAGGCGAAGTCGCCCTCGCCCTCGTTGGTCTGCGTGGGCGCGCGGAAGTCCCAGCCGCCCGCCTCGTAGAAGGCCCGGTGGGCGGCCGCCTCGGCGGTGCGCTGCGCGTACTTGAAGCGGGCCCCGTAGGCGACGCCGTCGACGGTGAAGGCGCCGTTGGCCGCGTACACCATGTCGGGCAGGTGGGGCTCCGGCGCGAGCACGTGCACCTTGTGCCCCAGACCGGTCAGCGTCTCGCGCAGCCGCTCCCACTGCTTGACGGCCAGCTCGGCGTCGACCGGTGTGGCGGTGTCCATCCACGGATTGATCGCGTACGCCACCTCGTAGTGCTCAGGCGGGCACATGAGATATGTCCGGTTTCGCGGAATACGGTGCTGACTCACGCACACAGAGTAGGTACGCTGCACGCACAGTAACAGCCGGAACTCTTGCGTCGGAGAGGTCAAACGTTGCAGATCGACGACGTAGACCAGCGAATCATTGCGTCTCTGGTTGCCGATGCCCGCAGTTCGTATTCGGAGATCGGCGCCCGTGTCTCCCTCTCCGCGCCAGCCGTCAAGCGGCGGGTCGACCGGCTCCGTGCCGCGGGCGTGATCCGGGGATTCACGGCCGTCATCGACCCGGCCGCGGTCGGCTGGACCACCGAGGCGTTCGTCGAGCTCTTCTGCGCCGGGCGCACCACGCCGGCCCAGATCGCGGTCGCGGTGCGGCGGCTTCCGGAGGTGGTCGGCGCGTACACGGTCTCCGGCGAGGCGGACGCACTCGTGCACCTCCGGGCGGCCGACATCGCGCACCTGGAGGACGCGCTCGAACGGCTGCGCGCACAGCCCTTCGTCACCTCGACCCGCAGCACGATCGTGCTCTCCCGGCTGGTCGACTCGCCGACCGTGGTGGCCGCGCCCACATAGACCGGGCGTGTCCGGGCATGCCCCTGGCCATCCTCATTCCGTGGGAACGGCTCCCGGGAACGCGGCGTCAAAGCTCGCATGACACCGAGACTCGCCGTCGCCGCGGGCGTGCCGATCACTCTCCTGGTCGCCCTCGCCGGTTGCACGTCGTCGCCCGAGCCGCCGAGCGCGCCGCCGGTGCGCGACCCGGTGGTGCTGGCCGGACAGGTCCGGCTCGTCGCCTTCGACTCCTGCGCCGACGGCCTGTCCCTGCTGAAGAAGGCCGCCAAGGAGCACGTCGGGCCATGGGGTCTCGGCGGCGACGGCATGCCGTTCGCCGCCGAGGGAGGTGCCCGGGCCGCCGCCGGCGCGGCCGACACCGCCGGCGGCTCCAGTGCCCGCGAGAAGGCGCCCAACTACTCGGGTACCAACACGCACGAGGCCGGCGTCGACGAGCCCGACCTGGTCAAGACCGACGGCCAGCGCATCGTGACGGTGCAGCGGGGCGTGGTGCGGGTCGTCGACGCCGGCTCCCGCAAGCTCACCGGCAAGCTCGACCTGGCGACCGGCGGTCAGGACGACCCGGTCCGCTGGAGCGACAGCAGCCTGCTGCTGCACGGCGACCGCGCCCTGGTGCTGATCCGGGGCGACGGCTGGCACGGCCGTGCCGAGATCGCCCGCCCGGTCTCCGGTCGTGGTGCGAGCGCGCGGCTGCTGCTGCTCGACATCTCCGGCGCGCCCAAGAAGATCAGCGAGTACGAGATCGACGGCAACCTCGTGGACGCCCGCCAGATCGGCGGCACCGCCCGGGTCGTGATCCGCTCGTCGCCGCGCCTCGAGTTTCCATACCGTGAGGACGGCACCGACAAGCAGCGCATCGCCGCCAACCAGCGGATCATCGACAAGGCGACCGCCGACGACTGGTTCCCCCGATACACGGTCACGACCGGCGGCACCACCTCCAAGGGCCTGGTTGGCTGCGAGCGCTTCTCCCGCCCGGCCACGTACTCCGGCACCTCGATGGTCACCGTGCTCAGCTTCGGACTCGGGGCGAGCAGCCTCGGGGACGGCGACCCGGTCGGCGTGGTGGCCGACGGAGACACCGTCTACAGCAACGGATCCAGCCTGTACGTGGCCAACGACCAGCGCTGGCGGGTCATGCCCTGGCTCCAGCGGAGCAACGGCGAGCCCAAGCCCGAAGACGAGATCACCGAGATCTACCGCTTCGACATCTCCCAGGCCGGCCGCCCGGCGTACGTCGGCGCCGGCTCGGTGCGCGGCTGGCTGATCAACCAGTACGCGATGTCCGAATGGGACGGTCACCTCCGCGTCGCCACCACCAGCGGCCGCACCTGGGGCGACGCGCCCAAGTCCAGCTCCACCGTGTACGTACTGCGGCTGGCGGGAAACGCCCTCCCCGAGGCTGGCAAGGTGACCGGGCTGGGCAAGGGCGAGCGCATCTACGCCGTACGCTTCACCGGCACCACCGGCTACGTCGTGACGTTCCGCCAGACCGACCCGCTGTACACAGTGGACCTCACCGACCCGGCCAAGCCCCGAGTGGCGGGCGAGCTGAAGATCACGGGCTACTCCGCGTACCTGCACCCCGCCGAGCCGGGCCGCGTGATCGGCGTCGGGCAGGAGGCCTCCGACCAGGGCCGCGTACAGGGCACGCAGATCTCCCTCTTCGACGTGTCCAACCTGGACACTCCGGCGCGGCTGGCCCAGCACCACGTGAAGTCCGGGCACTCCGAGGCCGAGTACGACCCGCACGCCTTCCTCTACTGGCCCGAGGACCGGCTGCTGGTGATGCCGCTGTCGGTGTGGGACCAGGGCAAGGGCGGCAACAGCGCGCTGGTGCTGCGGATCGGCGACAGCACGATCTCCGAGGTGGGCGCCGTCTCACACGAGGCCAGCCAGCCGGAGCTCGGGATGATCCGCCGTTCCCTGGTCATCGGCGACGACCTGTGGACGCTCTCGGAGAGCGGATTGAAGGCCACGAACATGTCGACATTGGACACACAAGCATGGCTCACCTGGAGCAACTGATGGCACCGATCGGTGACGAGTACGGTTTCCCGTCGTCCGTTCGCCGCGAACGGTCCATCGGCGATGGTGACCATCGCGTCCATGGCCGACGATGGGCACATGCCTCGGAGTACGTCACGCGGGCGGATGGTGCTGATCGTCGCGACGGCTGTGGTCGCACCGGCAATCATCACGGCAACGGTCGTATGGCTGGCCCCGACAGATGACGAGAGCACCGATCAGCTAGCCAAGCTGAGCGCCATCGGCGAAGCATTCGGGACCGTTTCCGCCGCACTGTCGGCGGTCGCGTTGATCGGCATCGCCACCTCGTTGTACTTCCAGATGCAGCAGACACGCGTGGCCCGGATCGAAGCGTCCCGCACCATGCGGATGCAACTGCTCCAGTTCGCGCTGGGGAAGCCCCGCTACCTCGCCCCGCGACACCTTTTCGTCGGACGGACGCCGGTTCGCCCGCCTCGTTGATGATGTCTACACCGAAGTGATCGCGACGCCACGTCCGCCGCCCGCAGCGCCTGATACTGGCGTTCCAGTGTCAGCCAGGACACCGCCCGCACCGACATCGCCTCACCGGGCAGTCGGTGTGGCCATAGCTGTCGGCGTCTCGGTTGGTGTGGTGTGGCACGCGATCGGCGCCAGGCTTCAAGCCCGCCAAAAGACCGGCGATCGCAGGCGGATCAGCGAACGAAAAGACCGTTCTTGACCGCGGTGATAAACGCCCGGTAGGCATCTGGCGCCACGACCAGGCTCGGCTGGTCCGGAAAGGTGCTGTCCCGGATCAGGACGTCTTCACCGAGTGAGACCTCGACACAGTTGGCGTGTTCGCAGTAAGTCGAGCGCAACCACATCGGCCGGCTGGCACCGTGCTCCTGATCGGGCGCAGCGTCGCTCAGCTCGAAGGTGGCCATAGTCCCTCGCTCGTCAATAGGTAACTCGTCAATAGGTAACAGAATCTCGGCGCCGCGATGGACGTGGCCGAGATGTGCCTTCTACAGCGCAGGAGATTACATCACACCGACGAATGGATCACAGGTACATGCCGGTGCGGTGGTCTTCGCCTGGGTCGCGGTGGACGGGCTTGTCGCCCTCGCCGAAGAAGCGCTTCCCGCCGAACTCGCCGTGCAGCCGGTCGTCCAGTTCGTCGGCCAGGCCGGTCATCACCTGCACCGCCAGCATCAGGTGGGTCGCCTGGAAGTTGCGGCCGAAGACCGGGATCGAGGCCCACACCGTGTCGTTGGTGCAGTAGAGGCGGCCGATCGGCATGCGGTTGGTGAGTTCGGAGAGCTTCACGTAGAGCTGCTCGGTGGGCTCGACCTCGGTGAGCACCGGCGAAAAGACGTCGACCAGCGGAGGGTTGTCGCGGACCCGCACGAAGACCATCGCCGAGCCGGCGCGGATGCCGATGTCGCCGTCGGAGTCGACCTGGAGTTGGTCGGGCGCGCTCTTCATCATCGCGGCGACCACCATGCGCACCTGCTCGTCGAGCGCGATGACCTCGTCGGACTCGGCACCACCGCGCACCACGCGCTCGGCGAGTGCGGCCTCGTCCTCGTCGAGAAGGGCCTCGGGGCGGGCGGTGCCCAGCGGGTCGACCGGGAGAGGCTGGTCTTGGTCGTCGTGCACCAGGAAGACCAGGAACGCGGGGTGCGGCGCCCCGTACACGTCGCGGAGCGTGCGCGACAGCGTGGTGGCGAGGCGGCTGGCCTCGGCGGTGGTGGAGCGGAGGCCGAAGTGCTCGCCCGAGCCCTCGACCACGCCGGGCGGTGACCATCCGAGCGCCACGAGGTCGGCGACCGCCGCCCGGTCCATCCGGAATCCGGGCGGGAGGCTCGCGTTGCCCACCGCGCGCGCGTTGATCCGGCCCTCTTCGGCGACGTCGACGCTCACCGAGTAGACGGCGTCGCCGGTGCCGGACGCGGTCGGGTCGAGCGTCAGCTCCACGTTGGCGCCGGAGGGCAGCTTGGCGAGCATGGCGGCCAGCGCGGTGGCGAACTCCCGCCACGCGTCGGTCACCTTCGAGCGCAGATCTGCCGTCGTGGGCTCGTCGAGCAGGATCGTCTCCTGGTGGTGCCCGCTGCCTTCGTCGGCCCTGTCGTGACCTGCGCTCATGATCGCCTCCGTCCGTCAGCCACACCCTACCGAGCGGTTCGCGCGCGAACTGACCACCGTTCATCCAACGGGTACGGGGTTATTGTGCAGCTATGGCGAAAGGGGCGCCGCGCGATGACGCCGGCGACCGCGACCTGCGGATCGGGGCACCGAAGCGCACAGCTGCGGGCATTCCGGGCGTGACTCACGCGCTGAGCGCGGGAGTAGCGCAGATGGGAGTGCGCCGCACCGCGCTCACGCTGCTGCGCGTCAACCAGCCCGGCGGCTTCGACTGTCCGGGGTGCGCGTGGCCCGAGCCGGGGCCGGGCGCGCGCTCGCACACCGAGTTCTGCGAAAACGGCGCCAAGGCGGTGGCCGAGGAGGCGACGCTGCGGCGGGTCACGCCAGAGTTCTTCGCCGCGCATCCGATTTCGGAGTTGGCCGAGCGTTCCGACCACTGGCTGGGACAGCAGGGGCGGCTCACCACGCCGATGGTGCGGCGGGCGGGCGCCGACCACTACACGCCCATATCGTGGGACGAAGCCTTCGCGCTCACCGCCGCCCACCTGCGGGACGCCGAGCCGGACGAAGCGGTCTTCTACACCTCGGGCCGCACCTCCAACGAGGCGGCCTTCCTCTACCAGCTGCTCGCGCGGGCGCACGGCACCAACAACATGCCCGACTGCTCCAACATGTGCCACGAGTCCTCCGGAGTCGCGCTCACCGGCACGATCGGCATCGGCAAGGGCTCGGTCACGCTCGACGACATCCACCGGGCCGAGCTGATCGTGGTCGTCGGGCAGAATCCGGGCACCAACCATCCCCGCATGCTCTCCGCGCTGGAGGAGGCCAAGCGCCGCGGCGCCAAGATCCTGGCCGTCAACCCGATGCCCGAGGCGGGGCTGATCCACTTCCGCAACCCGCAGAAGCCGCGCGGGCTGATGGGCAGGGGCACCTCGCTCGCCGACCGCTTCCTGCAGATCAAGGTAGGCGGCGATCAGGCGCTCTTCCGGGCGATCGCCGCGCTGCTGGTCGAGTGGGGCGCGGTGGACCAGTCCTTTGTAGACCGACACACAACTGGTTTCCAGGCGTATACCACCGCCCTCCGTACCCTCGATTGGGCAGACGTGGCGGCGGCGACCGGGCTGGCGCGCGAAGAGATCGTGGCGGCGGCGCGGATGTTCGCGTCGTCAGACGCGACGATCGTCTGTTGGGCGATGGGGCTGACCCAGCAGCGCGAGGCGGTGGCCACCATCCGCGAGGTGGTCAACGTGCAACTGATGCGCGGCATGCTCGGCAAGCCGGGCGCCGGCCTCTGCCCCGTGCGCGGCCACTCCAACGTCCAGGGCGACCGCACGATGGGCATTTGGCACGAGCCGCCGCCGTGGTCGGCCGCCGCAGGCGACCTGCTCGGCGTCTCCGTGCCGACCAGAATTGGGTACGACACGGTCGCTGCCCTCCGAGCGATGCGCGACGGACGCGTGCGGGTCTTCATGGCGCTGGGCGGCAACTTCGCCTCGGCCACGCCCGACACCGAGGTCACCGAGGCGGCGCTCCGCTCGTGCGCGCTGACGGTGCACGTGTCGACCAAGCTCAACCGCTCGCACGTCGTACCCGGCGAGACCAGCCTCATCCTCCCCTGTATCGGACGCACCGAGCGCGACCGGCAGGAGTCGGGCGAGCAGTTTGTCACCGTCGAAGACTCGATGTCGTCGGTGCACGCCTCCCGTGGCCGCCTCGCCCCCGCCTCGCCCGACCTGCTCTCCGAGGTCTCGATCGTGACCCGGCTGGCCCGCGCGCTGATGCCGGAGTCGCCGATCCCGTGGGCCGACTACGAGGCCGACTATCGCGCCATCCGGTCGGTGATCGCGGCGGTGGTGCCGGGCTTCGCCGACTTCGAGGCGCGGGTCGCCGACCCGGCCGGCTTCACGCTCCCCCACCCTCCCCGCGACCGGCTGGAGTTTCCGACCCCCAGCGGCAAGGCACACTTCACCGCCGGCCCACTGTCGGTGATCAAGGTGCCCGAGGGGCGGCTGCTGCTCCAGACCGTGCGCAGCCACGACCAGTACAACACCACGATCTACGGGATGGACGACCGCTACCGTGGCGTGAAGGCGGGCCGGCGCGTGGTCTTCGTCAACCCCGACGACCTGGTCGCGCTGGGCGTGGCCGACGGCAGCATGGTCGACCTGGTCTCCGAGTGGACCGACGGCGTGGAGCGGCGGGCGAAGAGCTTCCGCGTGGTGGCGTACCCCTCCGCGCGCGGCTGCGCCGCCACCTACTTCCCCGAGGCAAACGTGCTGGTGCCCCTCGACTCGACGGCGGAGGGCTCGAACACACCGACGTCGAAGCAGATCATCGTCCGCTTGGAGCCGGTGGGCTGAGGGTCGGTGATCCTCTGCTTCCAGGCCGTCGGTGGCCCTCGGACTGAGCCGCTGCGCTCAGCGCCGCGGGCCGCTGGTTGCCATCAGGCTGACGCGTCGCGTTCAGCTCGGCGGCCCTTCGCTGGCCCGCCCTCAAGCTAAGGCGCTGCGCTCAGCGCGGCGGCCGCCCGCTGGCCGCCCTCGGACTGAGGCGCTGCGCTCAGCCAGCCCGGTGAGGGCGGGGCACGCAGATCGCCATCAGGTTGAGGTGCTGCGCTCGGCCAGGGCGGTGAGGCGGGCGGCCGCGTCGGCTGGGTCGGCGCCCCGCCCCACGGCCACGCCCAGCAGGTAGGCGGAGACCGGCGCGCCCGGCCGGACCACGTTGTGCGCGACGTCGCGGGCGAGGTCGAGCACCAACTTGGTATTGGCGTCAGCCGGGTCGAGGCCCAGCTCGGCGCAGGCGGCCGCGGTCCACTCGTCCAGGGTCATCGGGCCCACTCCTCCGCTTGCCGCAGGTCGTCGTCGGTGTCGCAGTCGAACCAGGGGGGCGGGCCAGGCTCGCTCCAGGCCACCTCGCGCGCGTGCAGCCCGGCCAGGAGCGCGCGCATGGAGGCGCCCGCCAGCCCGCGCCCGCCCGCAGCCGCTTGGGAGCCGTGCGCCAGCCGATCGAACGCGGCGCGCAGCGGCGGCACACGCCACAGGCCACACAGCAACTGCCGCCGGCCAGCTCCGTCGACGTAGAGGACGCCGTCCACTGTGGATGAATCGAGGTGGCGGCGGAGTTGCGCGACGGCTGGTCGCGTGAGGAAGGGGAGGTCGGCGGCGAGGAGCGCGACACACTCGGTGTCGCGGGGGAGGAGGGCCACGCCAGCGGCCGCCGCGGCGACCGGTCCCTCCCCCGGCGGATCCTCGACGGTGGTGAGCACGTGGGCGGGTAATCCGTCGGACACTCGCCCGACGACCACGACCGGTGCGGCGTCGGCGACCGCGTCCAGCACGAGGTCGAGCATGCGGCGACCCGCGACTGGCAGGGACGGCTTGGCCGCGCCGCCCAGCCGCCGCCCGGCACCACCGGCCAGCATGATCGCCGCGAATCCCTGCACACCATGCGCGAACCCCTGCACACCATGACCGTAACCGCCCGCGGCGCCGAGTGGCCGCCATCGGCGAGGCGCGCGCTTCGGCGGCGTCGCGGGCGCCGGCCGCATGTAGGCGGTGTGCGCTGCCCTCGTCGCGCCTTGGCGGTGCGTTCGCCGGCCATTGAGCCCGACGAGCCGGCCGCGCAGCGTCATCGATCAGGATCGTGCCGCTGGCGGCCGCCGCCAGCGCGGCACCGGGAGCGAGCCCTGGCGGGTCGCCCCCGAACAGGTGGCACGAACGGGGAAGTCGGAGGAGATTGGGGGGATGGGCAGGGCAACGGACCGGCGGATGGTCCTCACGATCGACACGTCGGGGCGGGGGACCGTGGAGCGGCGGGACACTCTGGCCGCCGAGGAGCCGCTGGAGATCAGAGTGGGGCCGGCCGGGCCGGCGCGACGCCGCCCGCTCGCGGTGACGATGCGCACGCCCGGTGACGACCTCGACCTGGCGATCGGCTTTCTGCTCACCGAGGGCGTGATCCGGGAGGCCGCCGACGTGGTGACCGCCCAACTCTGCGCCGGCACCGACATGCCCAACACCTACAACGTCGTGGATGTGGTGCTCGCCGGCCACGTGCCGCCGCCAGAGACCGACCCGGCCCGTAACTTCTACACCACAAGCTCGTGCGGAGTGTGTGGCAAGGCGAGCATCGACGCGATCCGCACCCGCTCGCAGTTTGACGTCGCGGGCGACCCCGTCGAGGTGGAGGCCCGTGTGCTGGCCGCCCTGCCCGACCGGCTCCGCGCCGCCCAGCGCGTCTTCGAACGGACCGGCGGCCTGCACGCGGCGGGCCTCTTCACCGCGGCGGGCGAACTCGTGGCGCTCCGCGAGGACGTGGGCCGGCACAACGCGGTCGACAAGCTGATCGGCTGGGCGGTGCGGGAGCAGCGCCTGCCCCTGCGCGGGCACGTGCTGCTCGTCTCCGGGCGGGCGAGCTTTGAGCTGACCCAGAAGGCGTGGATGTCCGGGCTCCCCCTGCTCGCCGCCGTGTCGGCGCCCAGCACACTCGCCGGCGACCTGGCCGCCGAGGCGGGCATGACGCTCGTGGGCTTTCTGCGGGGCGAGACCATGAACGTCTACACCGGACAGCACCGGATCACGCCCTGATCGCGAGGGAGTTGGCGCGGCGGCGTCTGGACTGAGCGCCCCGCGGACGAAGTCGGGGTCCGGGGTCCCCGCGTAAACGTGGAGCGCAGCGGAGCGTTTTCGTGGGGTGGTCTTCGGGACGGCGAAGGAAGACGCCGCCTCAAAGCGCCGCACCACCGAGCGATCCATCAGGCAGGGCTCGGCGACGCGGGCGGCGGCTGCCGGCCCGGGCGTGCGCCGGCACCGGAAAGTCGTCCAGAGTGGACGGTGGGATGCCCCGGTGCAGCACGTCGTCGAGGAGGCGGGCCATCGAGTAGCCGGGGTCGGACCGCTTGGCCCGCTCCACCGCCGCGACCGCCAGCGCGCCCTGCCCACACCGCCAGGCCGCGAACGCGAGCAGGCACGCCGGCGCCGGCACCAGGTGGGACTCGACCCGGCGCAGCACGTCGATCCACAGCTCCAGGTGCCACTCCTCGGCGCCCACGCGCTCCCAGGCGTAGTCACGGATCGGCAGGTGCACGAGCAGCACCGTCAACCACGCCACCTCGTCGTCGGTCAACTGGCCGCCCTCGCGGTGGCGGCGCATCGACTCGCGCACCGCCGCGACGCCCAGCCGGCGCAGCAGGCGGCGGCCCAGCAGGTCGCCCGGGGGCGAGGTGACGAGCATGCCGGCGAGCCGCTCGGTGGCCCGATCGGTCGCCTGGCGCATCGCCTCGCGCATGCGCCCGCCGACCGGCTCGATCTGCCGCACGAGCGTGTCGCGGTCGGGGAGTGCCACCTGCCCCGCGTGTGTGGCGGCGGCGGCGATGGGGCTGGCCACCGCGTCGTAGGGCGTGCCGTCGGGCGGGCAGCAGCCGTCGCGGCCGCACGCGTAGGACCAGTAGCGCCCGCCGGCGACCCGCAGCACGTCGAGCACGCCGACCCCGTGCCGCTCCAGCGCCGCGCGGATCGCGGTGACCGGCTCGCGCGCCCGCTCGTCGGTGCCGTAGCCCACCACCGCGGCGGTGTCGACATCTTGCCGCATGACCACGGACGTCACGTATTCCACAAAGCCGGGCGGCTCGCCGAGGTCACCACGGGCGGCGAAGACCACCTGGCGGGCACGGAGCCCCACCACGACGACGCTGTCGCGCGGATGGAAGCCGAGCAGGAAGGGGATGGCGGCGATCAAATCGACCGGCGTGCGAAGGGCGAGCGGTGTGGTCATGCCGGGGAGCTTGGTGCCGCCCAGGGTGAGATCAGAAGGCCCTGTGGACGACACGCGGGTTATCCACAGGCACGCTCAGTAGTCGAGCAGGTCAGGACCTAAATCGAAGCTCGTGGATATCAATCTCCTGCCGCCCAGGCCGCTCCCGCTTCCCCAGATCGAGCGTGAGCCGCAGCGCGGAGAGCACGTCGTATCCCGCCCCGTGCAGGCTTCGGATCGCGTCCACGTCGCGCGACTCGGGAGAGATCGTCAGATAGGCCAGGCCCCGCCGCCGCGCCTCGTCGGCCACGTGGCCGAGCAGCGCCCGCCCGATGCCCTGGCCGCGGCGGGACTCGGTCACCACGACCGGCTCCACCTCGCCGGCCCGGCCCTTCATGATCAGGCCCACCAGCCCCACCACACCGTCTTCGCCGTGGTCGGCCACCCACATCCCGGAGAGGTCCAACCGGGTCAAATAGTCTTCGAACGCCGCACCGGGATCGGTCCCACCAAAGCCGGGGTCGTCGTAGAGTGCCCGGTGCCGCTCGGCCAACTCGACCCACAACCGCCGGCCGGCGCTGTGGTCGCCGGGCCGGTACGAACGGATCGTCACCGCCATGACGTCATGCTTACCCCTGTTGACCCGGTGGCGACACCCACTTGGTAAGAGTGGTCGCCATGGACCTCGCGTACCTTCGGGCGCATCCTGAGCATCTCCCCGCATTCCTGACCCATCAGCGGATCCGGGAGACACCGGTGCCCGGGGGGAGCATCTGCACCGCGTCCCGGCTCACGCTCGACGACGGCGCATCCCTGTTCGCCAAGGCGTGGGGCGGCGCGGCGGCGCCCGTACCCGATGGCTTTTTCGAAACGGAGGCCGCGGGGCTGCGGTGGCTGCGCGACGCCGGCGGCGCGCCCGTGCCGGAGGTGATCGCCGCACTCCCCGACCTGCTCGCGCTCGAATGGGTCGAGCCCGGCTCGGCGCTGCCGCAGGCGGCCGAGCGCCTGGGGCGCGACCTGGCGGCGACCCACCGGGCCGGCGCGGAGGTCTTCGGGGCGCAGTGGCCGGGCTTCATCGGCGCGCTGCCCGCGGACAACACGCCCTCCGCCGGGCCGTGGCCGGCGTGGTTCGCCGAGCGGCGGCTGGCACCGTACCTGCACATGTCGGCCGACAACGGCGCACTCTCCGCGCCCGACGTCGCGCTGGTCGAGCGCGTGCTCTCCCGCATCGAGGGGTACGGCGGGAGCGAGCCGCCCGCCCGCATCCACGGCGACCTGTGGCCGGACAACGTGCTGTGGGCGGCCGACGGTCGCGCCTGGCTCGTCGACCCGGCCGCGCACGGCGGCCACCGGGAGACCGACCTGGCGCAGCTCGCCCTCTTCGGTGGCGTGCCTCACCTCGATCGGGTACTCGCCGCCTACCAGGAGGCGTGGCCGCTGGCGGAGGGGTGGGAGGCACGCGTGCCGGTACACCAACTGCACCTCATGCTCGTGCACACCGCTCTCTTCGGCGCGGCCTACCGATCCGCCGTCCGTACAACGGCTGAGGCCGCGCTCCGCGCCTGACGCGGTAACGTCGAGAGATGACCAACGCAGGGCTCGTCGACCGGTATGGGAGGGTGGCGACCGACCTGCGGGTCTCACTCACCGACCGCTGCAACCTGCGCTGCGTCTACTGCATGCCCGCCGAGGGCCTGCCCTGGCTGCCCAACTCGGCGGTGCTCACCGACGACGAGGTGATCCGCCTGATCCGGGTCGCGGTCGAGCGGCTCGGGGTCGACGAGGTGCGCTTCACCGGCGGCGAGCCGCTGATCCGCCCCGGCCTGGCGAAGATCGTGACGGCGGTGGGGGAGCTGACGCCCCGCCCCCGGATCTCGCTGACCACCAACGGGATCGGCCTCGACAAGCTCGCCCGGCCACTGCGTGACGCCGGGCTCGACCGGGTCAACGTCTCGCTGGACACGCTCGACGCCGAGCGCTTCGAGCGGCTGACCCATCGGCGGCGGCTCCCCGACGTGCTGGCCGGGCTCTCGGCCGCCCGCGCCGCCGGCCTCACTCCCGTCAAGATCAACTCGGTGCTCATGCGAGACGTCAACGCGGACGAGGCGCCCGCGCTGCTGCGGTTCGCCCTCGCGGAGGGCTACGAGCTGCGTTTCATCGAGCAGATGCCGCTCGACGCCCAGCATGCCTGGGATCGTTCGCGCATGGTCACGGCGGCGGAGATCCTGGCCGTGCTGGAGGCGGAGTTCACGCTGCTGCCCGACCCGGCCGAGCGCGGCGGCGCGCCCGCCGAGACCTGGCTGGTCGACGGCTTCACCACGCCCGACGGCCGGCCGGCGAGGGTCGGCGTGATCGGCAGCGTCACGCGCCCCTTCTGCGGCGACTGCGACCGCACCCGCCTCACCGCCGACGGCCAGGTGCGCAACTGCCTCTTCGCGACCGAGGAGTCCGACCTGCGGGGCGCGCTGCGCGACGGCGCCGCCGACGAGGAGATCGCCCGCCGGTGGCGTGCGGCGATGTGGGCGAAGCGGGCCGGCCACGGCATCGACGACCCGCAGTTCCTTCAGCCGGCCCGCCCGATGTCCGCGATCGGTGGCTGACGTGACCGCCGACTCGATCACGGTGCGTTACTTCGCCGGTGCGCGAGCCGCCGCCGGCGTACCAGAAGAGCTGGCCCCCGCCGGCCTCTGCCTCGACGACCTCACGGCCGAGCTGTCGGCGCGGCGGGGCGAGCGGCTCGGCACGGTGCTCAAGGCGGCCAGCTTCCTGGTCGATGGCGTCGCCTGCCACGACCGCCGCGCGGCACTGCCCGGCGGATCGACCGTCGACGTCCTGCCCCCCTTCGCCGGAGGCTGAGCGAGCGGATGATCGGGTTCCTGGCGTTCGCGTTCGCCGTGATCGGCCTCATCCACCTCTACCTGTGGAAGCGCCTCGTCCGTGACACCACGCGACCGGGCCGCTGGCGCCGCGCCGGTTCGGTCGCCGCCGCGGTGCTGGCCGTGCTCGTGCCCACGACGCTGATCGGCACGCGCGCGGGACACTGGTGGCTGGCCTGGCCCGGCTACCTCTGGCTGGCGGTCATGTTCTATCTGATCGTCGTGCTGGTCGCCCTCGAGATCCCGATGCTGGTCGCCAAGCTGTGGCTGCGCCATCGGCGCCGGGCCGCCGCCGCGGCCGTCCCCCACGCGCCGGAGCCCGCGCTGGTCGGTGCCGCCGGCCCGGCGGTCGAGACGCCCGCGGGCGAGGTGCCGCTCGACCACAGCCCGGACCGCCGCCTCCTCCTGGCCCGCGGCGTGGCCATCTTCGCCGGGCTCACGGCCGCGGGCATCTCCGGGTACGGCATCCGCACCGCCCTCGGCCCCCCCCAGCTCGACCGGGTCGCCATCCCGATCGCCCGGCTGCCGCGCACGATGGACGGGCTGCGCATCGCGCTCGTCTCCGACATCCACCTCGGCCCGATGCGCGGTCTCAGCCACACCGAGCGGATCGTCAACATGATCAACAACATGGACGCGGACATCGTGGCGGTCGTCGGCGACATGGTCGACGGCACGGTCGAGGAGCTGGGCTCGGCCGCCGCCCCGCTTCAGCGCCTCCGCTCCCGCTACGGCGCCTACTTCGTCACCGGCAACCACGAATACTTCACGGAGTATCAGGAGTGGGTCGACGAGGTGGCCCGCCTCGGCCTCCGCCCGCTGCGCAACGAGCGGCTGGAGATCGAGGGCCTCGACCTCGCGGGCGTCAACGACATCGCCGGCAGGGAGTTCGACGACGGTCCCGACTTCGCCAAGACGTTCGACGGGCGCGACCCCAACCGCCCGACCGTGCTGCTGGCACACCAGCCGGTGCAGGCGGTAGACGCCGCGAAGTACGGCGTCGACCTCCAGCTCTCCGGCCACACGCACGGCGGGCAGATGGTGCCGTGGAGCGTGCTGGTCCGCCTCGAACAGCCGATCGTCTCCGGCCTCGGCACCGTCGACGGCACGAAGGTGTACGTCACGAACGGCGCCGGCTTCTGGGGGCCGCCCGTACGCGTCGGCGCACCCCCTCAGGTGACCCTGGTAGAGCTGAACAGCCAGTAGTAGGCGTCACGCGCGCGTGGCAACAAGCGCCGAACGAGGTAGGCATGACACTATGCGGCGTGCCTCCGTTCAGCGTTGCACCTCAGGACAGCTCGACCGGCAGCGAACCGTACGTTGTTGACCTCCACATCCACTCGAAGTACTCCCGCGCCTGCAGTCGCGACCTGAACCTTCCCAACCTGGCCTGGTGGGCGCGGCGCAAGGGCGTCAGCGTGCTCGGCACCGGTGACTTCACCCACCCCGCCTGGCACGATCACCTGCGCGAGACCCTCCACCCCGCCGAGCCGGGGCTCTACCGTCTCAGCCCGGATACGGAGCGTGACATCGCCCGCCGGCTGCCGCCTCGGCTGGCCAGCACCGCCGAGGCCGACCCGGTGCGCTTCATGCTGAGCGTGGAGATCTCCACCATCTACAAGCGCGACGACCGCACGCGCAAGGTCCACCACCTCATCTACCTGCCCGACCTCGACGCCGTGTCCCGCTTCAACACCGCGCTCGGCCGGATCGGCAACCTTGGCGCCGACGGACGCCCCATCCTCGGCCTCGACTCGCGTGACCTGCTGGAGATCACGCTTGAGGCGAGCCCGGACGGATACCTCGTGCCGGCGCACATCTGGACCCCGTGGTTCTCCGCCCTCGGCAGCAAGTCGGGTTTCGACGCCATCGCGGACTGTTACGCCGACCTCGCCGACCACATCTTCGCCGTGGAGACCGGCCTCTCCTCCGACCCCGAGATGAACTGGCGCGTGTCCAGCCTCGACCGCTACCAGCTGGTGTCCAACTCGGACGCGCACTCGCCGCCGGCCCTCGCCCGCGAGGCGACCGAGCTGACCGCGCCGCGCGACTACTACGGCATCCGCGAGGCGCTGCGCACCGGCAACGGGCTGCACGGCACGATCGAGTTCTTCCCGGAAGAGGGCAAGTACCACGCCGACGGCCACCGCGCCTGCGGGGTCAACTGGCAGCCCGACCAGACCCGCGCCGCCGGCGGGCTCTGCCCCGAGTGCGGCAAGCCGCTGACCGTGGGCGTACTCAGCCGGGTCGAAGACCTCGCCGACCGCACCGGGTCGCGCGCCGGGGCCAAGCAGGTGACTCACCTGCTGTCGCTGCCGCAGATCGTCGGCGAGATCCACGGCGTGGGGCCGCGCTCCAAGACCGTCGACGGGCAGGTCAACACGCTCGTCGCGGCGCTCGGCTCGGAGCTGCACATCCTCACCCGTACGCCGCTCGCCGACATCGGCCAGGCCGGGGGCGAGCTGCTCGCCGAGGCGATCGGCCGGCTGCGCCGCGGACAGGTGCGGCGGATTCCGGGGTACGACGGCGAGTACGGCGTGATCAGCATCTTCCAGCCCGACGAGCTGCCCCGCGGCGGTAGTAACGCGCACCAGCCGGACGCGCTGTTCGACATACCGGTGCCGGCGCAACGCCGCCCGGCCGAGCCGACACCCCGGCGCAAGGCGGAGGCGCCGAAGGCCCCGCGCGCGCCCAAGGCGGCCCCGCCCATCGCACCGCCCGCCTCGCCGCACGAGCCGTTCGAGCCGATGCTCTCCGGGATGGAGGAGGTCGGCACCGGCCTGCTCGACCGCCTCGACGCGCTCCAGCGGGTCGCCGCCTCGGCACCGGGCGGGCCGCTGCTGATCGTGGCCGGCCCGGGCACCGGCAAGACCCGCACGCTGACCCACCGCATCGCGTACCTCTGCGCCGAGCTGAACGTCTATCCCGAGCACTGCCTGGCGATCACCTTCACCCGGCGGGCGGCCGAGGAACTGCGCGAGCGGCTCGACGGGCTGCTCGGGCCGGTCGCCGAAGACGTCACGGTCGCCACCTTCCACTCGCTGGGCCTCGCGATCCTCCGCGAGCATCCGGAGGCGGCCGGGCTCACCGCCGGGTTCGGGGTCGCTGACGACGCCCAGCGGGCGGAGGCGCGCGCCGAGGCGGGCGACGACCCGGAGGCGTACGTCAAGGTGCTCCGCCAGCAAAACCTGGTCGACCTCGACGAACTGGTCGAGCTGCCGGTCGCGCTGCTGCGGGACGACCCGGAGCTGGTCGACAGCTACCGGGCCCGGTGGCGGTGGATCTTCGTGGACGAGTACCAGGACGTCGACGCCACGCAGTACGACCTGCTCCGCCTGCTCAGCCCGCCGGACGGCAACCTGTGCGCGATCGGCGACCCCGACCAGGCGATCTACTCGTTCCGCGGCGCCGACGTCGCGTACTTCCTTCGGTTCTCGCAGGACTTCACCGACGCCCGGCTGGTACGGCTGACCCGCAACTACCGCTCGGCCGCACCGATCGTGGCCGCCGCCGTGCAGGCAATCGCCCCCTCGACGCTGGTGAACGGTCGGCGGCTCGACCCGGCGCGGCTCGACCCGGAGGCGCCACTGCTCGGCCTGTACCCCGCGAGCACCGCCGCCGACGAGGCCGACTTCGTCCGCCGCACCGTAGACGAGCTGGTCGGCGGCGTCTCGCACCGCTCGCTCGACTCGGGGCGGATCGACGGCCGCTCCTCGACCATCTCCTTCGCCGACGTGGCGGTGCTGTACCGGACCGACGCGCAGGCCGCCCCGATCATCGAGGCGCTGTCCCGGGCCGGCATCCCGGTGCAGAAGCGCTCGCACAACCGGCTGCGCGACCGCAGTGGCGTCGGGGCGATCGCCCGTGAGCTGCGCCACGCCGACGGGCTGGGCGGATCGATCGCGGCCCGCGTACGGCTGGCCGGCCAGGTGCTCGCCCAGCGCTTCACCGCGCCCACGCTCGACGCGCCGGCGGCGACCAGCCCAGAGGACATCTGGGCGGCGGTCGAGGTGCTGACCCCGCTGGCCCACCGGTGCGGCGACGACCTGGAGCTGTTCCTGTCGCAGCTCGCGACGGGCGCCGAGGTCGACGCGCTCGACCCGCGCGCCGAGGCGGTCACGCTGCTCACGCTGCACGCCGCGAAGGGCCTGGAGTTTCCGGTGGTCTTCCTGGTGGGCTGCGAAGACGGGCTGCTCCCGCTGCGGCTTCCCGGCCGGCCCCCGACCGACGACGACCTCGCCGAGGAGCGGCGCCTGTTCTTCGTCGGCGTCACCCGGGCGCAGGACCGCCTGTACATCAGCCACACCGCCCGCCGTACCCGCTTCGGCACGGAGCGTGAGGCCAGGCCGACACCGTTCCTGAACGCCATCGACGGTGGCCTCTTCGAGCGGCTCGGCGACGCCGGACCCCGCCGACCCAAGGACCGCCAACTGCGCCTCCTCTGACAGATTGAGCCGGTGAGATTGGCGCGCTTCCGGGAGGTATGCCGAGGGGGTCGCCACGCTACGGTGACCGGGAGCATCGCAGTGGGAGGGCTGTCACATGTCTAACTACGGGCCATATCCCGGCCCGCCGCAGGAGCCGTGGGGGCGGCAGCCGCAGGATCCGTACGGGCAGCCATCCGACCCCTGGGGCGGCCAGCCGGACCCGTGGGGTGGGCAGCCGGCGTCGACGCCACCGGCCGGTCCCGCCTCCCCTGCTCCCTATCCAGGATACGACCAGGGCGGCTACGACCAGGGCGGATACCAGCAGCCTGGCTACGGGCAGGGCGGCGGCGGTTACGACCGCGGCTACGACCAGGGCTACGACCAGGGCGGCTCGCGTTACGACCAGGGGCGCTCGGGTCACGACCAGGGCGGCCAGGGATACGGGGCGACCCGGCAGTACGACCAGCCCGGCTACCCGCCGGTGCCTCCGACCGAGCCGGTGTGGGGCCAGCCGGTGCCCCCGCCGCCGCCCAAGAAGAGCAGCCGCGCGCTGATCTTCGTGATCGTGGCGCTGGCGCTGCTGGTCGTGGCGGGCGGCGTGGCGGCCGTGGTCAAGCTGGGCGGCTCCGGCGAGACGCCCCTGACTCAGCAGACCACTCCGGCACCGGGCGATCCGACCGGCGAGCCCGGCGGCGCGCCTGAGCCCGAGCCGACGCAGGATGCCACTCCCGCGCCGGAAAACTCCACCGATGCCAGGTTTGTCAAGGCTGGCCAGTGCGTGGTCAACGAGGGCTCCAACGACCAGCCGGTTCTCAAGATCGTCGAGTGTGGGTCGAAGACGTTCGAGGTGCTGGCGCGCTTCGACGGCACCATCGACTACGAGACGAAGTGCAAGACCGTCGAGGGCTACCAGTTCCACTACTTCTTCGACAGCGAGCTCAACCCGCTCGACTTCGTGCTCTGCCTCAAGCAGCGATAGCCTCGGGCACCTCCGCCAGCGGGGGCGAGCGCGGCGAGCGCCACCGATAACCGCTTACCGATAACCGCTTATAGCGCCGTCTAGCGATCAAGCTAGACGGCGCTATTCTTCTGTCGATTTCCCTCGACACGCCTATACGGCTTTCTAGGTTCTGCCATAGACGAGCCGATACGGTGCGATACGTGGATCCGGTCCGCAACCCCTACGCGCCGGGCGCCGGGCAACGGCCGCCTGAGCTCGCCGGCCGCGACCGCGAGCTGGAAGTCTTCGACGTCGTGCTGGAGCGGGTCGCCCGCGGCCGCCCCGAGCGCAGCCTGATGCTCACCGGCCTGCGCGGCGTCGGCAAGACGGTGCTGCTCAACACGCTCCGCTCGCAGGCCATCGGGCGGCTGTGGGGCACCGGCAAGATCGAGGCGCGCCCCGACCAGTCGCTGCGCCGGCCGGTGAGCGCGGCGCTGCACATGGCCGTGCGCGAGCTGGCGCCGCACCACCGCGCTCCCGACCGGATCGACGAGTTCCTCGGCGTGCTCAAGGCGTTCGCCCTGCGTACCAACGCGGCCAACGCCAAGCTCCGCGACCGCTGGCAGCCCGGCATCGACGTGCCGGCGCGGGCCGGGCGGGCCGACTCGGGCGACATCGAGATCGACCTGGTGGAGCTGTTCACCGACGCGGCGAGCGTGGCGACCGACGTGGGCACCGGCATCGCGCTCTTCATCGACGAGATGCAGGATCTCGGGCCGGAGGACATCTCCGCGCTCTGCGCCGCCTGCCACGAGCTATCCCAGCTCGGCGCGCCGCTGATCGTGGTCGGCGCCGGGCTGCCGCACCTGCCGGCCGTGCTCTCCGCCGCCAAGTCGTACTCCGAGCGGCTCTTCCGGTACCAGCGGATCGACCGGCTCGACCGGCTCTCCGCCGACCAGGCGCTCGGCGCGCCGGCCTCCCGAGAGGATGTCGAGTACGAGCAGAAGGCACTCGACCTGCTCTACGAGAAGTCCGGCGGCTATCCGTACTTCGTGCAGGCCTACGGGAAGGCGACCTGGGACCACGCGCCACGCACGCCGATCACGTCGGAAGACGTACGCGTGGCGGCGCCCGAGGCCGAGGCGGAGCTGGCGGTGGGCTTCTTCGGCTCGCGGTACGAGCGGGCCACGCCGGCCGAGCGGGAGTACATGCGGGCGATGGCCACGCTCTCCGCCACTGAAGAGTCGACCGACGACATGGACGCGGCCGTGCCGACCGCCGAGATCGCCAAGTCGCTGGGGCGCAAGCCGGCCAGCCTCTCGCCGGCCCGCGACGCGCTCATCAAGAAGGGACTGATCTACTCGGGCGAGCGGGGGACGGTCGCGTTCACGGTGCCACACTTCGGCCGATACCTGCGGACCGTGGGATAACCGGCACCCCGAGCGGGTATGAAGAGCGCATGACACCCGTACGTACCGTGGCTCGTGCCATGCTCAGTGCGATCTTCGTGGCCAACGGCGCGCGGGCGGTGGTCAACCCTGATCCCTACGTGGCGAAAGCCAAGCGGGTCACGGACCTGGTCGCCCCGATGCTGGAGAAGGCGCCGGTCCAGTTGCCCACCGACGCGCGCTCACTGGTCCGGCTCAACGGCGCGGTGCAGGCGGTCGCCGGGCTGCTCCTGGTCACCGGCCGTGGCCGCCGCGCCGCCGCGGCAACGCTGGCGGGCACGCTCGTGCCGACCACGTTGGCCGGTCACGCGTTCTGGGAGCAGGGCGACCCGGACGAACGGCGGGCTAATCAGATCCACTTCCTGAAGAACATCAGCATGCTCGGCGGCCTGCTCCTGGCCGCGGCCGACACCGAGGGTCAGCCGAGTCTCACCTGGCGCACGGGACGCTTCATGGATGACAGCCGGCGCTCGATCAGGCGCAGCATCCGCACCGCGCGGCGGGACGCCCGCATCGCGATGAAGTCGGCTGCGGCAGCTCGTCACCTGCCCGGATAACCGACATGAATCACCTGAACTACTCACCGTACGTTAACCCGTTTGAAATGTCGCGAACCAGTGTGGGATCGGACACGGTCGGGTAACGCAGGAGGTACTGGAGTGACAGGCCGTTCTAGGCTGCTAGGCGGACCTGGGTGGGAAGTACGACATCGGTACGGGGGTGGCCACGCCATGCCGGCGACCGTCGGGAGACGGATGGGCCGCCTCGCCCCAGTCCGCCGCGTGTTGCGTGAGATCGACCTGTGGGTCGTCATTCGGATCGGCATTGTGGCCGGGGCCTTTTACGCTGCTTGGCGCGCCATCGAGGCGTACGGGCGTCCGTATGACTTCTTCGACATGAAGATCTACCACGGTGCGGTGGCCTGGTGGGCGGGCGGCAACGAGATCTACGAGTTCATCGCACCGGGCACGACACTCGGTTTCACCTACCCACCCTTCGCGGGCCTCGCGATGCTGCCGATGGCGATCTTCTCGGTCAAGGCCGCGGGCGTCATCAACGTCATCGCCAGCCTCGCCGCCCTCGCGGTGGTGCTCGCCGCGTTGCTCGCCCCGATCGCCCGCCGATACGGCTGGTCGCTCTGGTTTGTCGTGGGCATCGCGACCGCGCTGGCCCTGGCCACCGAGCCGGTCCGCGAGACGCTCGGCTACGGCCAGGTCAACCTGCTGCTCTTCGCCCTGATCTTCGCCGACCTGGTGGCGCTGCGCTGGCGCGGCCGGGGCCCGAGCCGCTCTCTCCTCAGTGGGCGCGGGCAGCTCGCCCGCTTCTGGGCGAGCGGGGCGTGGGCCGGCGCCGGCATCGGCCTGGCCACCTCGATCAAGCTGACCCCCGCGCTCTTCATCGTCTACCTGATCATCACGCGGCAGTGGCGGGTCGCCTTCACCGCGATCGCCACCGCGGTCGGCGTCACGGTGGCGACCTTCGCGGTGGCCGGGCGCGAGTCGATGACGTACTGGACCAGCGTGCTCTGGCAGACCGAGCGCGTGGGCGCGGCCGACATGACGCCCAACCAGTCGCTCGCCGGCGTGCTCGCCCGCATGTACGACTCGGTGACCGCGCCCACCCTGCTCTGGCTGACGTTCTCGCTGCTGCTGCTCGCCGTGGGGCTCTCCCGCGCCTCGCACGCGCACGCCGACGGTGACGAGCTGACCGCGTTCACGCTGGTCGGGCTCACCACCAATGTGATCAGCCCGATCTCCTGGTCGCACCACCTGTTGTACGTGATCCCGGCGATGATCATCCTGGTCGACGGGACACTGCGACGACGCGACGCGAGCCGGGGGCCGATCCGGCGGCCCAGGCCGGTGACCTCGGGGCTCTCCGCGCTCACCGGCCTGCGCGTGCCGAGCTGGTTCCCCGCGTTGACCGGCATTCGGCACGCGCTGGCGGCCGTGGCGATCTACGTGCTCTTCGTGCGCTCGCCCATCTGGCCGTACGAGCACCGCCTGCCGCAGGTCTCCCACTACGCCGACGGGCTGTGGGGCGCGCTGATGGAAAACTCCCTCGCGCTGTCGCTGATCGTGCTGCTGGCGGCGCTGCCCTGGCGGCCCGGTGCCGAGCCGGCCTTCTACGGCCCGTCGTACACGGTCGGCAACACGGTGCTGCGCCCTCGGCGCCCCGAGTCCGTGCAGCCGCGCGAGGTGGCGGAGGAGCCGCGCCAGCCCGACCAGGCGCTCAGGGGCAGTTGACCCACTCGTCGGTGCCGTCGGTGAAGATCTGGTGCTTCCAGATCGGCAGCCGCGCCTTGACCTCGTCGACGAGGCGGGCGCAGGCGGCGAAGGCGGCGGCCCGGTGTGCGGTGCTCACCGCGGCCACGAGCGCGACGTCGCCGATCTCGAGGGGACCGACGCGGTGGGAGACGGCCACCGCGTAGACCTCGGGGTCGGCGGCGATCTCGGTCGCCACCTCGCGGAGCACCGCCTCGGCGGAGGGATGACCTTCGTACTCCAGCTTGGTCACCGTGCGCCCGTGGTCGTGGTCGCGCACCACACCTTGGAACGACACCACCGCCCCGGCCCGCCGCTCGGAGACCGCGGCCTCGTGCGCGGCCAGGTCGAGCGGCTCGGTGGTGACCGAGAGGAGCGCGACGAGGCTGTCGGCGGTCATGGACGCTCTCCCGAAAAGAGGGGGAGTGGCACGAACGGCACTGTCGCCCCCGGCTCGCCGGTCGTCTCCGGCTCGATCACCGCGAAGCCGTCGGCCTGGGCCAGCCCGCGGAGCATGGCCGAGCCGACGTGGCGCACCGGATGCGCGACGCGGTCTACCGGGTCGACGCGGACCAGCGCCAGATGCGTGTACCCCCCGCGCCCCGGCACCGCCTCGGCCAGCGTGATCGTGGGGAGCGCCGGCGCGGGGCGACCGTGCAGCCCGGCCAGCAGCGGCGCGACGAGCGACACCAGCGCGACGATCGCGGACTGCGGATTGCCGGGGAGGCCGGCGAGGAAGCGGGGGCGACCGTCGGGGCCGGGCACGCGGGCCAGGAGCATCGGGAAGCCGGGGCGTACGGCGACCGTGTTGACCACGTACTCCCCGCCCAGCTCACGCAGCGCCGGATGGAGGTGGTCGACCGGGCCACGCATGGTGCCGCCCGTGGTGCACACCAGCTCGGCCGCGTCGAGGGCCTTGCGGATGGCGGCGATGTGCGCGCTGAGCGTGTCTTCCACCGGGCCGACGAAGAGCCCTGGCTCCGCACCGTATCGCCGCAGCCAGGCCGGCACCGGCGCGCCGAGCGCGTCACGGACCCGGCCGGCGCCGGGGAGCCCGGTGGTGAGCAGCTCGTCACCGAAGACCAGCAGGGCGGCGCGGGGCGGGCGGCGCACCGGCAGCGTGTCGTAGCCGCACGAGGCGGCCAGGCCGATCACGCCGGGGTTGACCGCCGCGCCGGCGGGGAGCAGCACCTCGCCGCGGTGTGCCTCGTCGCCGGGCACGCGCCACTCGGGCTGGGCCCGGGGCGTGCCGGCCACCAGCCCCTCGGGCGTGTGTGTCGACTCCTCCACGCGGAGCACCGAGGTGGCGCCCTCGGGCAGCATCGCGCCGGTGGCGATCTCGACGGTCGTGCCGTCTTGGTCGAGCGGGGCCGGGCTGCTGCCGGCGAGGACCCGCCCGACCACGCGCCACGGCCCGGGCCCGCGCACCGCCCAACCGTCCACACTGGAGGTCGGGAAGGCGGGCAGGTCGGTCAGCGTGGTCAGCGGCGCGGCCAGCGTGTGGCCGTCGGCCTCGGCGAGCGGCACGTGCACCGCCGGCTGTGCTGCGGCCAGGCCCGCCTCGTACACCAGCGAACGCGCCCGCGCCCAGGCGACCGGAGCCGTCTCAGTGCCCACCGGACGAGCCTATCCCCAGGTGGTCACCGCCACGCAGCTGATCTACGGCGTGCGCGAGCAGCGGTCCGAGCACGGCCAGGCCGTCGCGTGCCCCGCCCTTCGAGCCGGGGAGGTTGACCACGAGGGTACGGCGGGCGACCCCGGCCAGCCCGCGGGAGAGCGCGGCGGTCGGCACCTTCTCCCGCCCGTGTGCCCGGATCGCCTCGGCGATGCCCGGCACCTCGTAGTCGAGCAGCTCGCGGGTCACATCGGGAGTGCGGTCGGTCGGTGAGATGCCGGTGCCGCCACTGGTCAGCACCACGTCCATCCCGTCCGTGAGGGCGCGACGCAGCTCCGCGCCGACCGGCTCGCCGTCCGGTACGACCACCGGCTCGTCCACCTCGCAGCCCAGCTCGCGCAGCCCGTCGACGAGCAGGGGGCCGCTGGTGTCGGCGTAGACGCCCGCGGCCGCCCGGTTGGAGGCGACGACCACGCGGGCCCGGATCACGGGCGATCCTCGGGGCGGACCCAGTCGCCGGTCTTGCCGCCCTCCTTGCGAAGCACGCGTACCCCCTCGATCGAGGCGGCCGGGTCGACGGCCTTGACCATGTCGATCAGCGCGAGCCCGGCGGTGGCCACGGCGGTCAACGCCTCCATCTCCACACCGGTGCGGTCGGCGGTCTTGGCGCTCGCCGTGATCTCCACGCTCTCGCCGGCCAGCTCGAAGTCGACGGTCACGCCGTGCAGCGCGATCGGATGGCACAGGGGGATGAGGTCGGGCGTGTGCTTGGCGCCCATGATGCCGGCGACCCTGGCCACGGCCAGGGCGTCTCCCTTCGGCAGGCCGTCCCGGCGGAGCAGGTCGACGACCTCGGACGTGGTGCGCAGGCGCCCGGCGGCGACCGCGCGGCGCACCGAGACCGACTTGGCGGAGACGTCGACCATGCGGGCGGCGCCGGCTTCGTCTACGTGCGTGAGATGGGCGGAATCCGTCACCAGGTGAGCTTAAGCTCCCAGCCGAAGCGAGGTGACTCGGACGTCCGGGCCCGCCATTGCCCGCAACGGTCCTAATAGGACATTCCCTTCGCGGGACCTCGGCGATCGCAACGGGCTTCGACGCCCCACGTTGCATTTCCAGGCGTTGCAGTCCGCGCTTCTCGGGCCGGATGAGATCAGGTATCGAAGAGCTTTTGGGTATCTGATCAAATAGGCAGCCGATCGGAACGTGCGTCCGCATTGGCACGCGGCTCACAATGCGCCTATTGGTCATCTGCTGTACCGTTCTGCCTTGCACGACAGCATGTGAGCAGGCGATCTACAAGATCGACTCCTTTCCATAAGGCAACCGGGGCGGCAACTGTAGGTGGAGCGGAAACGCGCTCGATAGCAGTGCGATTGCGCTCTGTCCACAAATGAGGACAGCCCGTGACAATCCGGGCCTTACTTGCTAATGCTGCGCATTACGACACTTATTGATGCTAACTGCGCGACCCCTACCTTAGGCTCCGAGTCAGTAAGACGGGGGTCGGATTGGCGCATAGCGGAAAGCAATTCCGCGATGTGCGTGCGGGACGAAGGGGAGACGTCATGCGCAGCAGCGAATGGGGCTGACAAAGCCTGACTTCGCGCCACGATCGCGGGAGTAAAGTACCGTCAACCCGTACGATCAGTCGGCGCCAGGGACCGGTGTGGCCCAGACAACACGACGAGAGACTGAGACCGATCAGCGGCTAGTGCGGCTTGTCGGTCTCGTCGTCGTATTAGCTGGTTGTGCTGCCCTTCTCGCGGGCCGGGCCGTCGCCGCCAACCCGCCGTCCAGCGCCAGGGATCTCGCGATCCTCGCCACGCTCGTGCTGCTTGTGGCGCTCGCGATGATCGTCAAGTCGCCGGTCCGGATCCGCTCGGCCACCCACTACACCGCGTGGACCGACGCCGCCATCATGATCGCGGTGGCCGTCGTGCCGCTGAGCTGGGCCCTGCTGTGTGTCGGTCTCGGGGTGGCCGTCGCCGCGTTCTTCATCCGCCTGCCACTCATCAAGTTCGTCTTCGCCGTCGCCAAGAACATGTTGGTGGCGGCGGGCGCGGGCATGGTGCTGCTGCTGGTGGGGTGGGAGTGGCAGGCCGCAGGAGCCGCCGGCGTACTGGATATCGTCGGTCCGCTAAGCGCCGCCTACCTCGTCACCGCGTTCCTCGACGACATCCTCGCCATCCCCGTCATCGCCCTCGCCGCCGGCACCCCGATCCTCCGCCGTTTTCAGGCCAACTGGGATCTGCGCCTGGCCAGCTTCGTCGTGCACTACCTCGTGGTCACGTGCACGTTGGCCATCCTCCAGGCAGACAGCCTGCTGCTCCTGGCCATGCCACCGCTCGTGCTCAGCCTCCACCTCGCATACTCCGCACGGCTTCGCCAACGGGTGGAGCGGGAGGCGTGGCAGCGGCTGGCGCAGGCCACCGACGCGCTCAACGACGTCGACCTCGACGCCGTGCTGATCAGTGCGGTCACCCGCGCCGCCGAGCTCTTCTCGGTCGACGAGGTCGAGGTCGAGCTGCACGGCCAGCCCCGGCTGGTGCGAGGCAACGCCGACGGCGTGACGTACGACGGGCCCGCCGCCGACGCGCCGGCCACCACCGGCACGGTGATCCCGCGCGCGCTGGAGGGGCACGACGGCAGCGCCAGCGTCGGCGAGCTGCGGCTGCGGCTGCGCAGCCCGGTCAAGCTCTCCGAGCGCGAGCGGTACACGCTGCGCACCTTCGCCTCCGCCCTCTGCACGGCGGTGCGCAACGCCTCGGCGTACGAGGAGCTGACCCGGGTCGCCGCCGAGCACGCGAAGGCGGCGGCACACGACGCGCTCACCGGGCTGGCCAACCGCCGGCAGCTGCTCGAGCACGGCACCGAGCGGCTCGCCAACCGCCACGCCGACGGGGTCACCGCGCTGGTGCTGATCGACCTCAACCACTTCAAGGAGGTCAACGACACGCTCGGGCACGCCGCCGGCGACCGCGTGCTTGTCGAGGTGGCCCAGCGGCTGCGTCGGGAGGCCCGCCCCGACGACCTGGTCGCGCGGCTGGGCGGAGACGAGTTCGCGGTGCTCATCACCGGGCTGCCCGCGCCCGCCATCGCGGCACACCGCGCCGAAGGGCTGCTCGCCGCGCTGCACGAGCCGATGTCGCTTGACGGCATGCGGATCAGCGTGGAGGCGAGCGGCGGCATCGCGGTCGCGCCCGGCAGCGGTGGCATGGCCGAGCTGCTGCGCCGGGCCGACGTCGCGATGTACCAGGCCAAGCGCTCCGGCCAGCGCACCGCCACGTACGCCCGCACGCGCGACACCGCCGACGTCGGCCGCCTCGCGCTCGGCGGCGACCTGCCGCGGGCGCTGACCCAGCACGAGTTCACCGTGACGTTCCAGCCGATCGTCGACCTGGCCAGCGGGGAGGTGGTGGCCGCAGAGGCGCTGGCCCGCTGGCGCCATCCCGACCGGGGCGACCTCGACCCGCTGCGGTTCCTGGAGACGGTAGAGCGCTCCGGGCTGCTGCCGGCGTTCGCCGACGCGGTGCTCGACCAGTCGCTGACCGCGGCGGGCACCTGGCGCGACGCCGGCTTCGACCTGCCGGTCGCGGTCAACGTCTCGCCGCGCAGCCTGCTCGACCCGCGCTTCCCGAGTTCGGTGGTGGCCCGGCTGCGCGCTCACGACCTGCCGCCCGACCGCCTCTTCCTGGAGCTGACCGAGACGCTCACGATCAGCCAGCTCGAGGTGGTCGACCAGGTGCTGGGGCAGTTGCGCGACGCGGGCGTACGCCTCGCGCTCGACGACTTCGGCACCGGCTACTCGTCGCTGTCGGTGCTCTCCCGCATTCCGGTACACGAGTTGAAGATCGACCGCGGCTTCGTGCGCGAGATGGAGACCTCGCCCGAGGCGGCGGCGGTCATCCGCTCCACATTGGACCTGGGGCGCAGCCTCAACCTCGTCGTGGTGGCCGAGGGAGTGGAGAGCGAGCCGCAGCGGCGGGCGCTGTGGGAGATGGGCTGCACCGCCGGGCAGGGGCACCTCTTCGCTCGCCCGATGCCCCCGGCCCGCCTCCTCGCCGCGCTGCACCGCGGCTCCGGCGGGCGCCCCGGCACGCTCGCGCCCGCGCTGCACGACGAGGGCTCGGTCATCCGGCTGTCGCCCAACCGCCGGCCCGGTGGCCGCAACCGCGGAGACCGCCTGCCACACTTGCCCGCGTGAACGTCGCGGCCGCCATCCGAAACCGCACGCTCCCCGCCGACCTGGCCCTCTACGGCCTTTCCGCGGTCTTCGCCGCGATCACCGCGGCCACCTCCACGCTGCTGCCGCACCGTGCGTGGGGGGCGGTCGCCACCGCCGGCTACGCGCTCGCGGCCATCGCCGTCGGGGTCCAGATGGTGACCGGCCGATCGGGTACGCGGGGGAGGACGCTCATCGCCGCGTTCGCCTTCGCCACCACCGCGCTGCTGCCGATGGTGGTGCAGGCCGTGCAGCGCGCGGACGGGCGCACCGACCGGGCGCAGGAGGAGGTGGTCGTCGTCGAGCACGGCGGTGAGCGCCTGCTCGACCACGGCACGCCGTACCTCTCCAGCGACACCATCGCCACCTTGCCGGCGGGGGAGCAGTTGCTCGGCTACCTGCCGTACCAGCCGGGCATGGCGCTTTTCGGGCTGCCCCGGGCGCTCGCCGGCGACGCGTGGTGGACGGATTCCCGGATCTGGTTCGCGCTGGTCACGATCGCCGCGCTGGGGCTCGCCGTCCGCCTGCTCGAGCGGGGACCCGCGCTGCTGCGCGCCCTCCAGCTCAGCGCCGTGCTGCCGCTCGTACCGCTGACTCTGGCGACGGGCGGTGACGACGTGCCCGTACTCGCGCTGTGTCTTCTGGCTCTGACTCTGTGCACGGCGCGGCGTTACGGCGCGGCGGGGGTCGCGGTGGGAGTGGCCGCCGCGCTCAAGCTCTTCGCGTGGCCGGTCGTGGCCGTGCTGCTGGTGCTCGCGCTGACCGCGGGACGCCGGCCGGCGGCGCGGCTCGCGGCCGGCGCGATCGGGCTGCCCGCCGCGGCGCTCCTGCCCGCCGTGCTGGTCGACGCCAACGCGCTGGTCGACAACGTGATCCGCTTCCCACTCGGCGAGGGGGTGGTGACGAGCCCGGCGCAGTCGCCGTTCCCCGGCTATCTGATCGCGTCCAACCTCCCCGGTGGCCGCGCCATCGCCGGCGCGCTGCTCGCGGCCGCGGCGGTGACGATCGCCGTCTGGCTCGTCCGCCGCCCGCCGCGCACGGCCGCCGCCGCTGCCACCATCTGCGGGTACGGGCTGCTCACCGCGATCCTGCTCATGCCCTCGACCCGGTTCGGATATCTGCTGTATCCGGTCGCCTTCCTCGCCTGGGTACCGGCCCTGCGACGCCCGGCATGGGTCGCCGCCCAGCGTGGGACGCGGCTGCTGTCGTGGCCGTGGGCGGGGCGCTCGGCGCGGCCGCCCGGTACGGTGCCGGCGTCGCCTGGCCACACGCGACCGACGGCTTCCCCTGGGCCACGCTCGCGGTCAACGTGACCGGCTGCCTGGCGATCGGCGTGCTGGCCGGGCTGGCGCCGCGCCACCGGCTGGCCATGCCGTTTCTGGGCACGGGCGTGCTGGGCGGCTTCACGACCTACTCCACGTACGCGGTGGACGCGTGGACGCTCGCCGACGCCGGCCGCCCGCTGGCCGCATTGGCGTACGTGTTCGGCACACTGGCCGCCGCGCTCGTCGCGGTCTGGGCCGGCCACCGTCTACTTCGGAGGCCGGCGTGACGCTGGTGCTCGTACTGGTCGGTGGCGCGGTCGGCGCGGTCACGCGCTATCTGGTCCGCTTCGCGCTGCCGTGGCCCACCGTCTGGGTCAACGTCGCCGGCTCGGCGCTGCTCGGCCTGCTCGCCGGGCTCGGCAGCGGGCTGCCGGGATGGGTCGGCACGCTGGTGGGGATCGGGTTCTGCGGTGCGCTGACGACGTACTCGACGTTCGCGCTGGAGACGTACGAGCTGGGGCGCTCCCGGCGCGCGTTGTGGAACGTGGCGGTCACACTCCTCGCCGGCATCGGGGCGGCCGTGGTGGGCGTGGGGCTGGGCCGGCTCTTCTGATCTTCGTACCCGCGTGTGACTCGCGCCCCGGCGGCGGCACGGCTCCACGCACCGCTCGACGTGCTCGTGGTCCGCGAACCCCGATGCCGAGGTGGCTGGGCACTGACCCGACCGGGCGTCACGCGGCGGTCGCGCTTCGGGTCGTGAGTGTCGTCACCCGGTACCTTCGAGGGATGCAGATGACCTGTCCGAAGTGCCACGGCGAGATGCGCACGTACGAGCGCAGCGGCGTAACGATTGACCAGTGTGGCGAGTGTCGCGGGATCTTCCTCGACCGAGGTGAGCTGGAGAAGCTGTTCGAGGCCGAGTCCAACTGGAACCAGCAGCACTCCGCGCCCGCTGGCCAGCGCCCGCCGGCCCCGGCCAGCGGTGGATACGCGCCTCCGCCCCCGCCGCCGCCCGGTGGTGGATACGGGGCCCCACCGCCCCCGCCTCCGCCGGCCCACGGTTACCCGCCGGCGCCGGCCCCGGCCTACGGCGGTGGGCACTACGGCTACCACGGCCACTACCACCGCAAGAAGCGCCACCGCGGCTTCCTCGGTGAGCTCTTCGACTGACGGCGTTCGTCCGGTCCGGCGGGTCCGCCCCCGCCGGGCCGGGTCGTGGGGCCGCGGAGGGCGAGGCCGCGGGAGCAACGGTCCGGACCCCGACGGACATCGCGGTAGCCCAAATCTGTTTCGCGCGGCGACGAAGGCCGCCGCGCCCCCGGCGGTCCATTGTGGTCACCGCGTCAGACGATCGCCATGTCGACGAAGCGCGACAGGTGCAACTGGGCGGCGACGGTGACGGTGTCGGTGGGGCCGTTTCGGTGCTTGGCCACGATGAAGTCGGCCTCGCCGGCCCGCGGTGACTCCTTGTCGTAGTAGTCGTCGCGGTGCAGCAGGATGACCACGTCGGCGTCCTGCTCGATCGAGCCCGACTCACGCAGGTCGGACAGCTGCGGGCGCTTGTCGGTGCGCTGCTCGGGACCACGGTTGAGCTGACTCACCGCGATCACCGGGCACTCGACCTCCTTGGCCAGCAGCTTGAGACCACGGGACAGGTCTGCGACCTCCTGCTGGCGGCTCTCGGTGCGCTTGGGCGAGGTCATGAGCTGGAGATAGTCGACCACGATCAGCTTGAGGTCGTGGCGCTGCTTGAGCCGGCGGGCCTTCGCCCGGATCTCCATGAGATTCATGCTGGGGGTGTCGTCGACGAACAGCGGGGCCTCGCTGATCTCGCCCATGCGGCGGGCCAGCTTGGTCCAGTCGTCGTCGGAGAGCTGCCCCGAACGCAACACGTGCAGCGGCACCCTCGCTTCGGCCGAGAGCAGACGCATCACGATCTCGACCTTGCTCATTTCCAGCGAGAAGATGGCGCTGGCGCAGTTGTGCCGGATGGCCGCGTTTCGGGCGAAGTCCATCGAGACCGTCGACTTGCCCAGACCAGGTCGACCCGCCACGATCACGAGCTGGCCGGCGTGCAGACCATTGAGCAGGCGGTCGAGGTCGGTGAAGCCGGTCGGCACACCGGTCATCACGCCGCCCTGCGCGCCGACCGCCTCGATCTCGTCGAGCGTGGGCTGGAGCATGTCGGCGAGCACCGCGAAGTCTTCGCTGACCCGCCGCTCCGTCACGTCGTAGACGGCCTGCTGGGCCAGGTCGACCACGTCGTCGACGTCGCGCCCCGCGCCCGATGCGGCGCCGTAGCCGAGCTGCACGATGCGCGTGCCCGCCTCGACAAGGCGGCGCAGCACCGCCCGCTCGCCGACGATGCGCGCGTAGTAGGAGGCGTTGGCGGCGGTGGGCACGCTCGCGATGAGCGTGTGGAGGTAGGGGGCGCCACCGACCCGGCCCAGGTCACCGGTGTCGGCCAGCGCGGCGGCCACGGTGATGGGGTCGGCCGGCTCGCCCCGCCCATAGAGGTCGAGGATCGCGTCGAAGATGGTGGCGTGCACCGGACGGTAGAAGTCGCCCGGCTTGAGGATCTCGACGACGTCGGCGATCGCGTCCTTGGAGAGCAGCATGCCGCCGAGCACGCACTGCTCGGCCGCTACGTCTTGTGGGGGCGTCTTGTCGAACTGTCCATCGAAGCCACCGGGCCCGCCCGGTGGCGGGGAATCGGCAGGTGGGCGGCCCGCCGACCGCACGTCATCCGTGACCGACACCCCTCCCCCTCCCCCCACGTGATCGACTCCGCACAAGCAAACCGTACGGGTACGACAGTTCGCACGGAGGTCGAGCGGACACCATACGAAACCCCAGGTCAACACCTCAAATAAGCCGGTGGACGAGCCTTGGGACAACCTGTGGACAGTCACCCGCGGGGGTGTGTGCAGCCTGTGCACAGGCTGTGTATAACAACTGGGGATTACCGGCCGGGTAGGGTGTGACGTGGGCAGACTCGGTCCCCAAGGTGTGGAGGAAGAATTCCGGGTCTGACGAGGCCCTGCTCACCGCATATCATGACCATCGACGGATGTGCCTCAGGGGCCAGTTGCGGTCTAAAGACATTCGGAAGGGTCGGCTTGGCCGTGGACCACCGGGACTGGGGGTACGACTCTCGCGGGCCGCGCGAGCGCCGGTCCGCTGATGCGGCGCGCCCGCAGAGCTGGGATCACACCGGCGAGATCTATGGCTTGGAGCGCTCGAGTGGCGCGCACCGGGCCGATCTCGACGGCGGTGCCGGCTACCCGTCCGGCGGTTCCTCGTCCACCAGATCAAGCTCCTCCTCGGGCAGCATCTACCGGGGCCGCCGGCGCCAGCAGGAAGACGTGGCTGCCGACGACCGGCCCTACGGGCGGCGCAGTGCCCGCACGCGCTGGGACCAGGGCGAGGAGGACAGCACCGGCAGTTGGAGCCGCTACGAGGAGCCCGACGAGCGCGGTGGCCGCTCCGGCGGTTTCTCGCCCGAGGTGGCACCGACCAGCGGCTGGACGCCCTCCGCGGCACCGACCAGCGGTTGGGTCGGCGCGGCGAGCACGAGCGAGTGGACCCGCGAGGCTTACACGGGCGAGTGGACCCGCGGCGACTTCACCGGCGAGTGGCACCGCGACACCGGTGAGCCGCTGACACCGCCCCGTTCCGGCAGTGGTCGCTCCGGTGGCCGGCGGCGCGCTCCCGACTGGCACGAGCTGCCGGAGGAGCCGGCCGGCCACGGCCAGCGCTCCGCCGAGCGTCCCGCCGTCCCGCCGCAGCGCGACAGCTTCACCGACACCAGCGAGTGGGTCGCGGCGCGTGGCGAGCCATCGCCGTCCCGCCCGCGCCGCCCCGACTGGGCGGTGGGCCTCGACCCCACGACGACCGGACGCAGGCGGCGTTCCTGGCAAGACCAGACCGAGAGCCGTTGGCCGACCACACAGGAGAGCGAGGCGGCTTCCGCCGGCTGGTCCAGTGGCGGCATTTCCACCGGCTCGCCCGCCGAGCCCGTCTCAGGGTGGCCCGCCGGTCGCGCCGACGAGCCGGCGGCTGGCCTGCCGAGCGCCCGCGTGGAGGAGCGGGCGCCCGGTCTGTCGGGCGGTCGGGTCGACGAGCGGCTTGCCGGCCCCTCTGGCGGTCGCGCCGACGAGTCGGGCGGACGTTGGTCCGGAGGGCGGGGCGTTTCTGACGACCGGCTCGCCTCCACCGACGACCGGCTTGCCTCCGCTGGCGGGCGCGTTTCTTCTGACGGCCGGCTCGGCTCCTCGGATGTCCCCTTCGCGTCCGATGGACGACTGGCCGCCCCTGGTGGGCGCTCTGCTTCCGACCGGTCCTTCGCCTCCGACGCACGCCTGGCCGACGACGACCCTCGGTGGGTGGGCATCCCGTCCTCGGCCCCGCGGTCGCCGGCGGTGGCGTTCCCGGACGAGCCCGGCTTCGACTACGACGACCGGCCAGGTGCGCGCGGCGGACCCACGGCGTTCCGCGATGCCGCGTCCACGACCGTCTTCCGGGGCACCGACGCCCCGCGCGCCCGTGCCGAGGCGCCCAGCCGCCCGACCGGCTCCGACTGGCGCGCCCCCACCGAGGCGCCAAGCGGCGGGCGAGCCCTCGCCGAAGCGCCGGGCCGCGAGCAAACCTTCGCTGAGGCACCTGGCGGCGGGCGAGCCCGCGCTAAGGCTCCGGGTCGCGAGCGAGCGCTCGCTGAGGCTCCCGGCCACACCACCGATTGGCGGGCTCCCACGGCGCCCAGTGGGGGGCGTGCCCCGGCGGCCGCGACCGCCCGGGCCACCGCCACCGCGCCCGCCTCCGAGTGGCGCACCCCCGCGGCCGCCGACGCCGGCCGCGACCGCATGCTGGGCTCGGCCGTGCGCCGCGTGGCGACGCCCGACGAGCTCGATGACGGATACACACGCGCGCCTGGCGGCGTGTTCGCGGCGATCGTCGCGACCCTCGCCTGGTACGCGGTGCCGCTGGTCCTCTTCGCCGTCTACACGCTGGTGCAGGGCGACGAGTCGCAGGCGCTGGGTTCGCTCTCCGGCGGCCTGACCCGCTTCGCGGCGGCGCTGGCCGTGAGCCTGGTGGTGGCCGTCCTGCTGCGCTGGGTCAGCAGCACCTGGCGAGCGATCAGCGTGGGCCTGGCAGCCGCGGTCGTGGGCGGCGGTCTGTCCACTGTGCTCCTGTCCGCGATCAGCGGCCAGCCTCTGGGCGGCTGACCAGCGCCTCGTCGGGGTCCTGTCAGCGCGGCAGTCGGACGGATCGGGTCAGCTCGTGCCCGGCCGGCGACCCTGGTTTCTGGCGCGACCCGCTCGCTCTCGGCGAGCAGGCGTGCCCAACCGACGACGCCGCTCACGCAAACCGGATGTATGGCAGAGCCCGCCTCACAAACAGAAACGGGGGCGCCGAAGCGCCCCCGCCTGCTGTTGCTTGCCTTACTTGGCCTTGACCACCGTCAGGTCGAACCGCGCGGTGACCTCCGGGTGCAGCTTGACACGCACCGGGTGGGCGCCGAGCGACTTGATGTGCCCGGGGAGCTCCAGCCGGCGCCGGTCGAGTGCCGGGCCGCCCGCCACGCGAACGGCCTCGACGACCTCGGCCGGCGTGACCGAGCCGAAGAGGCGGCCGCCATCGCCGGCACGGGCCGACAGCGTGACCTTGGAGAGGCCCTCGATCTGCGCCTTGATCTCGTTGGCGTGGCCGAGGTCGCGGATCTCGCGGGCCTCGCGGGCCCGACGGATCACCGTGACCTGCTTTTCCGCGCCCTTCGACCACGCGATGGCGAAGCCCTGAGGCAGCAGGTAGTTACGGCCGTAGCCGTCCTTGACCTCCACCACGTCACCCGGGGCGCCGAGGCCGGACACCTCCTGAGTCAGGATGATCTTCATCGTGGTGCCTCCCCTCAGCGCGCCGTGGTGGTGTACGGCAGGAGCGCCATCTCGCGGGCGTTCTTGACCGCGCGGGCGATCTGCCGCTGCTGCTGGGACGTCACCCCGGTCACCCGCCGAGCGCGGATCTTGCCGCGGTCGGAGATGAACTTGCGCAGCAGCGCGGTGTCCTTGTAATCGATGTAGGTGATCCCCTCCTTGTCGAGCGGGTTCACCTTCTTCTTCGGCTTGCGAAGCGCCGCAGCCTTAGCCATTGCTCGTGCTCCTGATGATCCTGTGCCGCCCCGTCGGGGACCCGGCATTAGAACGGGGGCTCGTCGTCGAAGTTGCTGCCGCCGCCCGAGCCGGAGCCGGAGGAGGCCGGAGCTGCCGTCGCCCACGGGTCGTCGAAGTTTCCTCCGCCGCCCTGGCCGCCGCCACCACCGGATCCGAAGCCGCCACCGCCGCCAGAACGCGACATCTTCTGCACCTTCGCCGTGGCGTACCGCAGCGAGGGGCCGATCTCGTCGACCTCCAGCTCGATGACGGTGCGCTTTTCACCCTCGCGGGTCTCGTACGACCGCTGGCGCAGCCGACCCGAGACGATCACGCGGGCGCCCCGCTGGAGCGACTCCGCGACGTTTTCCGCCGCCTGCCGCCACACTGTGCAGGACAGGAACAGCGGCTCGCCGTCCTTCCACTCGCCGGACTGGCGGTCCATGAACCGGGGCGTCGAAGCGACCCGGAACTTGGCCACCGCCGCACCCGACGGGGTGAAGCGCAACTCGGGGTCATCGGTCAGGTTGCCGATGACCGTGATGGTGGTGTCTCCTGCCATGACCAACTCCTCGCGCACTCATCGTCTGCCGGAAGGCTCTCAGAGCCGTACGACAACACGACGAGGCTGTCCGGGCGAGCCGGCGCCGCGTCAGCGGACGTCCGGCCGGATGACCTTGGTACGCAGAATGGACTCATTCAGCCGCAGCTGACGGTCCAGCTCCGCGACCGCCTCAGGGGATGCCTGCAGATCGATGACCGCGTAGATGCCTTCGGCCTTCTTGTTGATCTCGAACTGCAGACGCCGGCGACCCCAGACGTCGAGCTTCTCCACCGAGCCACCCGCGGTGCGGATCACGTTGAGGTACGTGTCCAACGACGGGGCGACGGTGCGCTCCTCGAGGCTTGGATCGAGGATCACCATGATCTCGTAATGACGCAAGACGTGCTCACCTCCTCTGGTCTGGCGGCCACGGTCCATCCGTGGCAGGAGGTCGTGCGTCTGTCCGCACAAGTGACGCCGCGGGATAGGCCCACGGCGACGAGGCGAACCGAACCAGGATACCGGGCTTGCCGGCAAGAAGAGCCGCGGGGCGCCCTATCCGCTTCTTTGGGTGGGACCTGGGGAGGAACGACCACACCGACGAGGTTGGATAGAAGGCGCCCCGCGGAGCCTATTGTTAACTTGTATATTACGCGACTCTCGTCCGGGTTGCACGTTGAGCGATAATCGCCCGAATTGCCCCGGCCGAAACGCCCACCACGCAAACCGTAGCGATGAGCGCCAGAAGTCCGATTGGTCCGCTCTTGCGTACCGGCTGCACCGAAGAGAGCGCCTCGGCCGCCACGGTCGCCGTGCCGGTACCCGATGTCTCATCCACGGTAGCCACGCCAGCGCCCAAGTCGCCACCATCTTCGCTGGCTGTCGCCGGTTCGGGGGTCTCGGTGGCGGCGGGGGAGGCGGTCAGCGCGGCCGACGGCGTGGCAGCCGGATTCGCGCCGCGCGAGTCACGCTCACCGGGGGCCGGAGGCCGCGACGAACTGGCCGGCGGCTTGGTGGAGGAGCCCGGCGCCTTGGTGCGAGGCGCCGGGACGACTTCCACGCGCACCGCCGACTCGTCGGAGATCATGCAGCTGGGCTTGAGCCCGAGCGTCACCGGTCCGCGGTGGAACACCACTGGCGCGGCGGCCCCGTTCGCCAGCTCACCCTGCGCCGCACCATCCAGCAGCAGCTTCGCCCGGTACCCCGTCTTGTTGACGACACGCAGCGTGGTCTCCGCGGGGACGGTGACCGAGGTGGCGCTGGGGTTGGCGGCGCACGAGACGCCGAGGATCCCACGGTCGCCGCTGAACACGACCTCCTTGCCGCTCTCCGCCGGTACCGGCTCCCCCGCGGGCGCGGCCTGCGCGGCGGCGGAGGCCACCAGCGGCGCGGTAGCGAAGAGCGCGGCGACCGCAGTGGCGGCGGCGCGGTGTCGGGCCAGCGACAGCATTCACCATCTCCCCAGGTCGGTGGCACGCCCGGGAGGTCGCACTGGTGGACCTCCCGGGCTGTGATCTACCCGGAATAACGAATTGGGCGAGTCGCCGGTGACGGGTGATTTGTCAGGAACGGCCGCTCAACGACGGAGCGTCGGGCGCCGCTGAGCCGGCCCTTGATCGCGCCTGCGGGGCTCGGTCGCTAGCGCTCCCTCACTCCTCACGCTCGCGTAGGCTCCACCCCATGCGTATCGGAGCCCACGTCGATTCGACCGACCCACTGGGCGCCGCGACCGCCCGCGACGCCGACACGATGCAATTCTTCCTCACCGACCCACAGGCGTGGAAGGATCCGACGCCCCGCGAAGACGCCGAGGCGATCCGCGCGTCCGGCGTCGACGTCTTCATCCACGCGCCCTACCGGATCAATGTGGCGACGCTCAACAACCGCATCCGCATCCCCAGCCGCAAGCTGCTGATGAGCCACGCCCAGGGCGCGGCCGCGGTCGGCGCCAAGGGCCTGATCGTCCACGGTGGACACGTCGAGAAGGGCGAAGACATCGCCACCGGCTTCGACAACTGGCGCAAGGCATTTGAGTACGCGGCGAAGTCGGGCGGCTTCGCCACCCCCGTGCTGATCGAGAACACGGCGGGCGGTGACAACGCGTGTGCCCGCCGCTTCGACGCGCTGGCCAGGCTGTGGGATGCGATCGGCGAGTTCGAGCCGGGCTTCTGCCTCGACACCTGCCACGCCCACGCCGGCGGCGAAGACCTGCTCACCGCCGTCGACCGGATCAAGGCGATCACCGGCCGCATCGACCTGATCCACGCCAACGACTCCAAGGACGACTTCGACTCGGGGCGCGATCGCCACGACAACCTGGGGAGCGGCCTCATCGACCCGGAGCTGGTGGTCGCCGTCGTGCGCGCGGCCGGCGCGCCGGTGGTCGTGGAAACGCCGGGCGGCGTGGAGGGCCAGGCCGCCGACATCACCTTCCTGCGTGACCGAGTCGGCCGATAAAAGGAAAGCCCATCCGATGAGCACGGAGCAGCCGCAGGTCGTCAAGGCCGGGCCGACGGTTCCGGAGACGAGCGCACGCACAGGCGTCGACGAGCCGGCGGGCAATGCGCCCACCAGCGGCGACGGTGGGTCCGACGCGCCCACGGCGGCGCGGTCCGGCGACGGGGCACCGACACCGAGGCCAGCCGACGAGACGCCGGCCGACCGAGCCGATAAGGCGGCGGCCGCCGCGGACAGCAAGGTCACGGACCCCAAGGCCACCGCGGACAGCAAGGTCACGGACCCCAAAGCCGCCGCGGACAGCAAGGTCACGGACCCCAAAGCCGCCGCCGACGGCAAGACCGCCGCAGACAAGGCCGCCCCCGGCGAGAAGACCGCCGAAGACAAGCCCGGAGCCGAGGGCGAGAAGGGCAAGGACGCCAGCGACGGCGAGACCAAGGTGAAGGACGAGCCGCCGCGCGACCCGTTCGCCGCCTTCGGACCTGAGCCGGAGCGTCCACTCACCCGGCCCCGGCGCGTCGGGCGGGCGATCGGCCGCTTCCTGGTGCACGAGTGGACACTCGCCAGCGTCGGCTCGATCGTGCTCGCCGTGCTGATGACCTGGCCCACGCTTCAGTACCCGTTGCACACGCTGCCGCAGGACTTCCACGACCCGGCCCTGCAAGCCTGGCAGATGGCCTGGTCGGGGCACATCCTGCTCAGCGACCCGACCCAGCTCTGGGACTCGAACACCTTCTTCCCCGAGCGGCTGAGCTTCGCGTTCTCCGACACGCTGCTCGGGTACGCGCCCGCCGGCATGATCGGGGAGGGCCCAAACGCGGCGATCCTCCGCTACAACATCCTCTTCGTACTGGCCCACGCGCTGGCGACCTTCGGGGCGTACGCGCTGGTCCGCCAGCTTGGCGCGGGCCGCACCGGCGCGATCGTGGCCGGTGTCGCGTACACGTACGCGCCGTGGCTGCTCGCCCAGGCCGGACACCTGCACATCGTCTCCAACGGCGGCATCCCGCTCGCGCTCGCGATGCTGGCGCGGGGGCACGGCTGGTCGCTGGCACACGGATACCGCCCGGAGCGCCGCCACGCGGGCTGGGCACTCGCCGGCTGGCTCGTGGCGGCGTGGCAGCTCAGCCTCGGTTTCGGCATCGGGCTCGTGTTCGCGTACGTGCTCGGGCTGATCGGGATCGTCACGCTGGCGATCCGGCTCGGACGGCGGATACGGCACTGGCGGGTGCGGCGGCCGTTCGGCACGCGCATGGTCCTCGCCGACCTCTTCGGCGGCTTGATCTTCGGGGCGACCGGCATCCTGCTCTCGCTGCCGTACTTCGAGGTGGCACACCTGCACCCCGAGGCGACCCGCCGGATCGAAGACCTGGAGGCGTACGCGCCGCCGCCGAGCGGCTTCTTCATCGCGCCCATGGAGTCGTGGCTCTGGGGTGGCCTGCACGAAGACGTGCGAGCGGGCCTCCGATGGCCGGCCGAGATGACGCTGCTGCCGGGCTACGTGCTGTACGCGCTCGCCCTCGCCGGCCTCTTCTTCTCGATCTGGAAGCTCCGCCACCGCCTGCTGCTGCTCGCCGGCGTGCTGGTCACCGGGATCCTCGCGATGGGCCCCAACTTCTTCGGCGGCACCTATACCTACCTGCCGCTCTTCAACTACCTGCCGGGATGGGACGGCCTGCGCACGCCGGGCCGGCTCATGCTGTGGACGACGCTGCTGCTCGGCATCCTCGCGGCGGGTGCGGTGAGCGCGCTCGTCCGCCGGGTCAACGACATCGCCGATACCCGGGTCACCAAACGCCCCGGCGTGCTGCTCCGCCTGGTCACGCTCGTGCCGCTGGTGCTCGTGCTGGTCGAGGGCCTCAACACCACGCCACACCCCGTCGTACCCCCGCAGCCGCAGGCCATGCGCACCGAGCCCGGCCCGATGCTGGTGCTGCCGTTCAACCTCATGTACGAGCAGAACGTCATGCTCTGGACGACCACTCGCTTCCAGCAGGTGGTCAACGGCACCAGCGGTTTCCAGCCGGCCCGGCAGACACGCACGCGGGAGGCGGCGGAGACGTTCCCCGACCAGGCCAGCGTCGACTACCTGCGGGAGCTGGGCATCAAGACGGTCGTGCTGCTCCGCGACGAGCTGCTCGGCACGCCGTGGCAGTCGGCCGTCGACCTGCCCGTCGACTCGCTGGGCATCGAGCGCGAGGAGATCGGCGACACGATCGTCTACCGACTTTGACCTAGAGACCCATTTCAAAGGACAGATGTGGGCTGCCGCGATGCCCGTCGCGGTCGAGACCGCTGCTCCCGCAGCCTCACCCTCCGCTGTTTCAAGCCCCGCTTGTCAGCGGTGGCCACGCACGGACCCGGCCCCTTGGGCTGGAGGTCGCGGTCGACCGGCCACCGCGGTCACACGACCCCGCCCGACAGCTCAGACCGTCGCGGGCTCGCGGGCTGAGGGCGGGGCCTCGTCGGCCGGTGGTCTGTCGTTCTCGGCGCGGCGTTCGCGCCATCGGACCAGCCATGGGGCGTCGGCGATGCCGTCGAAGATGCCGCCGTCCGGGTCGTCTTCGTAGGTCTGCCGCACCGGGTCACGCTCAGGCTGGAGGATGTCGCGCACGATCAGTCCACACAGGACGGCGACCGTGACCAGGCGCAGCGTCGAGGCGAGCACGAACACGCCCTCCGGGAAGACCGGCTTGCCGGCGGCGCCGAGCAGCTCGCCGTAGAACGACACGAAGTACAGCAGCTCGGCGACCTGCCAGGCGAGGAACGCGCCCCACCGCGGCCGGGCCAGCACGGCGAGCGGCACCAGCCACAGTACGTACTGCTGGGACCAGACCTTGCTGAAGATCAAGAACGAGGCCACGACGAGGAAAGCGAGCGCGGCGAGCCGGGGCTTGCGCGGCGCGAAGAGCGCCAGCGCGGCGATCGCGAGGCAGGAGAGGCCGAACAGCGCGTACGTGAGGTAGTTGAGCGTCGGAACGTTGTTGCTGAGCCACTGGAACGGGCCCATGTCACCGGGCGAGCCCGAGTTCCACTTGCCGTCGAGATATCGACCGATGTACCAGAGCGTGCCCCAGTCGATCGGCCGCTCGGTGTTGAGCTCGAAGAAGCGATCCCAGTTTTCCCGGTACGGGATGGCGGCCGGCAGGTTGACCGCCACGACTGTGACCAGCGCCGTGCCGAGGGCGAGCAGCGCCTGCCGCAGCCGCTCGGTGCGCAGGCCGAGCACCAGGATCGGCCCGAGTATGAACAGCGGCCACATCTTCGCCGCGCCGGCCAGCCCCAGCAGGATGCCGGCGGCGACCGGATGTCGTTTCGCCCAGGCGTACATGCCGAAGGCGGCCAGCCCGATGGCGAGGAAGTCCCAGTTGACGGTGGCGGTGACGAACAGCGCGGGGGATAGCGCGAACATCGCCGCGTCCCAGGGTCGTCGTCGGCGTACGGCCAGGATCGTGGCGACTGTGGCGACCGCCAGCGCTCCGAGCACCAGGGCGTTGGCATCGTAGAACCACAGCGCCTGGTTGAGCTCCGGCCGGCTCTCGCCGAGCGCGTGCACCGGCAGGCCGAGGACGCCCATGAAGTATCCGGTCAGCACCGGGTATTCGACCGGGTGATCGCGGTAGGGGACCTTGCCCTCGTTGAGCCCTTCGGCGTAGTAGAGGGCCAGCACGTCGGTGTAGCAGAAGCGCGTGTACTGGATGTGGTCTGCCCAGGCGCCGTCACGGCAGGGGGATTTTTGCACCCAGTGCAGGGCGAGCGTGAGGCAGGTCAGCGCGATGACGATGCGGGTCGCGGTCCAGAACCGCCCGCCCCACTGCGCCTGCGGCCGGTCGCTGCCGGCCGCGTGCTTGCCGATGGGACCGCCGATCGCCTCTGAAAGCCCTCGAACGAACCCGTCTGACTGCGCGGGATGATCCACACGTTCAGATCCATCGATGCCAGGAGACCGCTCGCTCATAAAGAGGCATCATGCCCTATCGACGGCTGGATCCGCGCGGTCTTGCCGCGCGGATCCCAGCAACCGTCGAGTAAAGGGACGGACCGGCGCTAGTCGTCGCCTCCGCCGCCGCCACCGGGGAGCCCACCTTGCAGTGGCGGTCCGCTGGTCGGGCCGCCCGGGTTGGGCTGCTGGTTGCCGTTTCCGTTGTTGTCACGATCCCGGTCACGGTCACGGTCGCGGTCCGGGCAGAGGATGTCGGGCAGCAGGCCACAGTTGTTGTTGCCGGGCGTCGGGGGCGGCGGTGGCGGCGCCACCCCGTTCGGGTACGGGCTGTCCGGGTCGCCGGTGTTCTTCCGCTCCTCGAACCGCTTGACCTCCAGGCCGAGATCCTTGTGGAACCGGTCCATGAAGAGCTCCCAGATCGCCGCCGGCGTGCCGGAGCCGGTCATGTTCGATCTGCCGTTCGCTTCCTTGATCGCCCGCCGCTGGCCCTCCGTGCCGACCCAAACCGCGGCGGCCACCTGCGGTGTCGCGCCGACCATCCAGGCGTCACCGTTGTCGCTGCGCTCCTGGTTGAGCTCCCAGGTGCCGGTCTTGCCGGTCGCTGGGCGGCCGTCATCCAGCTTGTTGTTGATGTTGCCCGGGATCTTCTGGAGCACGGCGTTGATGTCGTCGATCTGGTTGGCCACGAACCTGGGCTCCGGAGCGAGCTTTTCGCCCTTGCCGGCGACCTTGACGAACTGGCCGTTCGCGCCGCGCTTTTCCACGGACACAATGAAGTGGGCCTTGTTGTAGACGCCACGGTTGGCGAGCGTCGCCACACCGTTGGCGTGGTCGAGCACCGTGATCGGGTACTGGCCGAACGCCACCTCGTTGTCGAAGTGCGTCGGCGCGAGCTCCTTCGGGTCGGCCGACGTGAGGTCGTGCGGCTGGCCCTTGCTGGTGTCGAACATCGTGCGGATGCCGGCATCGCGCGCCGCTTCCACCACCTTGTGCGGCCCGATGCTGTCGGCGATCCAGTAGAACGGCACGTTGAACGAGGAGATCGTCGACTGCTCGAGCGTGCAGTTCTTACCGCAGGAGATCTGGTTGGCCTCGCGGCCGGCGTTGGAGATCTTCCGCCCGTTGTCGTCGTCCTTGGTGGCGTCCCAGCGGGAGTCCATCGGGATCTCCGCGCGCAACGCCGCCGCGAGCGTGTAGATCTTGAACGTCGAGCCCGGGGCGTGCCCGCCCGACTTGCCACCCTCGTTGAGGCCGGCGTAGTCGTATCCGGTGCCGTTTTCCCCGCCGTAGTAGGCCAGCACGCGCCCGTTGGTGGGGTCGACAGCCACCAGCGCCGCCCTGTAGTGCTTGGGCAGCTTGTTCATCGGCGAGACCTTCGAGGCGTTGCGGGCCGCGTCTTCCGCCGCCTTCTGCGCCTTCTGGTTGATCGTGGTGGTGATCCGGTAGCCGCCCTTCTTCCAGTCGGCGGCCGGGATGCCCATCGCCTCAAGCTCGTCGCGCACGTAGTTGATCACGTTGCCGGTGGGCTTGTCGGCGCCGCAACCGATGTTGCACAACTTCGGGTTGTACTCCTTCAGCGTCTTCTCCGGATAGGCGGCCTTGGCTCGCTCCTCCGCGGTCATCCAGTTCTTCTCGACCATGTTGTTGAGCGTGTAGCCCCACCGGTCCTTGGCCGCTTCCGGGTTGGTCTGCGGGTCGTAGCCCTTGTGACCCGTGACCTTGTCGGGCTCCGGCTGCTTGATCACCGCGGCCAGGACGGCGGCTTCCTCCTTGGTGAGGGCGTTTTTCTGTCCCGGCTGCACCAGGACCGACTTGCCGAAGTACGACTGTGCGGCCGCCTCGATGCCGTACGCACCGCGGCCGAAGTAGATCGCGTTGAGGTAGAAGCCGAGGATCTGGTCCTTGTCGTAGTCCTGCTCCAGCTTCCGGGCCAGCACCGCCTCACGGATCTTGCGGTTGTAGTTGATGCCGCTGAGGTCGGCGGCGTGCCGCGCGTACTGCTGCGTGATCGTCGAGGCGCCCTGTGTGTCGCCACCGGTGAAGTTGTTCCACGCGGCGCGGGCGATGCCCTTGAGGTCGATGCCCTCGTGGTTCTGGAAGTTCTTGTCCTCCGCGGCCACCACCGCGTGCTTGACCACTTCGGAGATCTTGTCGTGCGGCACGAGCGTGCGGTTGACCTCGCCGAGCTTGGCCAGCTGGGTCTTGCCGTCCTCGTAGACGATCGTGGTGGCCTGGAGCTCTTCGGTGTTGTAGGTCGGGACGTCGTCGTAGAACCAGGTGAGCCCGACCACGCCGGCGCCGGCCATCATGACCACGACCGCGAAGCCGGCGACGATCCAGTTGATCCGCTTGCGCCGCTTGGCCCGCTTGATCGCCGCGGGGTCGCCCTTGCCGCCCTTCGCGGCCCGCCGTCCGGGGCCGGTCGGCCCGCCCGGCCCACCAGGCCCCTCCAGCACGTCGGGGCGTCCGAACCCGGGGCCTGCCGGCGACGTGGGGCGCACGGAGGCGCGGCCGACCGTCGCCCGGCCGGCGGAACCACCGACGGACGCCCGCCCAGCCGAGCCGCCCGAGGCGGAACCGACCGAGGCCGAGCCGACGGATGCCGAACCGACGGATGCCCGGCCGGCAGAGGCCCGCCCGGACGAGGCGCCAACAGAGGCCCGCCCCGAAGACGAGGGGCCGACCGATGCCCGTCCCGAGGAGCCCGCGGGCGCGCGGCCCGGCGTGGAGCGGGGGGCCGGCCCGGAGCCGTACCCGTCGCCGCTGCGGGACCAGCCACCCTCGGAGCCGCCGCGTGCCGACCCACGGGCCTGTGGGGCCCCGTAGTCGTCGGACGGGCCGGAAACATTGGCCCGACCGCGCGCGGAACTAGGGTCGTCGTACGAGTTCATTCGTCACACCCTGCCGGTCGCGGTGGCGCGCGCCTGCGACACCACCGTGTTGCGGTGAGTTAGGACACCTTCTAGCGCCAGCCCGGTCAAGTGGCCGAGCAAGGCTTCGCCCGACAAATTCGGACTTATCCGATTAACGAGTGATTGCTTGCCCCGCCACTTCGGGTCCTCCACCCCGTCGTTCAGGCAAGCGTTGGTCACCGTCGGGCCTCTCGCCTTCGTTTGGTCGCCGGCGCCCCAACGCCGGTAGCGGATGAACCTGAAGTGGATGAGCCGACGGCGGCGGCCGTCTCGGCGACGGGCTCATCGGTCAGCCCGTCGCGGCCGAGCAGGAACTGCTCGACGAGGTGGTTCCAATCGCAGGCGCGGCAGACCTCCACCACGTAGACCTGGAACTCACGGAAAGTCATCGCCAGCACCGGCAGCTCAGTGCGGGTGCGGGCCTGTCCGGCCGACTGCTTCAGCTCATCCCCATAGATGTAGTGGACGAGCGTCAGGTTTTCCCGGCGGCAGATCGGGCAGCGCCGGTCGGTGGGCTCACCGTGGAAGCGAGCTGCGTTCTTCAAGTAGGGGGAGGCATCGCAGACCTCGTAGGTCCCCACGCGGCCGGAAAGGACCTCACGCAGCAGCGCTCGCTTCTGAAGCGAGTAGTCGACGACCTGCCGCTGCGTGCGCATGCGCACGAGGGTACGCGTTTCCGGCCGAGGAGGCGACAACCGTCACTCTCCGCTATCGCACCACTCGATTCTGATGTTTGCCCTCCGGCCACCGCCGAGCTACCGTGCGATGTATCGGGCCGATACATCGGGTCGGTTAACGCAAGTCCACCAGCGGGTAAGGAGGGTGAGACGTGCTCGAGCTCGCCATCCTGGGCCTGCTGCAGGAGTCTCCGATGCACGGCTATGAGCTGCGCAAGGAACTCGCCACAAAGCTCGGCGCGATCCGCGCGGCGATCAGCTACGGCACTCTTTACCCCACATTGCGGCGACTCCAAGGGGCCGGCTGGATCACCGAGGCGGGGGAGGCGGTCGTGGGGGCCGACGAGGTCCCACCCCTCACCAGCCGCCGCGGGCGCGTTGTCTACAAGATCACAGCGGAGGGCAAGGAGCGTTTCGCCGACCTGCTCGCACAGGCGGGGCCGGAGACGTACGACGACGCAGGCTTCGGCGTTCACTTCGCTTTCTTCGCTCGCACCGATCGGGCTACGCGGCTGCGCATCCTCGAAGGTCGCCGCCGCAAGGTCGAAGAGCGCCGGGAGGGCCTGCGCGACGTGCTGGCCCGCGCCACCGAGCGGCTCGACGCCTACACGCTCGAACTGCAACGCCACGGACTTGACGCGTGCGAGCGCGAGGTCCGGTGGCTGGAGGAGCTCATCGCCAACGAGCGCTCCGGCCGGGCACCCGCGGCTGACGCCGCGGGCAGCCCACCCGTTGAAGACAGCCCGCCTCCGCCTGGACCGTCCAGGACTGGGTCTACCAGGAACATGCCGGAGCGGCCGTGATGAACAAGAAGGAGGCAAACGCGATGGGCTCCGTACGCGTGGCCATCGTCGGTGTCGGTAACTGCGCCTCGTCTCTCGTGCAGGGCGTGGAGTTCTATCGGAACGCCGACCCCACCGACCGCGTCCCGGGTCTCATGCACGTCACCTTCGGCGACTACCACGTTTCAGACGTGGAGTTCGTCGCGGCGTTTGACGTGGATGCCAAGAAGGTGGGCCGGGATCTCGCCGAGGCGATCGTCGCCAGCGAAAACAACACCATCAAGCTGTGCGACGTGCCGCCAACCGGCGTGCAGGTGCAGCGTGGCCCGACCTTCGACGGCCTGGGGCAGTACTACCGCGAGATCATCGAGGAGTCCGACGAGCGGCCGGTCGACGTCGTGAAGGCGCTGCGCGACGCGCGGGTCGACGTGGTCGTCTCCTACCTCCCGGTGGGCTCCGAGGAGGCCGACAAGTTCTACGCCCAGGCGGCGATCGACGCGGGCTGCGCGTTCGTCAACGCGCTCCCGGTGTTCATCGCCTCCGACCCGGTGTGGGCCAAGAAGTTCGAAGACGCCGGGCTGCCGATCGTCGGCGACGACATCAAGAGCCAGGTGGGCGCCACGATCGTGCACCGCGCGCTGGCCAAGCTCTTCGAAGACCGGGGCGTGGAGCTGCTCCGCACCTACCAGCTCAACTTCGGCGGCAACATGGACTTCATGAACATGTTGGAGCGCAGCCGGCTCGTCTCGAAGAAGATCTCCAAGACGCAGTCGGTGACCTCCCAGGTGCCGCACGAGATGGCCAAGTCCGACGTCCACATCGGACCGTCCGACCACGTGCCGTGGCTCGACGACCGCAAGTGGGCGTACATCCGGCTGGAAGGCAAGTCGTTCGGCGACACCCCGCTCAACGCCGAGCTCAAGCTCGAGGTCTGGGACTCGCCCAACTCGGCCGGCGTCATCATCGACGCGCTCCGCGCCGCGAAGATCGCCAAGGACCGCGGCATCGGCGGCCCGATCCTCTCGGCGTCGTCCTACTTCATGAAGTCACCCCCGGTGCAGTACGCCGACCACGAGGCGCACGCGGCCGTCGAGGGCTTCATCAAGGGCGAGGTCGAGCGCTGACCACCGCGCGATGACGGGCCGGGACCGCGAGGTCCCGGCCCGTTTCCATGCCAACACATATCTGGTACGAACGCCGGGCGCGACGGTCGGGAGCCAGTCACTGCCAGGCGCGCTGGAGGGCGACCCGCGCCTCCAACTCGAGCAGGTAACGCTTGCGGGGGAGCCCACCGCCGAAGCCGACCAGCTTGCCGCCGGCGCCCACGATGCGGTGGCACGGCACGATGACCGGGATCGGGTTGCGGTTGCACGCGACACCGACCGCCCGAGCCCCGCCCGGATCGCCCACCGCGGCCGCCACCTCGCCATATGTGCGCATCTCGCCGTAGGGGATGAGCGTCATCTGGTGCCACACCGCCCGCTCGAAGTCGCTGCCCCGCCGCACCGACAGCGGCACGGTGAAGTCGGTCAGCTCGCCGGCGAAGTAGGCGCGGATCTCGCCGACCGCCGCGTCGAGGCGAGCATCGTGTGCCTCGACCGCGCCCTCCACCGCGCCGAAGCGCACCCCGCACACGCCGATGTCGTCGACCGCCACGGAGAGCTCGTCGATGGGGGAGTCGATCACCACCCAACGCATCACCCCATTCTCCCCAGGGGTGTGACAGTCGTGCTCAGCTGACCCGCTCGTACTCGGTCGTGTAGAGGAACGTCTGCCGCGTCAGCAGGTCGGTCGAGCAGGTGTAGCGCGACGAGTCGCCCTCCGCGTTGAACGGGACCGAGCCGCCGTACTGCACGCCGTTGATGAAGAGCTTGCCGCTGGCGTTGGAGTCGACGTCGGTGAAGCGGGTGCTGCCGCCGCGGGCCGTGTACTTGAAGGTGAGCCGGCCGGAGACCTCCAGCTTGTACGTGCGCCCGCCGGACGTGCCCTGGAACTCGGTGCCGCTGCGGTAGTCGGTCTCGCCCGTGCCGTCGGCGTCGAGCCGGAGCATCGCCCCCTCGCCGCCGATGAAGGTCACCTTGACGTCGTCGACCGGCACGTCCTCCTTGTGCGACGTGACCCGCCAGGTGCCGATCACGCACTGGTCCACGTCACTGGCAGGGCTCGCGCTCACGCTCGCACGCGGGCTGGCGCTGGTGGGACCGGGGGTGGGGCTGGTGATCGGGTCGTCATCCCCGCTCCGCATGGCGACCACGATCACGATCGCCACGACGAGTACGACCAGCGTCGCGGAGAGTGCCGTCAGAGGAATGAGGTAGGAGCGGCCGCGCTGCGGGGGCTGCGAGGGCTGTGGAAACCCCGGGTAGCCGCCGCCGCTGGTCTGCTGCGCGTACGCCGGAGGCACGCTCGTCGGATAGGCCGGCGGGCTCCCGGGCTGTGGATAACCGGGGTACGCCTGCGGGGGAGCCTGTGGATAACTCGGCGGCGGTAGGTGCTGAGGCAGGCCCCGGAAGGTGCGGCACTGCGTGCAGTAACCGGCGGCGTCCACCTGTACGCCTCCGCAAACCGCACACGGCTGCATCAGCTGCCTCCCCAACCTCGTCGAGCGCCAACCGACGGCAGCTCACATTCGCGAGCGACGGTAGCCGAGGTGTGCCACGCCCGGTAACCAACAAACCGGCCTGGACTAGATCACACCTTCGTCACGGGCCCAGCGGAGAAGCTCGGCCTCGGCCTCGTCGCGGTCGAGTGGGCCGTGTTCGAGCCGGATCTCCTTGAGGTGCCGCCAGGCGCGACCCACGATCGGGCCGGGCGGTACCCCGAGCAGCTCCATGATCGCGTTGCCGTCGAGGTCGGGGCGGACGCGGGCCAGGTCCTCGTCGGCCTGGATCTGCGCGATCCGCGCCTCCAGCGTGTCGTAGTCGGACGCGAGCTGGGCCGCCTTGCGCCGGTTGCGCGTGGTGCAGTCGGAGCGCGTGAGCTTGTGCAGCCGGGGGAGCAGGTCGCCGGCGTCCGCCACGTACCGCCGCACGGCCGAGTCGGTCCACTCGCCTCGCCCGTACCCGTAGAAACGCAGGTGCAGCGCGACCAGCTTGACCACGTCGGAGGTGACGTCCTTGGGGTAGCGCAGCTCCTTCATGCGCAGCTTGGTCATGCGCGCGCCGACCACCTCGTGGTGGTGGAAGCTGACCCGGTTGTCCGGACCGACCGCCTTGGTCGCGGGCTTGCCGATGTCGTGCATCAGCGCCGCCATGCGCAGCACGAAGTCGGCCTCCGCGCCGCCCTCCAGCCGCACCGCGTTGCTGACGACCGTGAGCGTGTGCTCGTAGACGTCCTTGTGCTGGGCGTGCTCGTCGATCGCGAGCTTGAGCCCGGGCAGCTCCGGCAGGAAGCGGACGGCCAGGCCGGTGTCGACCAGCAGGCGCAGCCCGGCGACCGGGTCGGCGCCGCTGAGCAGCTTGGTGAACTCGTCGCGGATCCGCTCGACCGTGATCCGGTCGAGATCGGCGGCCATCGAGGTCATCGCGGCCACCACGTCGGGGTCGACCGTGAAGCGCAGCTGAGCGGCGAACCGCGCGGCCCGGAGCATGCGCAGCGGATCGTCGCCGAACGACTCCTGCGGCGTGCCCGGCGTGCGGATGCGCCGGGCGGCGAGGTCGTCGAGGCCGCCGTACGGGTCGGTGAAGCGGTGATCGGGCAGGCTCACCGCCATCGCGTTGACGGTGAAGTCGCGCCGCCGCAGGTCGTCCAGGAGGTTGTCGCCGAACCGGACCACCGGATTGCGGGTCACCCCGTCGTACGCCTCGGAGCGGAAGGTGGTGATCTCCAGCCGCATCCCGTGCCGCTGCGCGCCGATCGTGCCGAACTCGCGCCCGGTCTCCCAGGTGCTCTCCGCCCAGCCCTTGAGCACGCGCAGGATGTCGTCGGGGTGGGCGTCGGTGGTGAAGTCCAGGTCGTCGCCGAGCCGCCCGAGCAGCGCGTCGCGCACCGAACCGCCGACCAGGTGCAACTCGTACCCGGCCTTGGTGAAGCGGCGGCCGAGCTCGTCGGCGATCGGAGAGACCCGCATCAGCTCGGCCACGGCGTTGCGCTGCGCATCGGTAAGCCCTCGCCGGTCGGCGGCGTTTGAAGTCTTGGACATGGGACAGCCAGCCTATCGGTGGGGCAGGATGTTGCTTCGTGCCGGTACCCGAAGCCCTGCGGACGCTCAGCCACGATCCGGAGTTCTGGGCCGACTACTTCTTCCGCGCCTCGCCGGACGCCGATCCCGACCCGGCTGACCTGCGCGCCACCTTCCCGGTCGCGGGCGGATACGGCCTGGTGCTCGACCTCGACCGGCAGTACGGCACCTACGCGCTCGGCCTGCGTACGCCGGGCAGCAGCGAGCCGATCCCGATGGCCTGGGACGACCGCTCGCGGTGGCATCCGCACGGGCTGCGCTGGCCGGAGCTCGACCTGATCGGGCGGGTCGTGGCGCTGGACGATCCGTCGCTGCCGCACCCCGGGCTGCCGGTCGCGCTGCTGTGCCGGTTCGCGCCGGTCACCTCCGAAGACGACGCCGAGGCGGTACGCGACCTGCTCGGGTCGGCCCTCCGCTCGCTGCGCGTACCGGTGCCGCCCGCCGAGCAGGAGCCGCTGTTCCCGTACGCGCCGCGAGTGCTGAGCGAGGCGCAGGTCGCCGACTACCTGTCGGTGCCGGGGGAGGGAGTGGCCGGCACGCTCCGGTACGCCGGGAGTGACGTCTTCCCCTTCGACGGGCTGGAGGAACTGGTACGGCTGGGCCGGCAGCGGGTCGCCCGCCTGGCCACCGAGCCGTGGTGCACCGAGCGGGTACGGGAACTGGCCCGCGCGGGCCGGACGGAGCCGCTGCTCGCCGCGCTGGAGGCCGCCGGCTGTGACCATCCGACGCTCCTCGACGCGCTCACCGACCCCGTGACCCCCGCCGAAGCCGCCTGGGTCGCGGACGTCCTCGGGGGCGCCCTCCCCGTACCCTTGCGCTGGGACGGCAGCGATCAGAAGCGGGGTTGAGATGAGCGGTGGCCTCTATAAGAGCGCCAACGCTGGCCACAGCGAACACCAGCAGTACCCGGATGGTGCCGTACTGATCTCGACCCAGCCGATGCCGCCTGGCATGTACCCGGCGCCGGGGGTTGAGTCCTCGCCCGAGCTCGAGCCCTCCATCGAGGTGGAGCAGGGGAGCGCGGCCAACAACAGCGCGATCATGGCGATCGGCAGCCTGGTCAGCCGCGGCACCGGCTTCCTCCGCACGGTCATCCTCGCCGCCGCGATCGGCGGCGGCGTGATCAACGACGCGTACACGACCGCCCAGGTCCTGCCCGGCATCGTCTACGAGCTGCTGCTCGGCGCGCTGCTAAGCAGCACGATCATCCCGGTGCTGGTGCGCCGGCGGAAGAACGACCCGGATCGCGGCCAGGCGTACACGCAGCGGCTGGTGACCCTGACGGTGCTGCTGCTCGGGATCGGCGCGGTGCTGGTGACGGCGGCGGCCTCACTGCTCACCCTCCTCTACACGGGCGACGACCAGAGCGCGGCGTTCCGGCGCCTCGTCACGCTGCTCTCCTACCTGATGCTTCCGATGATCTTCTTCATCGGGGTCTCCGGCATCTTCACCGCCGTGCTCAATACGCGCGGTCATTTCGCGATGCCGATGTTCACGCCGATCCTCAACAACCTTGTCGTCATCGCGACCGGGATCGCGTACATCGTCATCTACGGCGCCAAGGCGATCCGGCCGGAAGACATGACCGTCGGGCAGATCCTCCTGCTCGGCGGCGGCACGCTGCTCGGCGTGGTGATCCAGAGTGCCGGCCTGGTGCCGGCGCTGCGCAAGGTCGGCTTCAAGTGGAAGTGGCGCTTCGACTTCCGCGAGCTGGGCCTGCGCGAGCTGACCCGGATCGGCGGCTGGTCGCTCTCCTACGTGGTGGTCACCCAGATCGGCCAGGTGGTCGCCTTCAACCTGCTCAACCGAGCCGGCAAGGCGGGCGGGGCCGGACCGGCGATCTACAACAACGTCTTCCTGCTGATGTACATGGCGCACGGCATCCTTGCCGTATCGATCATCACCGCGCTGACCCCGCGGATGAGCGCCGCCGCGGCCGACGACCGGCACGCCGACATGGCCGCCGACATCTCCCGGGGTATCCGCATGATCACCGCGGTCCTCACCCCGGTGGCCGTCTGTTACGCGGTGCTGGCCGCGCCGATCGCGGTGGCGCTGTTCCTCGGCGGCGCCTTCACGCAGGACGACGCGAGCAAGACCGCCGTGGTGCTGGTCGCGATGGCGGTGGCGCTGCTGCCCTTCTCGATCAGCAACTTCCTCACCATCGGGCTGTACGCGCGGCAGGAGACGCGCACCGCCGCGCTGGTCAACCTGCCGGTGGTGGGGCTGCGGATCCTCATCCAGGTGATCGTGTTCGTGGCCTTCTCGGCGGCGTTCGCGGCGGCGGGGCTGATGTTCGCCAACGCGCTCTCGTTCGCCGCCGCCGGCCTGACCACGGCCATACTCATGCGCCGGCGGATCGGCGTGCTCGGGATCGGTCCCATCCTGATGACGTTCGCCAAGGTGGGCGTAGCCGCGGTCGGCGCGACGGTGGTCGGCCTCGCGGTGATGTACGTGCTGCCCGGCGGCTGGACGCCCACCAAGACCGAGTCGCTGCTCCAGGTCGCGGTCGGCGGTGTGGCGATCGTCGTCACGTACGTCGCCATCGCCCTCGGCCTGAAGGTCTCCGAGATCAGCAGCATCTTCGCGCTGGTCCGCCGCAAGATCCGCCGCTAGGCTTCACCGCTTGCGGCGCTTCGCGGTGCCGAAGACCTGGCGGGCGACCGCGGCGCCGGCGGCCGTGGCGGCGGCCCGCAGAAACGACTTCGTGGCGCTGGAGCCGAGCACCTTCTCCACCATGCTCGGCTCCTCCTTCTCCCGCCGCGGCGCCCGCTCGGCCTGTGGATAACTCTGTGCGGGAGGAGCGTCCGGCGCGGGGGAGCCCTGTGGATAACCACCTGTGGACGGCGGTGCCAGGCGGGCGGCCAGCTTCTCGTACGCGGACTCGCGGTCGACCGGCTCGGCGTACTTCGCGTACAGCGAAGAGCCCCGCACCGCCGCCGCCATCGCCTCGGCGTCGGCGGCGCCCATCAGCGACCGGGGCGCGCAGAGCCGGGTCCAGGCGACCGGGGTCGGCGCGCCGTTCTCGGCGAGCACGGTGACGACCGCCTCGCCGGTACCGAGCTGGGTGAGCACCTCCTCCAGGTCGTACGCCGATCGGGGGAACGTCGACGCGGTCGCCTTGAGTGCCTTGGCGTCGTCCGGCGTGTACGCCCGCAGCGCGTGCTGCACCCGGTTGCCGAGCTGGGCGAGCACGTCGGGGTGCACGTCCTTGGGCGTCTGCGTCACGAAGAAGACGCCCACGCCCTTGGAGCGGATCAGCCGCACGGTCTGCGTGATCGACTCGAGGAAGTCCTTCGAGGCGTCCTTGAAGAGCAGGTGCGCCTCGTCGAAGAAGAACACGAGCTTGGGCTTGTCGATGTCGCCCACCTCGGGCAGGTCCTGGAAGAGGTCGGCCAGCAACCACATAAGGAAACAAGGAAAGAGGCCCGGCTGGGCTGTGCCGCCCCCCGCCCCCGGCCCCCCGAGCACGCCGGGCAGCTCCAGGATCGAGGCGACGCCCCGCCCGTCCGGCGCCGTACGCATCAGGTCGGCCGTGTCGAACTCCGGCTCGCCGAAGAAGTCGTCCGCGCCCGCGTCCGAGAACCCGATCAGCTCCCGCAGCAGTACGCCCGCCGTCTGCTTGGAAAGCCCGCCGAGCGACCGCAGTTGCTCGGCTCCCTCGTCGGAAACCAGGTACTGGATGACCGACCGGAGGTCCTTGATGTCGAGCAGCGGCAGCCCGTTCGCGTCGGCGAAGTGGAAGATCAGGTTCAGCGAGGACGCCTGTACGTCCGAAAGCCCGAGCACCTTGGACAGCAGTACCGGGCCGAACGAAGTGACCGTCGCCCGCACGGGGATGCCGGTGCCGCGCCCGCCGAGCGCGTAGAACTCGACCGGGTACGCCGTCGGCTGCCACTCCTGCCCGATCTCGGCGGCGCGCGCGGCGATCTTCTCGTTCGGGGCGCCCGGCGCGGACATGCCCGACAGGTCGCCCTTGACGTCGGCGAGGAAGACCGGCACTCCGGCCGCACTGAGCTGCTCGGCCATGACCTGGAGCGTCTTGGTCTTGCCGGTGCCGGTAGCGCCGGCGACGAGCCCGTGCCGGTTGAGCATCCCGAGCGGGATGCGCACCTTGGCGCTCGGGTCGCCGCGACCCTCCTCCACCAGGGCACCGAGCTCCAGAGCCGGTCCCTCGAACGCGTATCCCTCGCGTACCTGCCCTGCAAGATCAGACATGGCAAAAGCGTACCTATAAGGCAGTTTTTGCAGGAGACTTCAAAGCGGGACGATTGAAACTTAACGGTCAAGGCAGACTCGACGGTTCGCATCCGGCCGCCTGGCACGCCAAGATGACGTGTTGAGAGGTCGCATCGCCCAGGTAAGGTCGCACTCGTCGGGTGCGGGTAGCGCCTAGGCTATGAGCCGTGCCCGCCGCCGGGGCTGCCGGCTGCGGCGAAGCGGCCAGACCACAGACAGCACGGGTCCACGGATCGAATCGATCACCGAGGGAGGACGGGGTGACCCAGGTCGGCGAAGGTCAGGAGGCGAGCGAGAGCCCGCCTCCGGTCATGACCTTCGGTGCGCCCACCCTCGGTGAGATCCTGGCCGAGAGGTACGAGCTCGCGGAGCACATCAACAACGACAGCGCCGGCCGGCAGGTCTGGCGAGGTGTCGACGTGGTGCTCCGGCGGCCCGTGGCGGTCGTGCTGCGCTACCCCGGCGGCGACTCCGCGATGGAGATGCTCCAGGCGGCCGTCGCCGCGAGCCGCGTGATCCACCCCAGCCTGGTCGGCGTCTACGACGCGATCGACGAGGGCGATCGGGCGTACGTGGTCCGCGAGTGGGTCGACGGCGAGTCGCTCCGCGAGATCGTGGCCGAGGAGCCGCTCGACCCGGCCCGCACCACCACGGTCGCTCACGCGGTCGCCGATGCGGTGGCGGCGATGCACGCGACCGGCATGGTCCACGGCAACATCCACCCCGGCACGGTGCTCATCGGCGACGACGGTCGCGTGGTGCTCGCCGACGCGCGGGCCGACAGCGCCGACACGCGAGACACCGACGTGCGGGCGATCGGCGGCGTGCTCTACTTCGCGCTGACCGGCCACTGGCCGCACGCCGAGGCCGGCCGCTCGGCCCTGCCCGACGCCGCGCGCGACGCGGCTGGCACGGTCGCCGCACCGCGCCAGATCCGCGCGGGCGTCCCGGCCTACCTCGACGACCTCACGATGGACCTGCTCGACAACCGGCTCGCACTGCCCGCCGCCGACGTGCTCGCGGCTGAGCTGGGCCGGCTCGACAGCGCCGCCGACGAGCCCTACTACGAGGAGGCCGGACCGCTGCGGTTCCTGTCCGGCCCCCGTGACGTCGGCGCCGCCGTCGCTCCGGGAGGGCGCACCGAGCCCCAGCGCACGACCGTCCGCAAGATCGCCGCTGGCGTCGCCGGGCTCCTCGCGATCGCGGTCGCCGGCCTGTTCTTCGGCATCAGCGCGCTCGGCGGCAACGACACCGACGACACCGCCAGCCCGCCGAGCAACGCTCCCGCAACGCCCGGTGATCCCACCACCGGTGGCGCGGTCACCGGCCAGCCGCGAAACTTCGCGATCAGCGCCGGCCAGGTGCGCATCGTCGACCCGCCAAAGGGCGAGCGCAACGAGCTTAAGGGCGCCGAGGCGGTCGTCGACGGAAACGAAAACACCGCCTGGGAGCCCAACGGATACAAGAGTTCCAAGTTTGGCAACCTCAAGCCGGGCATGGGCATCCTGATCGACCTCGGCGAGCCGCGCACGGTCAGCTCGGTGCAGGTGACGCTCTCGCACAGCGGCGCCTCCGCCGAGTTGCGCGCGGGCACCACCGACCCGGGCAGCAGCGCGGCCGGTGACGATCAGATCGCGAAGACGTATCAGCGCGTGGGCGAGCCGCTGGAGGCGTTCGACGCGACAAAGATGACCTTCAACAGCTTCAACGCCGACGAGAAGTACCAGTACCTGCTCTTCTTCATCACCGAGCTGCCGCTCACCGGCAACGGCCCGTGGCCGTACAAGGTCGGCGTGCAGGAAATCGTGGTCGCCGGGCTGAGCTAGTGTGCAGCCGTGACCGACAGCTCTCGTAGCGACGACGAGCTGCTGCGCGCCCACGTCGATGGCGATCGGTACGCGTTCGCCGAGTTGTTCCAGCGGCACCGCGACCGGCTGTGGGCCGTGGCGGTGCGTACGCTCTCCGATCGCGAAGAGGCAGCCGACGCGTTGCAGGACGCGCTGCTCTCCGCCCACCGCGCCGCGGCCCGCTTCCGGGGCGACTCGGCGGTCACCACCTGGCTGCACCGCATCGTGGTCAACGCCTGCCTCGACCGGGCCCGCCGGCGCCAGGCGCACCCCACCGTCCCGCTCCCCGACGGCAACCGCAGCGACCCCGACCGCCCGGTGGCCGCCGAGCCGGCCGCGCCGTCGGTCGACCACGACACCGCACTGGACGTACGGCACGCGCTGGCCCAGCTGCCGGAGGAGCAGCGGGCCGCGTTGATCCTGGTCGACGTGCAGGGCTTCCCGGTGGCCGAAGTGGCGGTGATCCTCGGTGTGGCCGAGGGCACGGTGAAGAGCCGGTGCGCGCGCGGCCGGGCCAAGCTGGCGGTTGTCCTGGGTCACCTTCGGGCCGGAAGCGGGAACCCGCAGTCCGGTGGCCGCGTCCGAACCAGTACGGCGCAGGCGCGCACCGCGAGCGTGGAGGACGAGAAGTGACCGGGCCAGAGTTCAGCGAGGTCGATTTCGACCTGCTGGCCGACTATGTCGGCGGGGCGCTGGACGGCACGCCCGAGGAGGCGGTCGTGGCCCGCCGAGTCGCCGAGGAGCCGGCCTGGCGCGAGGCACACGCGGCGCTCACCGAGGCGACCGGGTCGGTGCACGCCAGCCTCGCCGCGTGGGGGGAGGCGGCGGAGCCGATGCCCGCCGAGGTGGCCGATCGGATCGCCACCGCGCTGGAGCAGGAGCCGCACCGTCCCGCCCTCGTGCCCGTACCAGGTGATGCAGATGGACCGCGACGCAGCGCGACCAAGGCGCGGCGCCGGTTGCCCGCGTGGGCCGCTCCGGCGACGATCGCCGCAGGCGTCGTCGCGCTCGCCGGGTTTGGCCTGAGCCAGGCCGGAGGCATCGGCGGCAGCGACGACAGCTCGGCCGGCAGCGCGGACGCACCGGTGAGCGCCCGAGAAAACGCGGCGGACGGTCGGGCGACCCTCCCCTTCAACTCCGCCGATGGGCCGGTCGTCGCCAGTGGCCAGGATTACCGCCAGGCAGGGCTGTCGGACGCGGCGCCACCGCCCATGCCGATGGGCAGCAAGCAGACGAGCGGCGAGGAGGCTGCGCCGGGGTCGACCGCCGCGCAGATCGACAACGCGTCCCCGCTCGGCCGGCTGCGTGACCCCGTGGCGCTCGGCTCCTGCGTTTCGGCGATCGGTCGCGACCATCCGCCGGGCGTCGGCACGGTCGAGGTGGTCGACCTCGCCACGTTCGAGGGGTCACCCGCCGTGATCGTGTTTTTCACCGACGGTTCCGGGGCACGCTGGGTATGGGCGTCAGGTCCGGAGTGTGGCCAGGCGGCGCGGGGCGCGGACACCCGAGCGAGCGCAAAGATAGGGTGAGCTGACCCACCCGGACGAGGGGTCGGGAATCATCGCGGCACGCGATGGGTTCTCCTCTGCGCACACAACACTACGGGAGTCGGCAGTGGACGAGGTCCGTAATCTGATCATCATCGGCTCGGGGCCGGCCGGTTACACCGCCGCGGTGTACGCCGCGCGAGCCAGCCTCAAGCCGCTCGTCATCGAAGGTGCCCAGTCCGGTGGCGCACTGATGACGACCACCGAAGTCGAAAACTTCCCCGGTTTCCCCGACGGCATCATGGGCCCCGAGCTGATGGACTCGATGCGCAAGCAGGCCGAGCGTTTCGGTGCCGAGTTCATCACCGACGACGTCACGCGGGTCGAGCTCGTCGACACCGGCGTGGTCGGCTCCGGCGCGACCCACAAGGTGTTCATCGGCGAGACCGAATACCGCGCGAAGGCGGTCATCCTGACCACCGGCTCGGCCTGGCGGCCGCTCGGTGTGCCCGGTGAGAAGGAGCTGCTCGGCCACGGCGTCTCCTCGTGTGCCACCTGTGACGGCTTCTTCTTCCGTGGCCAGCACATCGTGGTGGTGGGCGGTGGCGACTCCGCGATGGAGGAGGCCAACTTCCTCACCAAGTTCGCCGAGTCGGTGACGATCCTGCACCGCCGCGACGAGTTCCGGGCCAGCAAGATCATGGCTGACCGGGCGCTGGCCAACCCGAAGATCCGTGTCGAGTGGAACACCGTCGTCGAAGAGGTTCTCGGAAACGACGGACAGGTCTCCGGCGTACGCGTGCGCAACGTGCACACCGGCGAAGGCAAGGTGCTCGACGTGACGGGCGTGTTCGTCGCGATCGGCCACGACCCGCGCAGCGAGCTCTTCCGCGGCCAGGTAGAGCTCGACGAGAGTGGGTACGTCGTGGTGGACGCTCCCACCACACACACCAGCGTGCCGGGCGTGTTCGCCGCGGGCGACTTGGTCGACCACACCTACCGCCAGGCGATCACGGCCGCGGGCACGGGCTGTGCCGCCGCGCTCGACGCCGAGCGGTTCATCGCATCACTTGAAGTTTGAGCTCAGGAGGGTCTTCGTGGGAACAACCAAGGCGGTCACCGACGCCAGTTTCACCAGTGACGTACTGCAGTCCGAGACGCCTGTGCTGGTGGACTTCTGGGCCGAGTGGTGCGCGCCGTGCAAGAAGGTCTCGCCGCTCCTGGAGGAAATCGCCACCGAGATGGGCGACCGGGTACGGATCGTCAAGCTCAACATCGACGAAAACCCGGAAACCGCGCGCGCGTACCGGATCATGTCGGTGCCCACGCTGACCGTCTTCAAGGGCGGCCAGCCGGTGCAGTCGGTGGCCGGCGCCCGCCCCAAGGGTGATCTGGTGAAGCTCATCGAGTCCGCGCTGTAACAGAGACTTGCGAAGGGGCGCTCTCATTGAGGGCGCCCCTTTCACATTTGCTCCTCCCGAGCGGGCTCGTTCCCCGGCGGTCCGCTGGTTGTCAGCTGGTTTGTGAGGGCGCCTTTTGGCTGGCTGGCGTGCACTTGTCGGAAGTCTGGCGGCGGCGTGCCGCCGGCCGGGATAGGCTCCTGAAGCGTTCTCCCTGAGGAGGTCCTCCGTGCGTCCGATTCGGCACGGCGACCGTGGTCCGGCGGTCATCGAGATCAACCAGATCCTCGCCGAGCTCGACCTCCTGACCGGTGGCAGCGACGAGTTCGACGGCACCACCGAGCGCGCCGTCCGCAGCTTCCAGCAGACCCGTGGCCTCTCGGTCGACGGCCAGGTGGGCGACGAGACGTGGCGCGCACTCGACGCCGCCCGCTGGCGCCTCGGCGCCCGGGCGCTCTACCACGCGATCCCCGGGCCGCTCGTCGGCGAAGACGTCCGCACGCTCCAGGAGCGGCTGCTGGAGATGGGCTACAACGTGGGCCGCGCCGACGGCATCTACGGGCCCAACACGGCGCGTTCGGTGGCGCAGTTCCAGCGCGAGGTGGGGCTCCAGCCCGATGGGGCATGCGGGCCGCAGACCATGCACGCGCTCAAGCGGCTGGGGCGCAAGGTGGTCGGTGGGCGGCCGCAGTGGCTGCGCGAGGCCGAGGCGTTCCGCCGCTCGGGGCCCAACCTGATCGGCAAGGTGATCATCGTCGATCCGGGTCACGGCGGCTCCGACCCGGGCATCGTGGTGCCCGACGGGCCGCTGCGGTGGACCGAGGCCGACCTCGCCTTCGACATGGCGGCTCGGCTCGAAGGGCGGCTGGCGGCGGCCGGCATGCGCGTACACCTGACCCGCGGGCCCGGCGGTGGGCCGGCCCTGAGCGACCTCGCCCGCGCCGACCTGGCCAACGAGCTCGGCGGCGACCTCTTCATCTCGCTACACATCGACGGCCACGACAACCCCGAGGCCGACGGCGTGGCGGCGTTCCACTACGGCACCGGCAACGGCGTGACCTCGACCGTGGGGGAGCGGCTGGCCGGGCTGGCGCTGCGCGAGATCGTCAAACGCACCGGCCTGCGCAATTGCCAGACCCACCCCAAGACGTGGGAGCTGCTGCGCCTGACCCGCATGCCGGCGGTCCGGGTCGACGTGGGCTACCTGACTTCGCCGGTCGACCGCGAGCGGCTGATCGACCCCGCCTTCCGCGACCGCGTGGTCGAGGCGATCGTGGCCGCGGTGCAGCGGATGTACTACCCGGTCGAGGCCGATGTGCCGACCGGCTCGATCGACGTGCGCCAGCTGCGGGCGGCCGCGGTTTCCTGATCCGGTCCGAGCCTTTCGCTCTGCGCCGCGCTTCGTGCGGTGCTTCATCGCGGCCGTGTTGTTGCTGTATGGCCGCTTGGGGGCGACTGCCGGATATGGCCGCTTCTATGTGGATTTAGCTTGATGTCGAGCGCGTAGCCGGACGGACCGGGCGCAACAGGCTCTCCGGGCTCATCGAGCCGAGCAGCTTCTCCAACGCGTACTCCACATCGGACTTCCACGACAGCGCGGTGCGCAGCTCCAAGCGGAGCCGCGGGAAGCGCGGATGCTGTCGCACCGTCTTGAAGCCCACCGAGAGGAAGAAGTCGGCCGGCGCCAGGCAGCCCTCTTCATCTTCCTTGCCCGACTCGCCGTACTTGGCGTCGCCGAACGCCTCGATCGCCTTGATGCCGCGCTTGGTGAGATCGCGGGCGACGCCCTGCACAAGCATCCGCCCCAGCCCGCCGCCGGCGAAGGCGGTGACGATGTGGGCCGTCATCAGCAGCGCCGCGTCGGCCGAGACCGGCGACGTCGGAAACGCCATCGAGCGGGGAACGTAGGCCGGTGGCGCGTACATGACGAAGCCCGCCGGCATGCCGTCGACGTAGGCCAGCTTGCCGCAGGAGCCCCACTCGAGGAGCGTCTGGGATACCCAAGCTTCTTTTTCGAGGCCCGGATCGCCCGCGGCGCACGCGCGCTCGGCGGCGACCGGATCAAGCTCCCAGAACACGCAGGCCCTACACGGGCGTGGAAGATCCTCGAGTGTGTCGAGTGTCAGACTGACCAAGCGTCGCGACATTGCGAATCCTCATAGAGTCGATTGCAGCCACGCGCCGCCTCCTTGCCCCCGACTGGTGATCGTACGCCGGAACTTCGCGTCAGGGGAGAGGTCGGGCAAGTGGTCACCCCTGAGGCCCGGTATGTGGAACCAGCTGGGGTAACCAGAGGCACGAATGGTGTCTGCGGACTACGATCGATCGGCCAGCACTGTCGCTGTAGCCCCCACTTCTGCAACGCTCTGTGGGGATGGGCGCCATCTTCCGCACGAGGCAGGTGAGTCATGACCGGCACGACGCTCGACGACTATACCGATCGCTACGCCCGGCGGATGCGCGGCATGACGGCATCGGAGATCCGTGCCCTCTTCGCCGTTGCCAGCCGACCCGAGGTCGTCTCGCTCGCCGGTGGTGCTCCCTACGTCGCCGCCCTCCCGCTCGACGCGGTGGGGGAGATGCTCGGCAAGCTCGCCACCGACCACGGCCCCACCACCCTGCAGTACGGGATCGGTCAGGGCACGCTCGAGCTGCGCGAGCGGATCTGCGAGGTGATGGCGCTCTCCGGCATCGACGTCGGCTGCGGCGCATCCCCGGAAGACGTCGTGGTGACGGTGGGCGGGCAGCAGGCGCTCGACCTGGTCGCCCGCATCTTCCTCGACCCAGGCGACGTGGTGCTCGCCGAGGGGCCCACCTACGTCGGCGCGCTCGGCGTGTTCCAGGCCGCGCAGGCGCAGGTCGTGCACGTACCGATGGACGGCGACGGCATCGTGCCCGAGGCGCTGGAGCAGGCGATCGTCGAGGTTGCGCGTTCTGGGCGGCGGGCCAAGTTCCTGTACACGATCCCCACGTTCCAAAACCCCGCCGGCGTGACGCTGACCGAGGAGCGGCGCGAGCGCGTGCTCGACATCTGCGAGCGCGCCGGTCTGCTGGTGGTCGAGGACGACCCGTATGGCCAGCTGAGCTTCGACGGTGACGCGCCCGCGCCGCTGCGCTCCCGCCGCCGCGACGGGGTCTTCTACCTGAGTACGTTCTCGAAGACGTTCGCGCCGGGCATGCGGGTCGGCTGGATCCTCGCCCCCCATGCCGTTCGCGAGAAGCTCGTGATCGCCAGCGAGGCGCAGATCCTGTGCCCGAGTGCGTACGCGCAGGCGGCGATCGCCACCTACCTGGCCACCATGCCGTGGCGCGAGCAGCTCAAGGCATACCGCGAGATCTATCGTGAGCGTCGCGACGCGCTGCTCGACGCCCTCGCGGGCCTGATGCCCGCCGGCACCACCTGGACCGAGCCGAAGGGCGGCCTCTTCGTGTGGGCCACGCTGCCCGAAGGGCTCGACGCGAAGGCGATGATGCCGCGTGCCATCGCCGCCCGCGTGGCGTACGTGCCGGGCACCGGCTTCTACGCCGACGGCACAGGCGCGGGGCACATGCGGCTCAACTTCTCGTTCCCGCCGCCGGAGCGCATTCGCGAGGGCGTGCGCAGGCTGGCCGGCGTGATGGAGCAGGAGCTTGCCATGCGGCAGGTCTTCGGCCCGGTGGGCGGCGGACTCGCCGGGCGCCGGCGGGGGCAGGCCGCGGCCGATGCCCCTGACCCGGGCTTGGCATGATCTGAGGCATGAACACGGACCTTCGCGTCCTCGTCCTCGCCGGCGGACTCTCGTACGAGCGGGACGTCTCTCTCAAGTCCGGCCGGCGCGTGCTCGACGCGCTGCGGAGTGCTGGCATCGACGCCGACCTGCGAGACGCCGACGTATCGCTGCTGCCGACCGTCCAAGCCGACCCGCCCGACGCGGTCGTCATCGCGCTACACGGCGCAACGGGGGAGGACGGCTCGCTGCGCGGGGTGCTCGACCTGTGCGACGTGCCGTACGTGGGCTGCGACGCCCGCTCCGCCCGCCTCGCGTGGGACAAGCCGTCGGCCAAGGCGGTGCTGCGCGAGGCCGGCATCCCCACGCCCGACTGGGTGGCGCTGCCGCACGACCGCTTCTCCGAACTCGGCGCCGTGGCGGTGCTCGACCGCATCGCCGAGCGGCTGGGCCTGCCGCTGATGGTCAAGCCCGCCCAGGGCGGTTCGGGCCTCGGCGCCGCCGTGGTCCGGGACGCGACGGCACTGCCGGCCGCCATGGTTGGTTGTTTCGCGTACGACTCCACGGCACTCGTCGAGCGGTACGTCGCGGGCATGGATGTCGCGGTGTCGGTGATCGACCAGGGCGACGGGCCCCAGGCGCTCCCGGCGGTCGAGATCGTGCCGCGCAACGGCGTGTACGACTACGCCGCCCGGTACACCGCCGGCCTCACCACCTGGCACGCGCCCGCGCGGCTCGACCCCGAGGTGGCGGCGGCGGTGGCGAAGACCGCGATCGCGGCGCACAACGCGCTGGGGTTGCGCGACCTCTCCCGCGTCGACCTGATCGTCGATTCGGACGGGCGGCCGCACGTGCTCGAGGTGAACGTGTCGCCCGGCATGACCGAGACGTCGTTGCTGCCGCTGGCGGTACAGGCGGCAGGGCTCGACTTCGGCAAGCTGCTGGCGGCGCTCGTGGGACAGGCCGCTCGCCGGGCCGTTTGATCCTCTGACAGGAGCGCCCCCGCACCGCGTGGTGTGGGGGCGCTTTGCTTCGTTGGTTCTCGCTTGGTCGTGCTTCTGTCTCGCCGCGTCTTCCGCGTTGGGTCTTCGTCGTCGGGTCTTTCGTCGTCGCTTGAGGACGGAGGTGTCAGGTAGGGGCGCCCTGGTGCTCGGGCTTGGAACCGTGGGGTTCCTCGCTCGCCCGGACGGTGGGGACGGGCTGGACCTTCTCGGCTGTCCCGTGCGCGGCCGGTATCTCAGAGGCTGATGTCGCCTGGTCTGGCGCCGTGGTCGCTGCTGTTGCCGCGCCGGTGGCCGGTGCGGGTGCGGCTGATTCGCCTGTGGTCGCTTGCCCGGTCGTTGCTCGGACGGCGGTGGCCTGGGCACTGGTTGGGGCGGTGGGTGCCTGGCTCGTGGTGGGGTCGGCTGGCGTTGCGCGTCCCGTGCTCGCGTGGTCTGCGGTCGCGTGGGCCGTGCTCGCTTGGTCCGTGGTCGGCTCGTCTGCGATCGCTAGGTCTGCGGTGGGGTCGTCTGCAATCGCCAGGTCTGTGGTCGCGACGCCTGTGCTCGTGTCGTCGGCTGGTGCTTCGGCGAGCGCTACGGAGGCGTCGTCGACGGCGGCCTGGAAGGCGAGGCTCGCCGCTTCCGCCTCCGCCTGCTGGACCAGACTCGACGGCGCCTGCCACTCGATCCGCGGCGGCTCGGCGAGCGGCTTGCCACCGAACTCCGCCAGCCACGCCGCCACGAGTGCCAGATTTTCCCGCCACGTCGACTCGGAGATCGGCGGGAGGATGTCGTCCCACAGGGACAGGAAAGTGCCACGCAGTTGGAGCCGCCCGTACGGCCGGGCCAGGAACCACATGTGCAGGTGCGCCGAGCCGTCACCCCACCGATTCACGTGGACCCGGGCCACGCCGTCGAGCGACCGGACGGCCCGCTCCAGCCGCACCGTCATCACGCCGAGCTCGGCCGCCAACAGGTTGGGCAGGTCGCCCAAGTCGAGGTGCGAACGGGACTCCAGGATGAGCACCATCGGGAGCCCGGTGGGCCGATCCATGGCACGGACGCGCCATCGCTCGCTGACCCAGATGTACGCCTCATCGGGCGCGTTACACGCGCTGCAGTCGGCGGCGTCCTCGCCCTTGCGCGCCGGCTCGTTCTCCACTGGGGCGTCGAGCTGCTTGACCCGCAGGTCGCCCTCGAATGGGAAGGAGGGCCACTTCGTGAAGTCAGGAACGGGGGATGCTGTGTCTGGCACGAGGCTGACCCTAACGGAGTTGAGGACCGCTGTCCTTCCCCGTTTCGGGCGGACGCCGCCGCTCTTGTCCACAGGCAACCACCATGCCCTACCGGCTCTTTCTCTCGAATCCGCTCCATCTGTGGATAACCTCTGTGGATTGTGCGCGGCCCTCGTTTCACGTGAAACGAGGGCTGGCGAGGTGGGCGCCGAGGCCGCCGGTTTCCCGTGAAACGGGGGGTTCGGCGGGGGCGTTGTCTCGCCCAGTTCTGGTTGGGCTGCTCCGGACCTCGGCGCTCTCCTGGAGCTTGGGTGGTGTCGGCTCGGCGAGGCACCGTCCGAGCTACTCCTCGGACGGTCTCTTCCTCGATTTCTCCGCTCCTCCTCGGGCGGCACGCCCGCCTCGCCGATGGGCGACCGGCGGGCTGCGGCTGCGGCTGGGCCGAGGGCTGGCCAACCTGGGCGAGGTGTGAGGGCGGCGATTCCGCGACGGCTCCAGGTGGATGGCGACGGGTCGGCGGTGATTCGGCCTCCGGACCGAGCGGGGAGGCGACCCGCCTGGGCGGTCCTGGGAAGCTCGTCCTTCTCGGGTTGCGGCCTCCTCACTCCTGCCTCGGCTGTGCGCCGGCACTCGCTATGCGCCGGCCTTTACGGAGCAGTTGTCGGCCTACAGGGGAATGGCGCGAGTAGCGGGTCGCCGAGGCGCCGGCCTTGCGAGATCCACCGCTGCCAGACCGCGCCGGTCGGCCTCTGTCGCTACCTGGTCGCCGTGGGCGCTTGGTCTGCCCGTGTTCGAGGGCCGGCACTGCGACACCGCGGACCCGCGCACGCTGGGTAGCCGGTGGCGGCCGACAGCGGAGGCTCGCGTCGTTCGGACTCCCTTGCGCCCTCCAACAGCGCGGACAGGCGAGGCCGTCAGAGTCCCAGTCCTGGCGATGTCGCTCGTCGCTCGTCGGGCATCGGGATCGTCTGTGGAGCCGATGTCAGCGGCGGATGCGCCGTCGGCTGATGCAAGGGCGTGCCGCGACGGGCTGACGTGCTCCTGAATCCGCCGGGCACTGGATCGCGTCGGTGTCATCCAGCCGGATACCGCCACTGTGGATTCTGGTCCGATCGATAGAGCCACTGCCGCGACTCAACCGTGAGTCGGTCCGCCTCGCGCTGTTGGTCCGGGCCTGCAATCGAGGAGGAGCTCCCGAGCGATGTTTCCCGTGAAACATCGTGCTCCGCTTCCTTGCCCGATCCGAGGCGGAGCCGCTCCTGCGCCCGGGAGAGTGGCGAAGGTCTGTGCCCGTCGCCCTGGTCGACCACCGACACTGTGACGTCCATGCCCGCGACGTACCACTCGACGAGCCGGCGCTCGGACTCTCCTCGTTCGCCGCGCCACACTTTCGCCATCATCACCAGGAAGCCACACAGGGCTCCCCTCAGCGTGGAAACGCTGGCCGAGACGGGCCGGGAGGCGGGGGAGTACACGCATACGGCGCCGGTCCGCGTCGACTCGGTAGGCCACGTCGCGCGTCTGGTGCGCCGCCACGTCGTCTCGGCCATGCTCTGCGGGCTCGCCCAGCGCGCGCCCGACGGCTTGCGCCGGCGTCGTCGCGCGCTCGGGTTCGTTCGCCTCGACACGAAGGCGGCCCCGCCGACCGTCGGTGTTCTGTCTGCCAGGAGCGAGCCCACTCCGAAGACTCCGGGCGTTCCTCCTGCCGCGCTGTCGCGTACGGGGGATGTCTCCTCACTCACGCGTCGCCCGCAGAACCTTCAAGGGCCCGGCCTAACAGCGAAGAACGATGGCATCTAACAGCGCTTGCCGAGGCCGCTCAAGTAGGCGGGCCACGCCACGTCTATCTGACCTACCAGTGCGCCCACATCGACCGAGCCGACCACGGTCGCGGGCTGGCTCACCATCACGAGGCACAGCGGCGCGTGTCTGCCCCCAAATGCCGCGCCGTCGCCTGTGGGCACCGGTGTTCAGAGGACGCCTCGGCGCCAGCGACGCTGGATGGTCTCGGGCACCAAACCGCCCCCTCCGACTGGCGCGACCCCTCGCTCGCTGGATGCCGTGCACCGCACAGCCCGGCCATCCCACCGACCGCTGCCCGGCCCCAGGCGGCCGGCCTAGTTGGGGGAGCCGGCGATTGGAGACGTCACCCATCGCGCAATGGCGTAACTCGGCCGCTTGCCGCCTCCCCGCTCCCGGGTCCGCCCCGGATCACGAGCCACCGCCGTCCGTATGCCAGGCGACCCAGCCGCGTCGCAGGGCTCCCGGCCGCCGGGGAGCCCTGATCACCGCGCTGGCACCGTCGTTCGATCCGCGGCCACCGTGCCGACCAACTCACCGCATCAGCCGGGGAAGCGACCGCCCATCGCCCCCGGTCATCCCGGCTCGTCTCAACCTCGCAGGGGCCGCCAGAAGCTCTCCGCACGGTAGCGGGGACATGTGCCGCACGCCTCGGATCCTCGGTCGCGATCCATACGAGGAGCTGGCGTCACCTCCAAGCATCGCCATGCCCGACCTGCGGGGAACCAGGATCTCCCCACCGGCGCCGCCTCCGAGCTTACCCAGGAGGTTCGGCAGTCGCGGCACAACAGCGCTCGCCGGCCGACCTCACGAGCCGCAGCCTGGATTCCGCAGGTGCCTCCGAAAGGAAGCACGCGCACACGCCTCCCGCTCGCCTCACACCAAGCCTCGGTGGAACGCCGGGATCGCCGACGGCGACCATTCCCGAGGGATAGGCCGATCGGTCGTCGCGACAGGGAGGCTTCCGGATCGCCGCAGGGGGAGAGCGCCCGGGGGAGCGCGACGACGGCGCCCGTACCAGACGCGCCCGGCAGCACCTGAGGCCGTCCCGCATCGCGAGCCCGAGAGTGAGACCGGACGACGAGCCAAAGGCACCAGGGGCACCGAGCCAGACCGAGGCTTGGGGCAGCGGCAAAGCCGGATGACGGCGAGCCGCCACAGACATCGAGGGCTGGTCCACCGAGATCGACCAAAGCTCGCGGTGAACATCAACGCCGCCACAAGCACCACGCCAAGCACGACCGTCACAGACCCCACCTCACCAGCGAGCGCCGCCGCACGACCAACGCCCCTGTGACGCCGCCAACTAGCACGCCCAACACCAGGCCCAACCCGTTTCACGTGGAACGACAGCGGCCGCGGACCCGATCAGGTCCGCGGCCGCTCAGTGCCTGGGGGGAGAGGAGCTACTCCGGCTGCTCGGTCCGCTCCACGCCGATGATCCCCACGATCCGCTCCAGGTCGTCGACCGTGGCGAACTCGATCGTTATTTTGCCCTTGCTCCGGCCGATGTCCACCTTCACGCGGGTGTCGAAGCGGTCGGAGAGGCGCTCGGCCAGGTCGCTCAGGGCCGGTGCGTGCGCCTTGGCCCGACGCTTGGCTGCCTTCGCCGCGGGCGCCGGGCCCTCGGCGACGGCCAGCGCGACCAGCTCCTCGGTGGCGCGTACGGACAGGCCCTCGGCCACGATCCGCAGCGCCAGCTCCTCCTGGGCTTCGGTCTCCTCCAAGCCGAGAAGCGCCCGAGCGTGGCCTGCCGACAGCACGCCGGCGGCGACCCGCCGCTGCACCTGGGCCGGCAGGTTCAGGAGACGGATCGTGTTGGAGATCTGCGGGCGGCTCCGGCCGATCCGCTTCGCCAGCTCCTCGTGCGTCGCCCCGAACTCCTCCAGCAACTGCTGGTACGCCGCTGCCTCTTCGAGCGGGTTGAGGTTGGCCCGGTGGATGTTTTCCAGGAGCGCGTCCCGGAGCATCGCGTCGTCGCGCGTGTCACGAACGATGGCCGGGATCGTCTCGCGGCCAGTCGCCTGGGCGGCCCGCCAGCGGCGCTCGCCCATGACGAGTTCGTACTTCTCGCCGTCGAGCTCCCGCACGACGATCGGCTGGAGGAGGCCCACCTCACGGATGGAGGTCTTGAGCTCCTCCAGGGCCTCCTCGTCGAAGACCTGCCGGGGCTGCTTCGGGTTGGGCACGATCGCCCCGACCTGGATCTCGGCGAACCGAGCACCAGGGACGGGCGCGAGTTCGCTCGTGGCGCCGGGGGTGACGGCAGACTCGGCGGGCGGCACAGGCGTGGGCGTACCACCACCGGACGCGTCGCCAGCAGGGGGCGTCTCAACCGGCGCCGCGGCTTCTGGCGCCGGAGCTTCCGGTTGGGCGCCACCCGACGGCTGCGGTGGCGCGGTGGGGATCAGTGCCCCCAGACCGCGTCCGAGCCCGCCGCGCGGACGGTTCTTCATGCCGCACTCTCCCGATCATCGACGAACGGCTGCCTCACGCCGCCCCTCCCAGTTTGACCCCACGCTCCGCGATCTCCTGAGCCGCCTCGAAGTAGCTCGTGGCGCCCCGCGAACCGGGATCGTAGGTCATGACCGACTGGCCGTAGCTGGGCGCCTCGGAGACGCGGACGTTGCGGGGGATGACCGCCTGCAAAACCTTGTCGCCGAAGTGGTTGCGCACGTCCTGCTCGACCGCGTCGGCCAGGCGGGTACGGCGGTCGTACATGGTCAGCAGGATCGTGGAGACGTCGAGCGTCGGGTTCAAGTGCTGCTTGACGAGGTTGATGTTGTTGATCAGCTGGTTGAGACCCTCCAGCGCGTAGTACTCGCACTGGATCGGGATCAGCACCTCCTGAGCCGCCACCAGCGCGTTGACCGTCAGCAGGCCCAGTGAGGGTGGGCAGTCGATGAAGACGTAGTCGAACTTCTCGGGGTGGGCCGCGATCGCCCGGGCCAGCCGGGACTCGCGGGCGACGACCGAGACGAGTTCGATCTCGGCGCCGGCGAGGTCGATGGTCGCCGGTACGCACCACAGGTTGGGGATGCCCTCGACCGCCTGGGCGACCTCGGCCAGCGGCACGTTGTCGATCAAGCAGTCGTACACGTCCGGGATGCCCGCATGGTGCGGCACGTTGAGCCCTGTCGAGGCGTTGCCCTGCGGGTCGAGGTCGACCACCAGTACCCGGTTGCCGTGGAGGGCGAGTGCCACGGCCAGGTTCACGGTGGTCGTGGTCTTGCCGACGCCGCCCTTCTGGTTTGCCACGCACATGATCCTGGGCCGGGCCGGGCGGGGCATGGTCACCTCACCACTCGGGTTCAGGATCTGGACTGCGCGCATTGCCTCCATAGCCAACGGTGGATCATCCTCTTCACGCGACGGGGTTTCACGTGAAACGTACGCGTCAACCCCAGCTTCCTCCCCATAACCACCGGCCCCCGGCGCGGGCGTGTCGGGGCGTGGCCCCGGGGAGGGTGACGAAGATCCCGTCGAAGGTGCGCCATCAGACGCCGCCGGCGCGCCCGACACCGGAGTCACGGACGCGGTGGCCCGAGCCGGGGTCGAGGGACGCCCGGTCGGAGGAGGAGAGGCCGGTGCGGACGGATGCGGCCGCGGTGACGGCGCCGGGCGGCGGTGCGGGTCGTCCTGACCGCCCGTCGGGTAGCCCGTCGCTGGCGGCTGTGGTGAACGCTCTGGCACTGCTGACCTCCCCGTCGCCGGCCCTGGCTCGCCTTCCTGGCGGGCGGGACGCTCGTACCCACTTCCGGCGCGCGGCTGCGGCACGGCGTGCGGGTCGGGATCGCCCGGTCCAGCCATCGACATGCCCTCGTGTCTGGCAGCGCCGCGGCCGACGGGCCAGCCGTCGTAGTCAGTTCCACGTGAAACGGCGGCACCGCCCACGCGGTAGCCACCGGGGTGGCTCAACCCCAAATCGTCGTACCTACTGTTGTCCTGCACCGTGTCATCCCTGTCCACTTCGGATAGGTCGGCCTTAACAGCACTCGCGCCTGGATGCCCCGGCGATCGGTGTGGCCCGACGGGCAGCGGGGGACGCTGCCGCACAGGAGCCGCCGCCGGTTCCACACTATCGACGCGCGGCCAGCCTACGGCCGATGGGCGGCGGAGGCCATCGGTGTCCGACACATGAGCCCGCTCACCACACAACGGTGGGACGACATACAGGAGAAAGCCGCATACACGCCTCAGGGCGCCGCCAAGAATTGGCACCGTGTCCGGCGGCCATCCGACACCAACAGTCTCCGGCCGCCCGACCATCTAACCCCTCCGCGCTCTGCCCCCACGCGCGGCGCCACCGTCCGAAGTAGACCGGCGGCTCGCCCCCCGCGATGTTTTCGACCGTGCCGGCACGACAACGCGCTCCCGGACGATTTCCACGACGGTCGTCGGCGGGTCGACGAGACCGACCCCGCATCGCCGTACGACCGGCGTGGCACCGCCCAGTCGTCCGACCGCGTCACGGTGTTCCGCCACCTCGTCGGCGGCCGAGGCGCCCTTGAGCGCGAGCAGCCGCCCACCGATGGCGGCGAGGGGTAGACACCAGCCAGCGAGCCGGTCGAGTGGCGCGACTGCCCGAGCGGTGACGATGTCGGCGGGACTCATCCCGGCGACCTCCTCGGCCCGCGCCCGGACCACCTCCACGGTCCGGTCGAGGTCGAGCTCCGTCACCACCTCCGCCAGGAAGGCAGTCCGTCGTGCCAGTGGCTCAACCAGGGTGACCGTGAGGTCGGGCCGGGCCACAGCTAGTACGATACCGGGCAAACCGGCACCGGACCCCACGTCTACGACAGAAGCCTCCTGCGGGATCAACTCCGCCACCGCGGCGCAGTTGAGCAGGTGGCGATCCCAGATGCGGGGTGTCTCGCGGGGGCCGATGAGCCCGCGCACCACGCCATCGGTCGCGAGCAGGTCCGCGTACGCGACCGCGAGATCCAGCCGGTCACCGAAGAGGGCACGGGCTGGCGCAGACAACGGCCCGGGTGGCAAGCCACCCGGGCCGGATGAGACGTCGCTGGGCACGCGGCTATTCGGCGACCGGACGGACGACGATCCGCCGGTTGGGCTCCACGCCCTCCGACTCGCTCTCCACGCCGGCGAGCGCGTTGACCACGTCGTGCACGCACTTGCGCTCGAACGCGGACATCGCTTCCAGGCGCACCGGCTCGCCGTACTCCTTGACCTTCTCCACCGCGTTCTTGGCGACGGCCGCGAGCTCCTTGCGGCGGTTGGCCCGGTAGCCCCCGACGTCGAGCAGCAGGCGGCTGGGCGAGCCGGTCTGCCGAAAGACGGCCAACCGGGTCAGCTCCTGGAGCGCCTCCAGCGTGGCACCGCGCTGGCCGACCAGCGGCTGAAGGCGGCCACCGACCACCTCGACGACCGGCCGGCCGGCCGAGACCAGCTCGTCGATGTCGCCGTCGTAGTCGAGGATGTCCAGCAGGCCCTCCACGTAGTCCGCGGCGATCTCGCTCTGCCGGAAGAGATCCGAGTCGCTGGGGGCGGCTTCCGCCTCCTTGGCGTCGTCTTCCTCCCCGTCCTCCACCGCATCCGGCTGGGCGTCCAACTCGTCATCGAGGGACTGGTCGGTCTGGGGAACGCTGGTGTCGGTCACCGATCTCATCTCCGTACTCGCTCGGCTGGACCGTTTCCGGTCCGCTGGTTTCCCGCGGCGGGCGAGTGCTTGCCTGCGTCCACGGGCACGTCTGTTGTAAGGCGCCGATCGCGGCTGCCGGGGGAGCGCCACGGTGCCCGCCGGTCGAGCCGGCGGGCACCGGTCGCGTCAACCCTGGCGCTTCGCGGGCTTGCGCTTCTTCGGATTTACCGGCTTGGCGCCGGGCTTGGGCGCGAGGGCCCTGCCGTCGACCGCGGGCTTGGTGTCCTGCACCGCGCCATTGGCCTTGGAACGGCCGAACCGGCTCGGCTTCTCCTGCTGCTGCGGCGCGGCCGCCTTGCGGGCGCCCGGGCCGGGCACCGCCTTGCCGTCCTTGGTGTTGATGACCGGCGGCGGGTACTTCCGAAGGACCCACTGCTGCTGGCCGAGGGTGAAGAGGTTGTTGGTGACCCAGTAGATGATGACGCCGATCGGGAAGATCGCGCCGGAGACGAGCAGCGAGGCGGGGATGCCGTAGAGCATCAGCCGCTGGATCATGCGCTGCTGCGGGTCTTCGGCCCAGCCGGTCTTGAGGATCATCTGGCGGCTGGTGAGGTAGGTGGTGGCCATCATGATGAGCACCAGCACGCCCGCGATCACCTTCACGGTGGTGCCGTTGGCGCCCATCCCCTCCAGCTCGGCGGTAGACGAGCCGAACTGGGCGGCGATCGGCGCGGTGAAGAGCTTCGCGTGCACCGCGCTGTCCCACTGCGCCTGGGTCCACCCGTAGATGGTGGTGTTGAGCGTCTGCACCGGGTCGAGCCGGCGGAGCACGTGGAAGAGGCCGAGGAAGACCGGGATCTGCAGGAACATGGGCAGGCAGCCCATGAGCGGATTGGCCTTCTCCTTCCGGTAGAGCTCCATCATCTCTTTCTGGAGCGTCTCCCGGTCACCCTTGTGCTTCTCCTGAAGCGCCTTGACCTGGGGCTGCAGCGCCTGCATCGCACGCTGCGACTTGATCTGCTTGACGAAGACCGGGAAGAGGATCACCCGGACCGTGACGACGAGGAAGATGATCGACAGGATCCAGGCCCAGTTGGTCCCCAGCACGGTGCCGTCTGAGATGCCGATCATTTCCCACAGCGAATGCCAGCGCAGCAGGATCCACGAGATCGCCCAGTAGATCCAGTCGAGACTCAATTCGGGGCTCCAGTCACATCAGCACGACGGTGGCTCTTGGGTGGGGGCACGGGATCGTACCCGCCGGGGTGGAACGGGTGGCAGCGCAACAACCGCCAGGTCGCGAGGCCGGTCCCCCGGAGGGCGCCGTGCTTGGCGATCGCCTCGAGGGCGTACGCACTACATGACGGATAGAACCGGCAGCGCGCCGGCAGCGCCGCGCTTATCCAACGACGGTACGCGATGACCAGCGCGCTCAGCACCCGGGCCGCTAACCCAGGGCGAGCTTCGGGTGCCTGCTCCACGTGCCGTTCGTCACCCACGGTGCCGTCCCTTCTCCCCGGGAGAACCGGAGCGACCGCGGCCGGATCCCCGGGAGGGCGAGCGGGCGGCGGTGAGCGCGGCGTCCAGGTCGGCGCCGAGCCGGTCGTGCGAGGCGGTCGCCGCGCCGGGCTGGGCCCGCACCACGAGCACGCTCCCCGCGGGCAGGTCGCCGAGCCGGTCGCGCACGAGGTGGCGGAGGCGCCGCCGGACCGTGTTACGCGTCACCGCGCCGCCGACGGCCTTGGATACGACGAAGCCGGCGCGCACCGGAGACTCCTCGGTGCGCGCCGGCTCGGAAAGCTCGGACTGCTGGGGGATGGTCAGGTGGACGACCACCGAGCCGCGACCGGCCCGGCGGCCACCGCGGACCGCTGCGGCGAAGTCGCTGCTGCGCCGCAGTCGCTGCGCCGCGGCAAGCACGCCTACCTCACCTTCGACCAGCCCGTCGGGCTCATGCCGACAGGCGGGTGCGGCCCTTCGAACGGCGGGAGGCGAGGATGGCACGGCCGGCGCGGGTGCGCATGCGCAGCCGGAAACCGTGGGTCTTGGCACGCCGGCGGTTGTTCGGCTGGTAGGTGCGCTTGCTCACGTCAGTATCTCCGCTTCACTTCACCGGGTGCTTCGCTCAGCACGCTGAGTGCCACGTGCCCAGCACGATATTGCCCAGCACGAGACGCTCCGTCAGGCCACGGAGCAGCCGCTCAAGCTTACGCAGGCTGGCAATGAGCGTCAAACGGACGTGGCGACCAGACATCGAAGCGGGCCTCCGAAACGCGGCGTACAGCTCATATCACCGTGGGCAGTGGCCTCAATGCGCGGTTTCGCGGCCACCGACAACGAACTGGCGTAGACAGCGGTTGAAGGGTTGTGGACAACGCTGTTAGCGTGCCCGATTGCCGGTCCGCGTCAGGGGGTCACTGCCGCTACAAATCGGTGCAAAACCGGACGAGGCAGTCAGTCGTTCGGCACGGTGTACCCGCTCCAGCGTCGTCGCAGGCCGGGCGAAGAGTCGCTGGTGCGTCGGGCGGCGAGCCACAATCGTTCGGTACACAGGCTGTGGATAACTTGTGGACAGCGGTCGGTGGGCAGCATCGGCGGCCTGCGGGTTCGGAGTGCGAAGGGGGTGGCGCGAGGGGTGGCCGAAACCGATCTGGCCGTCGTCTGGATGGCGGCGACCGAAGAGCTGGCAGACGAGATCGTCTCGGCACAGCAGCGCGCGTACCTCCGGCTGACCCGCCTGGGCGCCATCGTCGAAGACATCGCGCTGCTGTCCGTGCCCGACGCGTTCACCCGGGACGTCATCGAGTCGCGGCTGCGTCCCGCGATCACCGACGCGCTCTCCCGCCGCCTCGGCCGGCCGATCCAGGTGGCTGTGACGATCCGGCCGCCGGAAGACGGACAAGGGCGCCCGGCTGGCACGATCTACGGCAGCCCGGCCGACCTCGACGGCGGCGACGGGTTCGAGGACCCATTCGTGGAGGAGGAGCCCACCGGCTCCGCCCAGCACCCGATCTCGCCCGCGGTGGCGACGGCGACCGGCTCGGCGTCCGTACCCATGGCCCGCGATCCCGAGCAGGAGCAGGGCGCCCTCTTCACCCCGCCGCGCCAACCGGTCGAGCCGCTCGACGAGACCGACCGGCTGCCGGCGCACGCCGAGCCGAGCCCCGACTACCGGGACGGCATGCACCACCCCGACCTGGCCCGCCGCGACGAGCCGACGACCCGCGAGCTGCGCCACGACAGCGGTCCGGACAGCGGACCCGGTCGCGCCGCGACCATGACCGACCGCGGCGCCGCCGGGCGCGATCACCGTCCGGGCGGTCCGGCGCGCGACGACCGACGACCCGGCGGGGGTACCGAGACCGGCGGCAACCGGCTCAACCCGAAGTACATGTTCGAGACGTTCGTCATCGGCTCCTCCAACCGCTTCGCGCACGCGGCGGCGGTCGCGGTCGCCGAGTCGCCGGCGAAGGCGTACAATCCGCTCTTCATCTATGGCAGCTCGGGGCTGGGCAAGACCCACCTGCTGCACGCGATCGGCCACTACGCCACGACGCTCGGCAACGCGCGCTCGGTGCGGTACGTCTCCACCGAAGAGTTCACCAACGACTTCATCAACTCGCTGCGCGACGACAAGACGAGCGCGTTCCAGCGGCGCTACCGAGACGTGGACATCCTCCTGATCGACGACATCCAGTTCCTGGAAAACCGGGAGCGGACGCAGGAGGAGTTCTTCCATACGTTCAACACGCTGCACAACGCCAACAAGCAGATCGTCATCACGTCCGACCGCTCGCCCAAGCAGTTGGCGACGCTCGAAGACCGCCTGCGTACGCGGTTCGAGTGGGGGCTGCTCGCCGACATCCAGCCGCCCGACCTGGAGACCCGCATCGCGATCCTCCAGAAGAAGGCGGCGCAGGAGCGGCTGTTCGCGCCGCCCGACGTGCTGGAGTTCATCGCCTCGCGGATCTCCAACTCGATCCGCGAACTCGAGGGTGCACTCATCCGGGTGACCGCGTTCGCCTCGCTCACCCGATCGGCGGTCGAGCTGTCGCTGGCCGAAGAGGTGCTGCGCGACTTCATCCCGGACGGCTCGGGGCCGGAGATCACCGCCGACCAGATCATGGTGTCGACGGCCGACTACTTCGGTGTGAGCCTCGAAGACCTGCGCGGCCACTCCCGCTCACGCGTGCTCGTCAACGCCCGACAGGTCGCCATGTACCTCTGCCGCGAGCTGACCGACCTGTCGCTGCCTCGGATAGGGCAGGCCTTCGGCGGCCGCGACCACACCACGGTGATGCACGCCGACCGGAAGATCCGCCAGCAGATGGCCGAGCGCCGCTCGCTCTACAACCAGATCGCCGAGCTGACCAACCGGATCAAGCAGAACTCCTGACGCGCGCGGCGCCCCACCGGTAGACCACCGGCCAGCCCCAGGGCCACGCGTCCAACGCCAGCGGCGGCCGGCAGCCATCGTGGGACTGTCGCCCCGTGCCGCCGCGCCCGCCGTCACGGGACTCGTCGGCCGCGAACCATTCGCTTGCCACCGTGCCCTCGGGTCGTGCGCGCACGGCGATCGAGCGCACCGCGCGGCGCCCCCACCCCACATCGTCCGGCCGCCACGCTTTGCGATCACACAACTACGCCTCGCATCGGGCGGCTCCGGTTTACCCACAGGTGTGGACACGAGACGTAACCGAAAGTCGGCTTTCCACACCCATCCACACGCGTCCACACCTTCTGTCCACTGTCGGTGGACAACCCCTTGTGTTCTTGCAAGGCTTTACCCACAACCTGTGGACAACCCCTGGGGAAATCGCTGTGGACGTGTACGGCGGGTGACATCTCTATCCACCGGCGATGGCCGGCTGTGTACGGGGTGTTGAAGGTTCTGGGGACAGCGACCACCGGCCGCCGACGCTCTCTCCACACACCTGGGGAGAAACCCGGGGGATAGCCGGTGGATGAGCGGTGGACAACGGTGGACAACTGTTGCTTGAACACCAACCTGTGGAGAGGCGACCCGGTTCATACCCTGCTTCTCCACAGCCAAACCACCGGTGGATAACCCTCTGGCCAGCGCAGACGCCCTTCCTCCACAGTTCGCACAGGCCCTATGAAGACGATGAACTTGATCCTTCTAAGACAACAAAAACCAATCACCAGCGTTGTGCGTTCTGTGGACCGGCGCCCGCCGGTCCGACCTAGCTATCTGATCGGGCAAACCACCGGGGGTGGGCGTACGCCGCCGTCGGGGGAGCCCTATGGTCGGTAGGGCGGTTCTGTGCCTAGGTTCAAGGTGCGACCGCCACACCACCCGAGTCGACGCGGAGGCACAGGCATGAAGTTCCGAGTCGAGCGCGACGCGCTCGCCGACGCCGTGGCGTGGACGGCGAAGAGCCTGCCCAACCGGCCCTCGGTGCCGGTGCTCGCCGGCGTGATGATGCGGGTGACCGATGGGCAGCTCAACGTCTCCGGCTTCGACTACGAGGTCTCCAGCCAGGTCAGTGTCGACGTGCAGGGTGACGCCGACGGCGCGGCCCTCGTCTCGGGCCGGCTGCTCGCCGAGATCACCAAGGCGCTGCCCGCCAAGCCGGTCGACATCGCCGCCGTCGGTGCCCACCTGGAGCTGGTCTGCGGCAGCGCCCGCTTCACGCTGCCCACCATGCCGGTGGAGGACTACCCGACGCTGCCGGAGATGCCCGACAGCGCGGGCACGATCGACGCCGCCGAGTTCGCCTCCGCGGTCGCGCAGGTGGCGATCGCCGCCGGGCGTGACGAGACGCTCCCGATGATGACCGGCGTGCGCCTCGAACTCAATGGCAGCTCGCTGGCGATGCTCGCCACCGACCGCTACCGCCTCGCCATGCGCGAGATGCAGTGGCGGCCGGAAAACCCCGAAGTCAGCATCAACGCGTTGGTGCCGGCGCGCACTCTCGCCGATACCGCCAAGACGTTGGGCCCCCTCGGAGGCGATGTCACGATGGCGCTCGCCCACGGCGGCGCCGGGGAAGGCATGATCGGCTTTGTCGGTGGCGCGCGGCGCACGACCAGCCGCCTGCTCGACGGCGCCAACTACCCGCCGGTGCGCTCGCTCTTCCCGGCCTCGCACAACGCCGAGGCCCGGGTTTCGGTGGCTGCCCTCAACGAGGTGGTCCGCCGCGTCGCCCTGGTCGCCGACCGCACGACGCCGGTCCTGCTGAGCTTCAGCGACGAGGGGCTCGTCGTCGAGGCGGGCGGCACCGAGGAGGCGCGGGCGAGCGAGGCGATGGAGGCGACCTTCACTGGCGAGTCGCTGACCATCGGCTTCAACCCGCAGTACCTGCTCGACGGCCTTGCCGCGCTCGGTTCCCCCACGGCGATGCTGTCGTTTGTCGACGCCTTCAAGCCGGCGGTGATCTCGCCAGCCGGTGAAGATGGTGAGATCGTCCCCGGATACCGGTATCTGATCATGCCAATCCGGGTAACCCGCTGATCGGGCTATCTTGGCGCGACAGCAGGGATAACAAGGGGGACGAAGTCATGCAGCTAGGGCTTGTTGGCCTTGGCCGGATGGGTGGCAACATGCGTGGCCGGCTGCGCACGGCCGGGCACGAGGTCATCGGGTACGACCGCAACCCGGATGTGAGTGACGTCGCCAGCCTGGCCGAGATGGTCGAGCGGCTGACGCCGCCGCGCGCGGTGTGGGTCATGGTGCCGTCGATGGTGACCGATGCGGCGATCGAGGAGCTGGCGACCTTCCTCAGCGAGGGCGATCTGATCATCGACGGAGGTAACTCGCGCTTCAGTGACGACCAGCCGCGTGCCGCGCGGCTGGCGGAGAAGGGCATCGGCTACATGGACGTCGGGGTCTCCGGCGGCGTGTGGGGCCTGGAAAACGGATACGCGCTGATGGTGGGCGGCGACGCGGAGCACGTGGCCCGGCTCGAGCCGGTCTTCGAGGCGCTCAAGCCGCAGGGCCAGTTCGGCTTCGTGCACGCCGGCCCGGTCGGCGCCGGTCACTACGCCAAGATGGTGCACAACGGCATCGAGTACGGGCTGATGCACGCGTACGCCGAGGGCTACGAGCTGCTCTCCAAATCGGAGATCATCACCAACGTGCCCGGCGTGATCAAGTCGTGGCGGGACGGTTCGGTCGTCGAGTCGTGGCTGCTCGACCTGCTCGACCGGGCACTCGACGAGGACCCGGAGCTGGCCAACCTCAGCGGCTACACCGAAGACACCGGCGAGGGGCGTTGGACAGTGGAGGAGGCGATCCGGCTGGCCGTGCCGATGAACGTGATCGCCGCGTCGCTCTTCGCCCGCTTCGCGTCCCGGCAGGACGACTCGCCGGCCATGAAGGCGGTCGCCGCGCTGCGCCAGCAGTTCGGCGGGCACGCGGTCCGCAAGCGGCCGTAGCCTTTCCCCATGTATGTCAGACGGCTCGAGCTTGTCGACTTCCGCTCGTACGAGCGGGTGGAGGTCGACCTCGAGCCGGGCGGGGCGGTGCTGGTCGGCCACAACGGGGTCGGCAAGACCAACCTGATCGAGGCACTCGGCTACGTGGCCACGCTCGACAGCCACCGCGTGGCCACCGATGCCCCGCTTGTGCGCGCGGGCGCGGGCGCGGCGGTGATCCGCTGCATGATCGTCCACGATGGACGTGAGCTGCTGGTCGAGCTGGAGATCGTGCCTGGCAAGGCCAATCGCGCGCGCCTCGGCCGCTCCCCGGTCCGCCGGGCCCGCGACGTGCTCGGCGCGCTGCGGCTCGTGCTCTTCGCACCGGAAGACCTGGAGCTGGTCCGCGGCGACCCGGCCGAGCGCCGCCGCTACCTCGACGACCTGCTCGTCGCCCGCCAGCCGCGATACGCGGGCGTGCGCGCCGACTACGACCGCGTGATCAAGCAGCGCAACGCGTTGCTCCGCACGGCGTACCTGGCCCGCAAGACCGGCGGGAGCCGGGGCGGCGACCTGTCCACACTGGACGTGTGGGACGCCCACCTGGCCCGGCACGGCGCCGAGCTGCTCGCCGGCCGGCTGGAGCTGGTGGCCGCGCTCGCCCCGCACGTGACCAAGGCGTACGACGCGGTGGCGGCCGGCAAGGGCGGTGCGGCGATCACCTACAAGGCGACCGTCCCGGTGGAGCCGCCAGATCGCGAGACGCTTCAGGCCGCCCTCGCCGCCGCGCTCACCGAGTCGCGGCCGTCCGAAGTGGAGCGGGGCGTGACGCTGGTCGGCCCCCACCGCGACGACCTCACGCTCACGCTCGGCGACCTGCCAACCAAGGGGTACGCCAGCCACGGCGAGTCCTGGTCCTACGCGCTGGCGCTGCGGCTCGCGGCGTACGACCTGCTCCGCACCGAGGGCATCGAGCCGGTACTTGTGCTCGACGACGTCTTCGCCGAGCTGGACGCCGGCCGCCGCGCCCGCCTGGCCGAGCTGGTCGGCGGCGCCAGCCAGCTGCTGGTCACCTGCGCGGTCGCCGAAGACGTCCCGGAGGCACTGCGCGGCGCCCGGTACGAGGTGGCCGAGGGAGGGGTCCGCCGTGTCGAGTGAACCGGAGCCCGAAAAGACCGGACCGGAGCTGGCCCGGGCCGTACTCGACGCGGCAAAGGCACGCCGGCAGGCGGCCGCACCACGGCGGCGTACCTCGTCGGAGAGTGGCGACGCGGGCGGTGGCGTTCGGCGCGCGCGGGGATACTCCGGACCTGGGCCCGACCCCCGCGACCCGCAGGCGTTCGGCGACGTGCTGGCCAAGCTGGTCAAGGCGCGGGGCTGGCAGCGTCCGGCGGCCGAGGCGACCGTCTTCGGGGCCTGGGAGCGCGTGGTCGGACCAGACATCGCCAAGCACAGCCGGCCGATCAAGCTCGACGGCGGCGAGCTCACCGTCGAGGCCGAGTCGACCGCCTGGGCGACGCAGCTGCGCCTCCTCGCCGCGTCGCTGCTCCAGCGGATCGCCGCCGAGGTCGGCCACAACGTGGTGCAGAAGCTGCACATCCACGGGCCGGCCGCGCCGTCCTGGTCACGCGGCACCAGGCGGGTGCGGGGGCGCGGCCCGCGAGACACGTACGGCTGACACGACCCGCCTCTTCGCGCCTGTGCCGTTTGGCACGGGCGGTCCGGTCCCGGCGCCGGGGAGAGGCTTGTCTCAGAAGTCGGCGTAGACGGCGAAGCCCCGGTCGGCGCACCGGCGGTAGAAGCGGGACAGCACGCCCAGCTCCGAGCGGGAGAAGCTCCACTGCGGCGCGCCGCCAGACTCGTCGCGGAGCCCGTCGAGCCGGTTGTCGAGCCACCTCAGCTGCTGGTCGGCGAGGCGCCCGCCGGCGAGGGCAGCGCGCAGCACCGCGCCCACCGTGTCGAACGTGACCGCCTCGCCGTGCTCCCGGTGGCTCTCGACGAAGCGCTCCAGGCCGCCGGCGATCCAGGCACAGCCGTCCGGGTCGATCACGGGGTCTTCGTCTTCGGCCGCGGCCTCTGTGGCGTACAGCACACCGTCGAGGCCGAGCAGGAGGTCGACCAGCTCGGTGTAGGCCGTCGCGCGCACCGTACCGGTCTTCGCGATGTGGCCGGCGAGCGCGGCGGTTGGCGACGAGACCTGTGGGTCGTCCGCGAGCTCGGCGAAGTCGACGAACTCGGCCGGGGCCACCGGGTCGTAGAAACGGCCGGTACGCGGCCATTTCACGGCTACGTTGTCCAGCCCCATCGTGGGGTCACCCTTTCCTGTAGCGCAGCGTGACCGTGCGCCTGCCATGTGCGAGAGGCGCCTGGTCGTTCAAACGGCGCCGGGCAAAATTACGACACGGTGTGCCCTTCGCGCGACCCCCGAGCGGATAGTCCCGGGGGTGGCGAACGCCGGCCCGAGGAGCGTAGCGACGAGGGCGGAGCACGCGACCGCCCGGGACGCGCGGCGAGCGGCGTGAGCGCAGCCAGCAGAGTCGCACGGTTTCGGTCCCGCTGGGCGGTCATCCGCGTCGGGGCGCCCCTCGTGTGGGGGGAGTCGCGCCCGCCGCTATTCGGCCGGCTATGAAGGTCTCAGGTGCCCGCGTGGGGTGCCGTGTACCCGGTTTCCGGCTTCTGCACAGTAGGATTGGAGGCGACGACGGCGCCGGCTCGATTGGCGTCCGGAGTGAACGTGATCCGCGGGCGACCGCGGTGACGGGAGCGCCCGCCCCAGCATACGTTGCGGTGGCGCGCGCCCCTGCCGCCGTGACTGCCCGCCATACCCCGCGCCCCCCGCGCCGACCAGCGCTGGGCGGTGCGAGAAAGTGGCCGAGGGTGGCAGCGCAGAAGAAGCAGGAATACGGCGCCGAGTCGATTACCGTCCTGGAGGGCCTGGAGGCGGTCCGCAAGCGCCCCGGTATGTACATCGGCTCCACCGGTGAGCGGGGTCTGCACCACCTGGTCTGGGAGGTCGTCGACAACGCGGTCGACGAGGCGCTGGCCGGCTACTGCGACACCATCGACGTGTTCCTCCTCGCCGACGGGGGGGTGCGCGTGGTCGACAACGGCCGTGGCTTCCCGGTCGACCTCCACCCCAAGCTCAAGAAGCCCGGCGTCGAGGTGGCGCTGACCGTGCTGCACGCCGGCGGCAAGTTCGACGGCAAGGCGTACGCGGTCTCCGGTGGCCTGCACGGCGTGGGCGTCTCGGTCGTCAACGCGCTCTCGGTGCGGATGGAGCTGGAGATCTGGAAGGACGGCTTCACCTACCGCCAGCAGTACCGCGACTCCAAGCCCTCCCCGCTGGAGAAGGGCGAGCCGACCACGCGCAGTGGCTCCTCGGTGGCCTTCTGGCCCGACCCGCAGGTCTTCGAGACCACGGAGTTCGCCTTCGAGACGATCTACCGCCGGCTTCAGGAGATGGCCTTCCTCAACCGCGGCCTCACCATCCACCTGCGCGACGAGCGCACGCTGGAGGAGGACGGCAAGCCGCGCGAGGTCACGTTCCTCTACAAGGGCGGTATCGCCGACTTCGTCCGCCACCTCAACCAGACCAAGAGCGCGATCCACAAGACCGTGATCGAGTTCGGCGCCGAGGAGGAGGGCATGGCGGCCGAGATCGCCATGCAGTGGAACGAGTCGTACGGCGAGTCGGTCTACACGTTCGCCAACACGATCAACACGCACGAGGGCGGCACGCACGAGGAGGGCTTTCGCGCGGCGCTGACCAGCGTGGTCAACAAGTACGGCGCGGACAAGAAGCTGCTCAAGGGAGACGAGAAGCTCTCCGGCGAAGACATCCGTGAAGGGCTCGCGGCGATCATCTCGGTGAAGCTGGCCAACCCGCAGTTCGAGGGTCAGACCAAGACCAAGCTCGGCAACACCCCGGTGAAGAGCTTCGTGCAGCGGGTCTGCAACGAATGGCTGACCGACTGGTTCGAGCGCAACCCCGCCGAGGCCAAGACGATCATCCAGAAGGCTTCGGCCGCCGCTCGGGCGCGCATCGCCGCAGCCCAGGCGCGCAAGCTGGCCCGGCGCAAGTCGCTGCTGGAGTCCGGCTCGATGCCGGGCAAGCTGGCCGACTGCCAGTCGACCGACCCGCGCGAGTCGGAGATGTTCATCGTCGAGGGCGACTCCGCCGGTGGTTCGGCCAAGCAGGGCCGCGACCCCCGCACGCAGGCGATCCTCCCGATCCGCGGCAAGATCCTCAACGTGGAGAAGGCCCGGATCGACCGGGTGCTGAAGAACAACGAGGTGCAGTCGCTGATCACCGCGCTCGGCACCGGTGTGCACGAAGAGTTCGACATCGAGAAGCTGCGCTACCACAAGATCATCCTGATGGCCGACGCCGACGTCGACGGCCAGCACATCCAGACCCTGCTGCTGACGCTGCTCTTCCGCTTCATGCGGCCACTGGTCGAACTGGGGCACGTCTACCTGGCCGCCCCGCCGCTGTACAAGATCAAGTGGAACAAGAAGGGCGACGACGCGCAGTACGCGTACTCCGACCGCGAGCGGGACGGCCTGATCCGCCTGCGCCAGGAGAAGAAGCCCAACGCCAAGCCGGACGACATCCAGCGGTTCAAGGGTCTCGGCGAGATGAACTACCCGGAGCTGTGGGACACCACGATGAACCCGGGCACCCGTACGCTGCGTCAGGTGACCCTGGACGACGCCGCAACGGCGGACGAGCTCTTCAGCGTCCTGATGGGCGAAGACGTGGAGGCCCGCCGCTCGTTCATCCAGCGAAACGCCAAGGACGTGCGCTTCCTGGACATCTAGCGCAGCTCGGCCCGGCTCCGCCCGCGGTGGAGTCGGGCCGGCACGGTGAGCCGGAAGGGGGCACGGCGAGCCGGGCGCGGACCGAGCCCACAAGGTTATCCACAGCTTTTGCAATTTCCACAGCCGTTGTCCACAGGTGTAATGCGGCTTTTAGTCTGATAAGGGTTTGATTGTGACGGACACTCCATTCGATAGCGAACCGGAAGACTCGAACGACGCCGAGGAAAACGGCGAAGGCGGCAACCAGCGCCTCCGGGTCGAACCGGTCGGGCTCGAGGTGGAGATGCAGCGCTCCTACCTCGACTACGCGATGAGCGTCATCGTCGGTCGGGCACTGCCGGACGTGCGCGACGGCCTCAAGCCGGTGCACCGCAAGATCCTCTACGCGATGTACGACTCGGGCTACCGTCCGGACCGCGGCTACGTGAAGTGCTCCCGGGTCGTCGGCGATGTCATGGGTCAGTTCCACCCCCACGGCGACTCGGCCATCTACGACGCGCTCGTGCGGATGGCACAGACGTGGTCGCTGCGTTACCCCCTGGTCGACGGCAACGGCAACTTCGGCTCGCCCGGCAACGACCCGGCGGCCGCGATGCGGTACACCGAGTGCAAGCTTGACCCGCTGGCCATGGAAATGCTGCGGGACATCGACGAAGACACCGTCGACATGCAGGACAACTACGACGGCCGGGCCAAGGAGCCCACGATCCTGCCGTCGCGGATCCCCAACCTGCTGATCAACGGCTCCGAGGGCATCGCGGTCGGCATGGCGACCAAGATCCCGCCGCACAACCTGCGGGAGATCGCCGCCGCGGTGCAGTGGTGCCTGGAGCACCCGGACGCCGACGAGGCCACCACGCTCGACGAGCTGATCCAGATCGTCAAGGGGCCCGACTTCCCGACGCATGGCCTGATCGTCGGGATGGCCGCGATCCAGGACGCCTACCGCACCGGTCGCGGCTCGATCCGTATGCGCGCGGTGGTCGAGGTCGAGGAGGACAAGAAGGGGCGCGCCTGCCTCGTCGTCACCGAGCTGCCCTACCAGGTCAACCCGGACAACCTCGCCGAGCGGATCGCCGAGCTGGTCAAGGAGGGCAAGCTCGCCGGCATCGCCGACATCCGCGACGAGTCCTCCGGCCGTACGGGCATGCGCATCGTGATCGTGCTCAAGCGCGACGCGGTGGCGAAGGTCGTGCTCAACAACCTGTACAAGCACACGCAGCTCCAGGAGACCTTCGGCGCCAACATGCTGGCGCTGGTCGACGGGGTGCCGCGCACGCTCAACCTGGCCCAGTTCATCCGTTACTACGTGGAGCACCAGCTCGACGTGATCCGCCGGCGCACGGCCTTCCGGCTGCGCAAGGCGGAGGAGCGGGCGCACATCCTGCGCGGTCTGGTCAAGGCGCTCGATGCGCTCGACGAGGTGATCGCGCTCATTCGGCGCTCGCCCACCGTTGAGGAGGCCCGCACCGGCCTGATCCAGCTGCTCGACATCGACGAGGTACAGGCCACGGCCATCCTCGACATGCAGCTGCGCCGCCTGGCCGCCCTCGAGCGCCAGAAGATCATCGACGAGCTGGCGAAGATCGAGCTGGAGATCGCCGACCTCAAGGACATCCTCGCCAAGCCCGAGCGCCAGCGGAAGATCATCTCGGAGGAGCTGGCCGAGATCGTCGCCAAGTGGGGCGACGACCGCCGTACCAAGATCGTGCCGTTTGACGGCGAGGTCTCGATGGAAGACCTCATCGCGCGCGAGGACGTGGTGGTCACGATCACCCGCACCGGATACGCGAAGCGCACCAAGGTCGACCTTTACCGCTCGCAGCGCCGGGGCGGCAAGGGGGTGAGCGGTGCTTCACTCCGCCAGGACGACATCGTCAGCCACTTTTTCGTCACCTCGACGCACTCCTGGATGCTGTTCTTCACGAACAAGGGGCGGGTCTACCGCGCCAAGGCCTACGAGCTGCCCGAGGCGAGCCGCGTGGCCAAGGGGCAGCACGTCGCCAACCTGCTGGCCTTCCAGCCGGAGGAGCACATCGCACAGGTGATCGTGATCCCCAATTACCAGGTCGCGCCCTACCTTGTGCTCGCCACCAAGAATGGGCTCGTGAAGAAGACCCGGCTGGAGGAGTTCGACTCCAACCGCAGCGGCGGGATCATCGGCATCAACCTTCGCGACGAAGACGAGCTGGTCGGCGCCGCGCTCGCCGGCCCGCAGGACGACCTCCTGCTGGTTTCCAAGAACGCCCAGGCGATCCGGTTCAACGCCACCGACGAAGCTCTCCGTCCGATGGGTCGCGCCACCTCTGGTGTGATAGGTATGCGGTTCAGTGACGACGACGAGTTGCTGGCCATGGAGGTCGTACGCGAGGGCATGGATGTTTTGGTGGCCACCAACGGCGGGTATGCGAAGCGGACACCGATCGAGGAGTATCCGGTACAGGGTCGTGGCGGCAAGGGCGTGTTGACCGCGAAGATCACCGAGCGTCGTGGTGCACTTGTCGGTGCGGTCGTCATCAACCCGGACGACGAGCTCTTCGCTATCACAAGTAACGGTGGAGTTATCCGGACTCCGGTGAAGCCTGTACGCCGCACTCGCGATCGGAACACAATGGGGGTCAAGTTGATGGACCTGCCAGACGGTGTAACCATCGTGGCCATTGCTCGCAATGCCGACGAGCCTGACGAACAGGACTAGTTGATGACGGAGACACAGGCGAAGTCGGGGGCTGCGGGGACCTCGACCAACCCGGTCGAGGAGGAGGCCGCCGCCAGCGGCACACCGGCGACCGGCCGCGCGGTCGTGGGCCGGGCGGCAGTCCCCGCTGACGCAGCGTCCCCGAAGTTCACTCGGGCTCCTGGCATGCCGCCGCCCCCCGACCAGCCGCCGGCCGAGGGGCAAAAGCCCCAGTCCGCCTCGCCGGCCACCGCTCCGGTGGCCGCGGGGAAGGCGCCGGTGAGTTCGCCGCCGGCGGGCGCGACACAGGCGACCCCAGGAGCGGCGTCAGCGGCGCCCACCATGCCGCCGGGCGTGGCGAGGCCGGGCTCCGGGCGGGCCGCCGCGGGCGGCGCCTCGGTGCGCACGGTCGGCGCGGGCGCGGCAGGTGCGGCTGCGGTGGGCGCGGCGCGGGTCGGCGAGGCTGTGCGCGCGGCCCGGAGCACCGTGGCGTCCGCGGCCTCCCGCGGCCCGCGGCGGGCCAAGCTCAATGTGAAGCGCATCGACCCGTGGTCGGTCATGAAGTTCTCGTTCGCCGTGTCGCTGGTGCTCTTCATCGTCGTGATCGTCGCCACGAGTGTGCTCTACCTCGCGCTCGACGCGATGGGCGTCTTCGAGAGCGTCAACACCAGCCTCTCCGACCTGGTGAGCGCCGGCGGTGGCGACAACGGGAGCACCTTCCGGATCACGGCCAAGGGCGTTATCGGCACGTCTGCGCTGATCGGAGCGGTCAACGTCGTGCTCTTCACGGCGCTGGCCACGCTCGGAGCGTTCATCTACAACGTCTGTGCCGACCTGGTGGGCGGCGTCGAACTGACCCTCGCAGAGCGGGACTGAGCGGGACAACGGGGGCGCTCGGCGTGGCGGGCGCCCCAACTTGGGAGAAGCTTCCCGAGTACGGTAACCTTGCTCGTCGTCGCACGCGCGGGGCTATAGCTCAGTCGGTTAGAGCGCAGAGCTGATAACTCTGAGGTCGCTGGTTCGATTCCAGCTAGCCCCACCATGCATTGATCCGGCCGAGATAACTCAACCTGAAGGGGATCGCCCCAATGTGGAAGAAGCTCCTTATCGTCGCCGGTGTGATCGGCGCGGCGGCCCTGATCGCCAAGAAGGTCAAGGAGTCCAACGACGAGCGCGCCCTGTGGCACGAGGCCACCACCGCGCCCGACCTTCGCTAGTCCACTCCTCGGCGGCTGCGCCGCCAGCGGGGCCGTAGCTCAACTGGCAGAGCACTGCCTTTGCAAGGCAGGGGTTAGGGGTTCGAGTCCCCTCGGCTCCACCATGATCGTGTGGAAACCAGGGGAGTGCCCTATGGTGGGTTATGTCCCGATTCGTTCTTTCGGCCGAGTGATCCCCTAGCTGAGGGGCGAGTAGTTCGCGCTGCGGCTTTCAGAGCAAACGCACACGTTATAGCGGGAGCGGCCTTGGGCCGCTCCCGCTATGCGTTGCAGTCCACGTACTGCTGTGTGGCAGGTCGCTGAGCCGGCGCCAGACACTCAGCAGCGCGGGGACGCCGTCAACGGGCCCCGGGCCGGCCGAGCGCGACTGGGCCAGCGTGTCCGCTCGTGGGTCGCGTGGACCACGCCCGCCGGGATGGCGCTCGACAACCTCCGCGGGCCGCTCGGCAAGGCCGGCGGCGTGATGGGCGCGCGGTACGCGGATACTGACGGGTGTGAAACCGTGGCTGTACCTCCGGGTTGCTGACCTGTTCGCGGAGCGACCAGAGGGCGCCGACGAGGACGTCCACTATCCCGAGAGCCTGGTCGAGGCGGCGCTGGAGGAGTTCACGTCACCGGGTGACCTGGTGCTCGACCCGTTCGCCGGCTTCGGCACCACGCTTGTCGTGGCCGAGCGGATGGGCCGGCGGGCGATCGGCGTGGAGTTGCTCCCCGAGCGCGTCGAGCTGATCCGGGGGCGGCTCAGCGGCGGTGAGGTCGCAGTCGTGCAGGGCGACTCGCGCGACCTCGCCGCGCTCGTCGACGGGCCGGTCGACCTGTGCATGACCTCGCCGCCGTACATGTCGGCTACCGACCATCCGGAAAACCCGCTCAACGCCTACGAGACGCTGGACGGCGACTACGTGGCATACCTGGCGGAGATCGGCGACATCTTCCGGCAGGTGGCGGGGCTGCTGCGGCCCGGCGGGCACGCGGTCGTCAACGTGGCCAACGTCGAGGACGACGGAGTGATCACGCCGCTCGCCTGGGACATGGGGCGGGTCATCTCCCGGCACCTGGTGCTCCAGCAGGAGACGTTTCTGTGCTGGGATGCGCTGCTCCCAGGCATCAGCAACGACTACTGCCTGACCTTCGGCACGGCCGGGAGCGCTGAGGCGCCCCGACCCGCGAGCTGAGGCCTCCACCGGGACTGAGGACCAGGCCGGGACTGAGGACCGGGCCCGCGACTGAGGCCCCCGGCGAGGGGCTGAGGCCCCGCGCAGGGCACTGAGCACCGACCGCGAGCTGAGGTCAGGGCACGCACCAAACCCCGGCGAGCCGCTGAGGCCCCGCGCAGGCCGCGGCGCTGGGCCCAGCGCCAGGCAGCCGAGCACGTGCTACGGCCGCGCGAAGACCTTGGCGGCGAACGCCAGCGCCGCCGGGTTGACCACGTCGGGCGAGTCGGCCTGCGGGTAGTGGCCAGACTCCGGCACCAGCAGGACCTCGCCGCGCAGGCGCTCGGCCGCGTAGCGGGCCTCGGCCGCCGGGTCGGGAAAGTCGGGGTCCTTTTCGCCCATGATGACCAGCGTCGGCGCCCGCACGTCGTCGAGACGGGCCTCGACCGGAGCGTGGCTGGTGACGACCGTCCGCAGGAACGATCGCCAGTGGTCGCCACGGCGCAGTGAGACACCGATGCGGCTCTGGTGGGCGGCCAGGTCGGCGGGGCGGCGGCCGGGGTAGAGGGTCTTGTAGAACGCGCGCCACGCGGCCGGGCCCCACGGCTTGACCAGCATCACGCGCTGGGCCAGCCGCATGAAGAGGCCGGGCCTGGGGTCGCGGACCCACGGACCGGTCAGCGCCAGCCCGGCGACCAGGTCGGGCTCCTCGGCAGCGGCGAGGATCGAGCCGGCCGCGCCCATCGAGTTGCCGAACAGCAGCGCCGGCCCACCGCCCAGGTGTGCGACCAGCGCGCGGATGTCGGAGGCGAGCGCCGGGTCGTCGTACGCACTGAAGCCGTCGTCGCTCTCCCCGTGCCCGCGCAGGTCCACCGTGACCACGCGGTAGCCGGCGTCGACCAGCACTGGGACGGCGAAGCGGAAGCTGGAGCGGAGGTCGCCCATGCCGGGCACGCACACGATCAGCGGACCGTCTCCCCGCACCTCGTACGCGATCCGGCCCTCGCCACGATCCAGATACCTAGTAGTCATAGCCAAAAAGCTAACAGTATTAGCCAAGAGCGTCAAGCCCGTACCGTCACATTCCCGTGTGGTGACTCGTCCACCACGGCATGAGGGTTCTCGTGACAGGAGCGAGCGGCGTACTCGGCACGGCGGTCGTACCTCGGCTGGAGCGGGACGGCCACGAGGTGCGCGGCACCAGCCGCCGACCGCGCCCCGGCTGGGTACGGGCGGATTTGGTTACCGGCGATGGAGTGGCCGAGGCGGTGGCCGGTGTGGACGCGGTCGTCCACCTGGCCTCCGCGACCAGGTACCGCAGGATCGCCGAGATCGACGTCGGCGGTACTCGCCGGCTCGTCACGGCCGCGGCCGCCGCCGGGGTGCGGCACGTCGTCTACATCTCGATCGTCGGCATCGACCGCATCCCGTTCCCGTACTACCGGCACAAGCTGGCGGCGGAGAAGGTGGTGCAGGCCGGCCCGGTGCCCTGGTCGATCCTGCGGGCCACACAGTTTCCACAGCTTGTGGATAACCGCTTCCTCCCGCCGGTAAGCCGGCTGGGCGTGATCGTCGCCGACCCGGCGATCACGGCGCAGTTGGTGGACCCGCGCGACGTCGCCGACCGCCTCGCCGCACTCGTGACCAGCGGGCCGAGCCGCGAGGTGGAGGAGTACGGCGGCCCGGAGGTGCAAAGCTCGGTGGAGATCGTGCGCACCTGGCTCCAGGCCACGGGCAAGCGGCGTCCCGTGCTCTCGCTCCGCCTCCCAGGCCGCACCGCCAAGGCGATGCGCACCGGCGCGCTCACCACCACCGCCGAGCCGACCGGCACGCGGACCTGGCGGGACTACCTCGCCGAGCGGTACGCGCCGGTGCGAGACTCGCAGGCGTGATAGGGACCTTGAAGACCGAGCCGGCCCGCACGCGGCCGGACCTGCTCGCCACGCCCACCGCGGCCGCACTCGAGGTGTGGCGGGAGGACGCCCCCGTCGGCGTCGACGAGGTGCTGGTGGCGCCGATCGACGCCACGCTCGCCGACACCGCCGCGTTCTGCGAGGCGTACGAGGTGGGCCTGGACGTCTCGGCCAACTGCGTCGTGGTCGCCGGCAAGCGCGAGGGCGTGACCCGCTACGCGGCCTGCGTCATCCTGGCCACCACGCGTGCCGACGTCAACGGCGTGGTGCGCAAGCTGCTCGACGTACGCAAGGCGAGCTTCGCGCCGATGGCGGAGGCGGTGGAGCTGACCGGGATGGAGTACGGCGGCATCACGCCCATCGGCCTCCCCGAGGACTGGCCGATCCTTGTCGACTCGCGGGTCGCCGCCACGCCGCACGTCATCGTCGGGTCCGGCGTGCGACACAGCAAGATCGCACTGCCCGGTCCGGCGCTGGGTGCGCTCCCGGGCGCGCAGGTGATCGAGGGTCTAGCCAAGGCCGTCGATACCGTTGCACGTGAAACCTAAAGATCAAGTATTGGGCGAGGCTTCGCTGATGTCGCTGAGCACCGAAGACGGGTCCAGGTGCATCGCCAGGTCGCTGAGCGAGAGGATGCCCACGAGCTGCCGGTCGGTGTCGCAGACGAGCAGCCGGCGTACGGCGCGCCGGCGCATCAGGCGTACCGCCTCCTGCGGGCTGGCGTCCTCCTGGATCATCACCAGGCGGTTGCTGGCGATCGAGCCCACGGTCATCCGCCTGGGGTCCACGCGCTCGGCCACGGCCCGCACCACGATGTCGCGGTCGGTGACGATGCCGGCCAGCGCCGGGCCATCGGTCACGACGACGTCGCCGATGTCGGCCTTGCGCATGGCCTGCGCGGCCTCGTCCACAGTGGTCTCGGCGGGCAGGTAAATGACCTGCTTGGTCATGACGTCGGCAATGGTGCGCATGATGTCCTCCGGCGTGAAGAGGGTCCGTTGGTTTCGGTACCCCCACACGCGGCGACTACACCTGGTCGAGCGGGACCTCCGAGCGCTCGCCCGTCGCGCGGTCACGCCGTTCCACGTACCCCTCGGCGAAACGGCGGCCGACCACGACGGCCTCGGGGATGCCGATCAGCTCGGCGTCGGTGAACTTCACCCCGGCGGACACCTGGGCCCGGTCGTCGACCAGCACACGCAGCCCGCGGGCGGCGAGGCGACCGCCGAGCTCGACCGCCGCGGGCCCGAGGTCCTTTCCGGCGGCGATCACGTGTACGTCGCAGGGGGCCACCTCGCGCGGCCACACCAGCCCGCGCTCGTCGTAGTGCTGCTCGGCGATGGCCGCGACCGCGCGGGAGATGCCGATGCCGTACGAGCCCATCGTGGGCCGCGCCGGCTTGCCGTCCGGCCCGAGCGCGTCGACCCGGAACGCGTCGGTGAACCGCCGCCCGAGCTGGAAGATGTGCCCGATCTCGATGCCCCGGCGGATGGTGAGCGTGCCGGTGCCGCAGGCGGGGCAGGGGTCGCCGGCGCGTACCTCGGCCGCTTCGATTGTCCCGTCGGGCGTGAAGTCGCGACCGCACACCACGTTGATCGCGTGGCGGCCCGGCTCGTTGGCGCCGGTCAGCCAGGCGGTGCCGGAGACGATGCGCGGGTCGACGAGGTAGCGCAGGTCGAGCTTCTGCGGGCCGATGTAGCCGCGGACCAGGTCCGGACGCTCCGCCCAGGCGTCGAACATGGCCACGCCCGCCGGATGCAGCGCCGCCTCCACGCGCCTGAGGTCCACCTCGCGGTCGCCGGGCACACCGATGGCCAGGAGGTACGGCTCGGCGCCGGGCGGGGTGACGGTGAGCACGACGTTCTTGAGCGTGTCGGCGGCGGTCCAGTCGTCGCGGCCACCGAGCCGGCGAGCGTTGGCGAGATCGACCAGCGTGTCGATGGTCGGCGTGTCCGGTGTGTCGTGCACCTCCAGCGCGAGGTGCGCGGCCAGGTCACCGGCGGGCGGCGCGGACGTGCTGACCGCCTCGGTGTTGGCGGCGTAGTCGCAGTGCGCGCAGCCCACGAACGTGTCCTCGCCGACCGCCGCCGCGGCCAGGAACTCCTCGGACGCCGACCCGCCCATCGCCCCCGACATGGCGGAGACGATCGTGTAGTCCAGCCCCAGCCGGTCGAAGATCCGCTGGTACGCCTCGCGGTGCCTGGCGTACGCGGCGGCGAGGCCCGCGTCGTCCAGGTCGAAGGAGTACGCGTCCTTCATCAGGAACTCCCGCCCGCGCAGCAGCCCGGCCCGGGGGCGCGCCTCGTCGCGGAACTTGCTCTGCACCTGGTAGAGGATCACCGGGAAGTCCTTGTACGAGGTGAGCAGGTCGCGCACCAGCAGCGCGAACATCTCCTCGTGCGTGGGCGCGAGCAGGTGGTCAGCGCCGCGCCGGTCCTTGAGCGTGAAGATGTCAGGCCCGTACTCGGTCCAGCGGCCGCTCGCCTCGTACGGCTCGCGGGGCAGCAGCGCGGGGAAGAGGACCTCCTGGCCGCCGATCGCCGCCATCTCCTCGCGTACGACCTGGGTCACCCGGTCGAGCACCAGCTTGCCCAGTGGCAGCCAGGTGAACCCGCCCGGCGCGGCCCGCCGGATCATGCCGGCCCGCAGTAGCAGCCGGTGGCTGGCCACCTCGGCCTCGGCGGGATCCTCGCGCAAGGTACGCAGGAAGAGCGTGGACATCCGCAGCAACATGTGCGCAGCGTAGGCGCCGGCGCTGCGGGCGGACAGCGGGATTACGCCGGAGCGGGATGGTGGGAGACTGACCATCGTGAGTTGGCGCAGTTTCGTGGCGGTCGGGGACAGCTTCACCGAGGGGATGGACGATCCATACCCCGTTGGTGGTGTCTACCGGGGATGGGCAGACCTTGTGGCGACCCGGCTGGCGGCCGAGGTCGGACCGGACTTCCGGTATGCGAACCTGGCGATCCGGGGGCGGCTCTTCCCCGGCGTGGTGTCCGAGCAGGTGCCGGTGGCGCTGGCGATGCGCCCCGAGCTGATCAGCTTCGCGGCGGGCGGCAACGACGCGCTGCGCCGAAACTTCGAGCCGGCGGTGCTGATCGAGCGCTTCGACCGCGTCGTGGGCGAGCTGCGCGACAGCGGCGCCGACGTTCTGGTCTTCCGCTTCGCCGGTTCGGGGCTCGCCAAGCTGCCCGGGCAGCGGATGATCGCGACGCGCGTGGCGATGCTCAACCAGGCGGTGTCCGACACCGCCGAGCGGCGCGGCGCCAAGCTGGTCGACCTCAACGCGGACGAGGAGTTTCGCAACCCTCTCCTGTGGAGTGTCGATCGCCTGCACCTCTCCGCGATCGGCCACCGGCGGGTCGCGGCGCACGTACTGAACGTGCTTGGCGTCGGCTGCGACGAGGAGTGGCTGCTGGTGCCGCCGCGCCCGGAGCCCAGCCCGTGGCTCGCCGCCCGCGCGGCCGACCTGCGCTGGGCCGGGCGCTACCTGGCGCCGTGGGTCAAGCGCCGCATCACCGGACGGTCGTCGGGCGACCTCATCAGCGCGAAGCGTCCGACCCTCGCTCCGGTCGAGCCCGAGGCCGCGTCCGGAACGTGACCTCGGAAGCGCACGCTGTCCGGATGAGACGGCGAAGCCTGCTCGGGGTGGCGGCGGCAGCGGGACTTGCCGGCGCGGCGGCGGCCTGCGAAGACGAGCCGGCGGCGGCGCCCGCGCCAGCGGGCGCGCCACCTCTGATCCCCACGGACTGGGCCAGCGTACGTGCCCAGTTCACGATCGGTGCCGATGTGGCGCACCTGTCCACCTTCGTGTTCGCGCCGCATCCGGCACAAGTCCGGGCCGCGATCGAGCGGCACCGGGCGGGGCTCGACGCCGACCCGATCGGCTACCTCCACGAAAACGAGGCGCGGCTGGACGAGCGGGTCGCGACCGCCGCCGCCGGCTACCTGGGCGCGCGGCCTGACGAGATCGCCTTCACCGACTCCACCACGATGGGGCTCGGGCTGCTCTACAGCGGCCTCCGGCTGGGGCGTGGCGACGAGGTGCTGACCACCGAGCACGACTTCTACGCCACGCACGAGTCGCTGCGGCTGCGGGCCGAGCGCGACGGCATCACGGTGCGCCGGGCGCGCCTCTACGCCGACCCGGCGACCGCCAGCACCGACGAGATCGTGGGCAACCTGACCCGCGCGGTCACCGGCCGCACCAGGGTGGTGGCGGTGACGTGGGTCCACTCCAGCACCGGCGTCAAGCTGCCGATCCGGGCGATGGCCGACGCGCTCCGCGACCGCGACGTGCCGCTCTGCGTCGACGCGGTGCACGGCTTCGGCGCGGAGGACGCCGGCCCGGCCGACCTCGGCTGCGACTTCCTCGTCTCGGGCTGCCACAAGTGGCTGCTCGGCCCGCGCGGCACCGGGCTGGTGTGGGGCTCGGCCGAAGGCTGGGCCCGGTTCACGCCGGTGATCCCGACGTTCGACGGGCGGAGCATCGGCGCGTGGCTCGGTTTCGCCGGCGGTGCGCCGCCGCCCGGCCCGGCCGCGACCCCGGGCGGCTACCACAGCTTCGAGCACCGGTGGGCACTCGCCGAGGCGTTCGACTTTCACCAGGCGATCGGGCGGGAGCGGGTCGCGGGGCGTACGCGCGAGCTGGCGACCGCGCTCAAGGAAGGGCTGGCCGGCATCGGCGGCATCACGCTGGCCACGCCGAAGAGCCCCGAACTCTCCGCCGGCCTGGTCTGCTGCCAGGTGCCCGATGTCAGCGTCGACGAGGCGGTGGCCCGGCTGCGCGGGCTCAAGGTGGTGGCGAGCGCGACGCCCTACCGCCCCTCGCTGGTGCGCTTCGGCACCACGATCGTCAACCGCGAGGCCGACGTGGAGGCGGCCCTCACGGCGGCGCGCACACTCGTGTAGCCAGCGGGGCGGCTCAGCGGGCGACCGCGTGCCGCACCGCGACCAGACCTGGCACCTCGGTACGGGAAAGCAGCTCGCCCGTGCCCAGGTCGTGTGCGGTGACCGCGCCGTCCTGGCCGACGTACACCTTCTCGGTGCCGTCGAGCAGCGCGAGCCCGCGCACCTGCGCACTGGTCGACCAGCGCACCGGCGAGCCGCCGAACCGCATCACCAGCACCTTGTCGCCACCGCCGATCACCAGCCGTACGCCGTCGGCGGTCAGCGCGGCGGTCGTCGGGCCATCGCCGGCCGGTGCGTTGGTCGGTACGGTGCTCACCACGTTGAGCCCGGTCGGGTCGATCACGGCGACGTTGCCGATGACCGCGTCCACCACGCACAGCCGCGAGCCGTCGGCGCTGAGCGCGATCGCGTGCCGCTCGGCGGCCCGCATGCCGAACGGCTCCGGCAGGTCGATGCAGTACGCCCACCGCTCGGTCAGGTGCAGCGTGTGGATGAACGCGTGCACGTGCGGCGCGGCGTCCCGGGCGCCGGCCAGCAGTTCGCGGCTGTGCAGGTGGTCGGGCTGGTGCGTGTACAGGGTGAAGAGCTGCTGCCGCTGGGGGTCGTACACGGCCTGCCGCCCCTGCCCGCGCATCTCCTCCTCGGCACCGGGCGGCAACACCGCCTTGGAGCGGTTGAGCAGCGGCTCGAGCTTGCCGGTACGCAGGTCGAGCGAGCGTACGCGGTAGCGGTCCGGCGCGGTGGGCGGCAGGTAGTCGAGGACGAAGAGGTACTGCCCGGAGACGTCGAACGCCTCCGGCTCCAGGTTGCCGGGGAGGTCGACCCGGGACCGCTCGCCACTGCCGTCGGCCACCGCGATCGTGGTACGGCTGCGCGGGCCGGCCGGCGAGGCGAGCGCGACCAGCCGCCCGTCGTTGGAGACCACGCGCGCCTCCAGCTTGTCGTGCACCATCCCGCCCGTGACCACCTGGCCGCCGGGCAGCCGGTACGTGGCGAGCCTGGTGCCCTTGCCGGTCCACTCGGCGCGGGCGAGCTGAGTGCGGTCGCCGGTGAGTACCGAGGGCGCCGCCGGTACGGTGACCTGCCCGCTCGCCGCGTCCACGACCGAGATCCCCGCGTCGGTCTCCACGATCAGCAGGTCTCCGGGGGCGGGCTTCGGCTCGGCCCGCCGGGGTGAGTCGCAGGCACCGAGCGCGGTGGCGGCAGCGGTCACGCCGGCCAGGTGGAGGAACGTGCGCCTCGTCGTCATGCCGGGTAGAGGCACGGCGGCGCGCGGTGGTTCCGGGCCGGTACCGTGCCGGCACGTGGCGGGAGTGTGGAGCGAGTGGGGCGGCGTGATCCTCGCGTCGGTGCTGGCGCTCCCGGTCATGGCGGCCACCGCAGTCGTCCTCGCGGCCCTGCGCCGCCGCCGTGGGATGCCGGTCCGGATCGCCTGGTGGCGAAGCGTCGCGGAGGTGGGCGCGGTGGCCGGCACTCTGCCCTGGATTTGGATGATCTTGACGCCCAGAGAGGCTCCGCGGCGCGTACATCTGACTCCGTTCCGTGACCTTCTGGCGCAGCTGAGCGATCCGGGCACGGCTGTGGTGCAGATAGGGGGCAATCTTGCCGTCTTCGCCGCGCTTGGGTTCTTCGCCCCGATCCGGTGGCCCGCGCTCGCCGGCCCGGGGCGGCTCTTCGTCGCCGGGGCGGTCGGTTCGACCCTGGTTGAGCTGGCCCAGTACGCGTTCGACCTCGGTCGAGTGTCCTCAGTGGACGATGTGCTGGTGAACGCGGCCGGCGCCACGCTGGCGGGATTTCTGTCGCGACGCTGGTGGGGAGAGGGCGCCGATCGCATGATATGCGTGTGTTGACAGTTGGTTACGCTGACCCCGTGACGGTGGAGCAGCAGACGTCGTCGGTGCCGGCTCGTAGGCGGACCCGGCGCGACGAGATAATCGAGATCGCGGTCGGGCTCTTCGCGGCCCGCGGCTACCACGGCGTGTCGATGGATGACATCGGTTCGGCCGCGGGGGTCACCGGGCCGGCGCTCTACCATCACTTCGCCGGCAAGGAGGCGATGCTCGTCGCGGCGCTGATCCCGGTCAGCGAGGGCCTGCTGGAGGGCGGTCGCGACCGCGTAGGCAGCCACACCGACGACGCCCGGGCCGCGCTCGAGTCCCTGATCGACTTCCACGTGGAGTTCGCGCTCGCCAATCCGGCCGTGATCGCGCTGCACCTGCACGAGCTCGACCGGCTGCCGGAGGAGCCGAGGCGGCAGATCCGCCGCCTCCAGCGGCTGTATGTCGAGGAGTGGGTCAACGTGCTGACCCAGCTCCGCCCCGAGCTGGCCGCCGGCGAGACCCGCGTGCTCGCGCACGCCGCGTTCGGCCTCATGAACTCGACGCCGTTCCTCGGTGGCGAGGTCGAGCGCCAGCGCCGCGCCGCGCTCCTGCGCGAGGCGACGCTCGCCGCGCTGATCGGGCGTTGATGATCGAATCGCTTCTCGTCGCCAATCGCGGCGAGATCGCGCGTCGGGTCATCCGCACCGCCAAGCGTCTCGGAGTGCGCGCCATCGCCGTGCACTCCGAGGCCGACGCCGGGCTGCCGTTCGTGGCCGAGGCGGACGAGGCCGTCAACATCGGGCCGGCCAACCCCGCGCTGAGCTACCGCAACACCGAGGCGGTCCTGGCCGCGGCCAAGTCGACCGGGGCGCGGGCGGTGCACCCCGGCTACGGCTTCCTGTCGGAAAACGCCGGCTTCGCCCGTACCGTCGAGGCCAACGGCCTGATCTGGGTCGGGCCCGGCGCCGACGCGATCAGCGCGATGGGCGACAAGATCAATGCTCGTAACCTGATGGCCGCGGCCGGTGTGCCGGTCGCGGCCGGCACCACCGACCCGGCCGCCACGGTCGAGGCCGCAGTCGAGGCGGCCACCGCGATCGGCTACCCCGTGATGGTCAAGGCCGCCGCCGGCGGTGGCGGCATGGGCATGGGCGTCGCGACCGACGAGGCGGCCCTGCGCACCGAGTACGACAAGGTGCGCGGCTTCGCCGAGCGGATGTTCGGCGACGGCTCGGTGCTGATCGAGCGCTACTTTCCCCGCGTGCGCCACATCGAGGTGCAGATCCTCGGGCTGGCCGACGGCCGGGTCGTGGCGCTGGGCGAGCGCGAGTGCTCCGTGCAGCGCCGCAACCAAAAGCTGCTGGAGGAGTCGCCCTCCCCGGCGGTCTCGCCCGAGCTGCGTGAGCGGCTGCTCGCCGCGGCCGTCCGGGCCGGCGAGGCGGTCGGCTACCGCAACGCCGGCACCGTCGAGTGCCTCTTCGACCCGGACAGCGGTGACTTCTTCTTCCTGGAGATGAATACGCGGCTCCAGGTCGAGCATCCGGTCACCGAGCTGGTCTACGGCCTCGACCTGGTCGAGGAGCAGCTGCGCGTGGCCGCCGGCCTGCCGCCGACGTTCGACCCCTACGGGCTGGCGCCGCGCGGGCACGCGATCGAGCTGCGGGTCAACGCCGAAGATCCCAAGCGCTTCCTTCCCGGTCCAGGCGCGATCACCACGTGGCGTGAGCCTTCCGGCGAGGGCGTGCGGGTCGACGCCGGATACGCCGAGGGCACGACGGTCACGCCCAACTACGACTCGCTGATGGCCAAGCTGATCGTCTACGGCGACGACCGGGCGACCGCCATCGAGCGGGCCCGCGCGGCCGTGGCCGGTTTCGAGATCGCCGGTCCCAAGTGCAACCTGCCGTTCTTCGCCGAGATCCTGGAGAACGACGAGTTCATTTCCGGCGACTACGACACGGGCATCGTCGCCCGGATGCGTTAAAGAAACACACTTTTCCCAAATGCGTGGCGTGACCCGAGCGCGCCCGTATCGTTACCAATTACGAGCGGCGGTCAAACCGGTCCGAATAGATCGGATCGCCGCCACGAACGAGTAGCGGCAGGGGAAAGGCGGGACATGACGCGGTCCGGAGTCGAGCGCACACAGCGCGCGGCGTCGCGACCGGCGCATGCCCGCCTTGGCCTGCGTGTGCTGGCCGTCGGTGGTCTGGCGGGAGCGGCCTGGCTCCTTTCCGCCGCCTCGGCCCACGCCGCGGAGGGCGCCCTGCCCGCCGAGGACGCGCCCACCGACCTGTCGGTGGTCTCGCTGGTCGGCGGCTCCGGTTCGTCCACTTTGCTCACGCCGCTGGCGGAGACGCTGGACACCGCGTTGGTCGCGACCGATCTCGTACCCGTGGACAAGGCCAGCACGGTCGTGCTGCCGAGCGCCACGATCGCGTCCTCGACCCCGGTCACCTCGCAGCCGGCCACTCGGCCGGGTGGCGACCGGGACGGCACCGCCCGCGTGGCGGCCGGCGAACCGGTGGATGCCCAGGCATCCGTCGCGCAGCCGCACGGCGCGCGGGACCGGGCGGGTTCCGGTGACGGAGCCCTGCTCGGCGTGGTCCGCGGCCTGACCGAGCCACTGGGTCTCTCCGGTGCGCTTGGCGGGGCGACGGGCCTGCTCACACCACTGTCCCGTGCGGTTGACCCGGTGGTCGCCCCGCTGGACCAGGTCCTGCGTCCGGTCACCGGCGCGCTGCTCACCGCGGCGCAGCCGGTCACCTCGACGCTGGGCTCGGTCACGCGTGTGGCCCTCGGGGACGACGTGGCGGGTCAGCGGGCGTATGACCTGATCCCGGGGGCCACACCGGCTCCCGGTGCCGGGGCGGAGCCGACCAGGAGTGGTCCGGTTGCCGTGCCCGGCGCGCGGACGGTGGACTTCACCGAGGTGAGCACCAGTCCGTTCTCCGGCGACCGGCGCTATGCCGGCACGGACCTGCGCTCGGCCGGATCGCCGGACGAGCGCCAGGGCAGCGGAAACCTGCCCGATCGGCACTACCCCGCGCCCCTTCGGGCGTACCTCGGGGCTGGTGCCGGGATCCCGGCCGGTGGGCCGGGTTCCCACGCGGAGGGTGGCGCGTTCGCCATCGTTCCCTCCTCGGTCGTGGAGAGCACGGTGGCGTTCCACCGACTGCCGGTCACGACCGACGTCGCGGTCCTGCGGCACATGGCCGAGGCCCCGACCGTCTCACCTGACTAGAACGGTGGACTGTGCCGGTCGCGTGCCGACCGGGCAGGAACCACCAGGCCCCATCCGGTTTCACCGGTACGTCTTCACCGGTGGCGGATAGGCGGCGACGACGGAAGAATCCCGCAACCGCTTTCTCCAGCGGCGGATCTCCCGTACAGCGATCACCGAATTGGGCGCAAGTCGACAGGTGGGATCAGGGTTCGAACAGCCGTGGCTCCATCGCGCCCGAAAAGCGGAAAGCGAGCGTGTACGTACGGTCGCTCGCAGCAAATAGCAACACCTGACAACCGAATAGCAGTGCCATTTTTCTGACAATTATCGAAGGGCAATTCTTCATCATGAAGACTTGGGTTCGTAAGACGCTCAGCGTCGGCGTTCTGGCCGCGGGTGCTCTCCTCTTCGCCCCGTCGGCGGTCCAGGCCGACACCGCGCAGGTGTCGATCGACAACAACGGCATCGCGAACGGCAACCAGGCCTACGCGCCGATCCAGATCCCCGTGAACCTGTGTGGCAACGGCGTGGGCGCCGCGATCGGCGTGGGCGTCGGGCTCAACGGGGCCTGCGTCAACGGTGCCGCGCAGGACGTGGACCACTGGAGCAAGTCGTCCCGCAAGAAGGAGTCCTCGCGCACCGAGGACACCGTGCAGTTCAGCTGGGGCAACGACGGCATCGCCAACGGCAACCAGGCGTACGTGCCGGTCCAGGTGCCGGTGAACGTCTGCGGCAACGGCGTGGGCGCCGCGATCGGCGTCGGCGTGGGCCTGAACGGCATCTGCTCCAACGGCGCCGCCCAGGACGTGGACCACAAGGAGTCGAAGCGCACCGAGGACACCGCTCAGGTGTCGGGTGACAACGACGGGATCCTGAACGGCAACCAGATCTACGTGCCGGTCCAGGTTCCGATCAACGTCTGCGGCAACGGCGTTGGCGTGCTCGGCGTCGGCGCGGGCATCAGCGGTGCCTGCATCAACGGTGCGGCGCAGGACGTGGACCACAAGGAGTCGTCCCGCACCGAGGACACGCTCCAGATGAGCAGCGACAACGACGGGATCCTGAACGGCAACCAGATCTACGTGCCGATCCAGGTTCCGATCAACGTCTGCGGCAACGGCGTTGGCGTGCTCGGCGTCGGCGCGGGCATCAGCGGTGCCTGCTTCAACGGGGCCGTGCACGACGCGGACATCAAGGAGTCGAAGCGCACCGAGGACACCGCTCAGGTGTCGGGTGACAACGACGGGATCCTGAACGGCAACCAGGCCTACGTGCCGGTCCAGGTTCCGATCAACGTCTGCGGCAACGGCGTTGGCGTGCTCGGCGTCGGCGTGGGCGTCAGCGGTGCCTGCGTGACCGGTGCCGCGCAGGACGTCGACCACAAGTCGGGCAACGGCGGCTACAGCAAGAAGAGCAAGAAGGAGTCGCTGCCCCTGGTCGGTGGCCTCACCAACACGCTGACCGGTGGCCTGCCCACCGCGGGTGACGCTTCCTCGCTGCCGGTCGCCGGCGACCTGGGCAGCGGCGTCAAGACCAGCAAGGTCAACGTCGCGGGCGTGGACCCGATGGGTCTGCTGAGCCAGGTCCCCGCCTGAACCACGGGGATCAACTGATCCACTGAAGTACCGCAAAAGCAGGGCCTCCGCATCCAGCGGGGGCCCTGCTTTCGTGCGTACGCTGGCCTCTCCGAGCGGTGCGAGATGGTACCCTAACGATCGTTCAGGGGAAGGGGATGGCGTGACGCTCGACGGTGAGGCGCTCGAACGGCTGCGCAAGCGTGCCCTCGCGGGCGGCGCCGAGAAGTACCACGCGGCCAACACCGCGAAGGGCAAGCTCTTCGCCCGTGAGCGGGTCGCGTTGCTGGTCGACGAGGGCTCGTTCGTCGAAGACGGGCTGTACGCGAACGCGCTCGCCGACGGCCTCCCCGCCGACGGTGTCGTCACCGGACAGGCCACCGTGGACGGTCGGCCGGTCTGCCTGATGGCCAACGACTCCACGGTCAAGGCGGGCTCGTGGGGCGCCCGTACGGTCGAGAAGATCATCCGGATCATCGAGCGGGCTTACACCACGGGCGTACCGATGATCTATCTGGTCGACTCGGCCGGCGCGCGGATCACCGACCAGGTCGACCTCTTCCCGGGCCGCCGCGGCGCCGGCAAGATCTTCTGGAACCAGGTGCGCGCCTCCGGCTCGATCCCGCAGGCGTGCGCGCTCTTCGGCCCGTCCGCCGCCGGCGGGGCGTACATCCCGGCCTTCTGCGACGTCGTGGCGATGGTCGAGGGCAACGCGAGCATGTACCTCGGCTCCGATCGCATGGTCGAGATGGTCACCGGCGAGAAGACCACGCTGGAGGAGATGGGCGGGGCGACCGTGCACACGCGCGAGTCCGGCGTCGGCCACTTCCTCTGCAAGACGGAGGTCGAGGCGCTGGAGACCGTCAAGCGCTACCTCTCGTACCTGCCGGACAACTGGACCGGCACGCCGCCCGCCATCGCGCCCGTCGCGCCACCGTCCAACGTAGACCTCGCCGCGCTGGTGCCGGAGAGCGAGCGGCAGGCGTTCGACATGCGGCGATACACGCGCGGCCTGCTCGACGAGGGCAGCTTCTTCGAGATCCAGGCGCTGTGGGCACGGGAGCTCACGGTCGGCTTCGGCCGGCTGGCCGGCGAGGTGGTCGGCGTCGTGGCCAACAACTCGATGTTCAAGGGCGGCGTGCTCTTCGTCGACTCGGCCGACAAGGCGAGCCGCTTCATCCAGCTCTGCGACGCGTTCAACGTGCCACTGCTCTTCCTCTCCGACGTGCCCGGGTTCATGGTCGGCACGGCGGTGGAGAAGGAGGGCATCATCCGGCACGGCGCGAAGATGATCACGGCGGTGGCGGAGGCGACCGTACCCAAGATCTGTGTGGTGGTGCGCAAGGCGTACGGCGCCGGGCTGTACGCGATGGCCGGCCCCGGCTTCGAGCCCGACGCGACGATCGCGCTGCCCACGGCGAAGATCGCGGTGATGGGGGCGGAGGCGGCGGTCAACGCGGTCTATGCCAACAAGATCGCGGCGATCGCCGACCCGGAGGAGCGGGCCGCGTTCGTGACCGCCAAGCGCGCCGAGTACGAGCGCGACATCGACATCGCCCGCCTCGCCAGCGAACTCGTGGTCGACGCCGTCGTCGAGCCGCACGAGCTGCGCGACGAGCTGGTCCGCCGGTTCGCCGCGGCGCGGGGCAAGGAGCGGCACTTCGCCAAGCGCCGCCACGGCGTGACGCCCGTCTAACCAAAGGAGTCGAGCATGCTCACGCAGGAGCACGAGGCGCTGAAGGCGAGCGTGCGGGAGTTCGCGCGCGAGGTGGTCGCGCCGGTGATCGGCAAGTTCTACGAGCAGCACGCGTTCCCGTACGACATCGTGCGCCAGATGGGCCGCATGGGACTGTTCGGCCTGCCCTTCCCCGAGGAGCACGGCGGGATGGGCGGCGACTACTTCGCGCTCTGCCTGGTGCTGGAGGAGCTGGCCCGGATCGACTCCTCGGTCGCCATCACGTTGGAGGCGGCGGTCTCGCTCGGCGCGATGCCGATCTACCGCTTCGGCACCGAGGAGCAAAAGGCCGAGTGGCTGCCGAAGCTCGTGAGTGGCGCGGCCATCGCCGCCTTCGGGCTGACCGAGCCGGGCTTCGGCTCGGACGCCGGCGGTACGCAGACCCGCGCGGTGCTCGACGGCGACGAGTGGGTGATCAACGGGTCGAAGGCGTTCATCACCAACTCGGGCACCGACATCACCGCGCTGGTCACGGTCACCGCGGTCACCGGCACCAACCCCGACGGCTCGAAGGAGCTGTCGACGATCATCGTGCCGTCCGGCACGCCGGGCTTCACCGTGCAGCCGGGGTACTCCAAGGTGGGCTGGTGCGCCTCGGACACGCACGAGCTGACGTTCAGCGACTGCCGAGTGCCGGCGGCCAACCTGCTCGGCGAGCGAGGGCGGGGCTTCGCCCAGTTCCTCCGGATCCTCGACGAGGGGCGGATCGCGATCGCCGCGCTGGCGGTGGGGCTGTCCCAGGGCTGCGTCGACGAGTCGGTCAAGTACGCCAAGGAGCGCCACGCGTTCGGGCAGCCGATCAGCGCGTTCCAGGCGATCCAGTTCAAGATCGCCGACATGGAGACGCGTACGCACACGGCCCGGCTGGCGTATTACGACGCGGCCGCTCGCATGCTGGCCGGTCAAGACTTCAAGCGCCAGGCCGCCATCGCCAAGCTGCACGCCAGCGAGGTCGCGGTGACCAACGCCCGTGAGGCGACCCAGATCCACGGCGGCTACGGCTTCATGAACGAGTTCCCGGTCGCCCGCTTCTGGCGCGACTCCAAGATCCTGGAGATCGGCGAGGGCACCTCCGAGGTGCAGCGGATGATCATTGCGCGTGATCTCGGCCTGTAGGCGCACGATCACTACCGATTAGGACGTTCGGGTCGCCGAGTGCTGTTCTGTCGGGTATCCGAAGCTCCACCGGTCGGCGAGGCGACGCATCGCTCCCCAAGCTCGCTACCGATGCGTACTCTTCGGGGCCATGACCCGGGATCATGGCCCTGACCAGGGCAACACCGCCTTTGACGCGCTGCTGCGCGCCAAGCGGCTGGCGGCCGGGCTGACTCAGGCCGAGCTCGCCGGTCGGGCCGGCGTCGGCATCCGCACCGTGCGTGACCTCGAGCGCGGGCGGTCCCGGCCGCAACGCACGACGATGGAGCTGCTCGCCAAGGCGCTCGACCTGACCGGGCGGGAGCGGGCCGACTTCCTCGGCGCGGCGCGGGGCATGGCGGTGGAGAGCGCGTCCGGTCCCACCGGTGTCGAGCTGCCGTCGGCGGGCGAGCTGATCGGGCGCGACCGCGACATCTCCGAGCTGGCCGCGATCTTCGACGGGCTGGAGAGCCGGACGGTGAGCCTGGTGGGGCTGGCCGGCGTCGGCAAGACCGGCCTCGCCCTGGCGGTGGCGCACCGGGTCGCCGCCGCCCATCCCGCCGGGGTCGCCGGGATCCTCGTTTCGGACGTCTCGACGCCCGACGACGTACTCACCGCCATCGCCACGGTCTTCGGCGTGGGTCGCGCCGCCGACCTCTCCGGCCGGCTGGCGGGCGCGTCCGCGCTGCTCGTGGTCGACGCGGTGGAGCGCGCCCCGGACGCGGTCGCGGTGGCGTTGACCTGGCTCGCGGGAGCCGCGCCGACCCTTCGGGTGCTGGCCACGGGGCGGCATCCGATCGGCGTACCGGGGGAGCGGGTCTGGCCGGTGGCGCCGCTTGAGGTGCCACCGGCCGGCGTCGAGGCGGATCTCGACACGGCCAGCGCGTACCCGGCGGTGGCCCTGTTTCTGGCCCGCCTCCGGCAGGTACGCCGCGAGCCGCTGGAGCCGGACGAGGTGGGCGCGCTCATCGGCCTCGTACGCAAGCTCGGTGGCCTGCCGCTCGCCCTGGAGCTGGCGGCGGCCCGCGGGCGCGTACTCGACCTCAACGAGATCCTCAACCGGTACGGCGACCGCGTGCTCGACCTGGCCGGCCCGGCCGTGGCGTCAGGAGCGCCGACCGACACCACTCGGGAAGCCGTCACGGTCACGCTGCGGGACGCGGTCGCGGCGAGCTACCGCCTGCTGGAGGCGGACGAGCGGCGGGCCCTGCGGCGCCTGTCCGCGTTTCGCAACCGCTGGTCGGTCGACCTGGCGGAGTCGGTCCTCGCCGACGAGACCGGGCAGGTCGCGGGGGGCGACCCGGTCCCGCTCCTGGACCGCCTGATCGCGCTCGGGCTGCTGAGCGTCCGCGGCTCGGGTCCGTACCGATTCCGCCTCCTCGACGTCGTGCGTGACTTCGCCACCGAACGAGCCGCGGCAAACGGCGAGCTGGGCCGGATCCGCCGGCGGCACGCGGTGGTGTTCGCCGCGCTGGCCACTCGGATCGCGCCTGACCTGGCCGGCGGCAACTTCTCGGCCGCGGTCGGACGCCTCGACGACGTGGCGAGCGACCTCTGGGCCGCGCTGGCGTACTCGGCCAACGACGACCCGCACACCGCGCTGCGCCTCGCGGCCGGGCTGCCCCGGTGGTGGCGCTTCCGCGGGCGGGACTTGCCGGGCCGGCAGTGGCTGCGGCGGCTGCTGGACGATCCGCGTACGGCCGACGCCGACCCGATCGTCCGCGCCTGGGCCGGTGTCGGAGTCGGGCAGCTCGCGGCCGAGCACGGTGGTGGTGCCGAGGAGTTGCCGGCGGCCGAGGCGGCGCTGGCCGAGTTTCGGCGCGCCGGCGACCTGACCGGTGAGTTGGCCGCGCGCAGCCTGCTCTGTGGACTGTGGATGACGACCGGCGGATACGACGAGGCGCGCCGCCACGGTGAGGCGGTGCTCGCGCTGGCCGGCCGGGCCGGGCGGATCCGGGACATGGCCGTGGCGCAGAACAACCTGACCTGGCACGAGATCCGGGTCGGTGACCTGCGGGCCGCCCGGCGCCGGCTGGCCGCGGTCGACCGGCTGGCGTCGCAGTGCGGCGAGCACCGGCTGCGCGCGCTGGCCCGGGCCAACCTGGCGGAGGTGGCCCGCCTCGACGGCCGGTACGCCGAAGCCGAGGCGCTGGGCCGGCGGGCCATCGCGGCCCTCGCCGAGCTGGGCGACCCGGGGCACAAGCGGCGCGTACTCGGCACGATCGGGCGGGCGCACGCGCAGGCCGGCCAGGTCGACGAGGCGCGGGCGGTACTGGCGGAGATCCGGCAGCTCGGTGCCGCCGCTGAGCCCGCCACGCCGGAACGACTGGCGCTGGGGCGGATGGAGTCGGGCGAGGCTGCCTCGATCGAGGCGATCCTGGCGTACGGCCGGGGCGACAAGGAGTCGGCGGTCGAGTGGTTCACCGCGGCGGCGGAGGCGTACGCCGGCGGACACGACCTGCGCGACGTGGCGGAGGCACTGGTCTGGCTGGCGGCCAGCACCGAGGAGCCGGAGGCCCGCCGTTCGGTGGTCGACTGGCTGACCGCGGTCTGCAAGGAAGGCGGCATCACGCTGCTGCCGAGGGAGCGGGCGCTGATCAGCGGCTGAGCCGCGCGAGGCCGCGCGCCAGGCCAAGGCCGCGCGAGGCCGCTTTCGCGCGGCAAGCCATGCCAGGCGCGCGGGCACGGCAGGCCGCGATGGCCGAGCGCCGGACCGGGAATGCGACGCGAAACCCCGCATCAAAGGGGCAGACGCGCGCGATCAGGGCGCCCCGCAAGCCGACGCGAGTACAGCTTGCGAGACGCCCTGATCGCTTCGGTAGGCGGCGCGAACGGAGACGCCCCCCGACATGGGTCCCCCTCGACCCGCCCGCGCCGCACCCCCGTGGTGCCCCTCCCGTGCGCTGCACGCTAGCCACTTCTTCGGGGGTATATGTCCGCTTAAGACCTAGTTGCAGGACTCGGCAAATGACTTCTGCCGGTCTTTCTGCCGGTCACGCCTGATTGGTATCTCGCTGCGTCACACCTCGACCACGACGTGCTCGCTGCTCGATGAGCCAGCGGTGGCGCCGGGGTTGACCGCGTCACGAAGCGTGCGCAGCGAGTCGAGGAAGGTGGCGAGCTGATCGGCGGGAAGCTTGCCGGTGAACCACTCATCGATCAGCGCGAGGTGCCCCGGCAGGATCTGCTCGAGCTTGGTGAGACCGCTCTGCGTGATCACCGCGTATGAGCTGCGGCGGTCGGACGGGCAGGCGCGCCGGGTGATGAAGGCGTCGCGCTCCATCCGGTCGACGACGCGAGTGACGCCGCTGGTCGAGAGCGACGTCTGGGAAGCCAGATCGGTCATCCGGAGCTGGTGGCCCGGAGAGCGGGCGAGGCGCATGAGGACCTCGAACTCGACCGGCGAGAGGCCGTGCTTACAGAACTGCGCGGCGAACCGGGCGTTGAGCCCTGTGTGCACCTCGAAGAACAGCCCGACTGCGGTCAGCCGCGGGTCGTCAAAGAGGTTGTCGGACACCTGTACAGCGTAACACCTCTTGACACGCGGAATATTGTCGTGCGTATAGTTGCTTGAGCAAAAGTAGAGCCGTCAAGCAATCTCCTGGAGGAGCATCACATGACCGACGCATCGCCAGTCACGCGGCAGTTCGATGGTCTCACCATCCCCGCGGCTGGCACCTACGAGCTTGACCAGGCGCACAAGGTGGTCGGCTTCACCGCTCGTCACATGATGGTGAGCAAGGTGCGCGGTGTGTTCGAAGAGGCGACCGCGACGATCACCGTAGCCGAAGACCCGCTGCAGTCGTCGGTCGTGGCGACCATCCAGGCGGCCAGCATCAACACCGGCCAGGCCGACCGCGACAACCACCTGCGCAGCGGCGACTTCCTCGAGTCCGAGAAGTACCCGACGCTGGAGTTCCGCAGCACGGGCGTGAAGTCGCACAGCGGCAACGAGTTCGTGCTCACCGGCGACCTCACCGTGAAGGACGTCACCCGCACCGTCGAGCTGAACGTCGAGTTCGAGGGCGTCGGCCGCAGCCCGTTCGGCCAGGACATCTTCGGTTTCACCGCGAGCACCGAGATCGACCGCGAGGACTTCGGCCTGACCTGGAACGTGGCGCTCGAGACGGGCGGCGTGCTGGTCGGCAAGAAGATCAAGATCGAGATCGAGGGCGAGGCGATCCGCCAGTAGCGTCGGTTCGAGTCCACAATATGCCTCGGTGACCGGTTTCACGGTTACCGAGGCATATTGCTTAGGTGGACTAAGCGCGCTCCCATGCTCACGACCGGTGATAAGTGCCTGTTTTGTCCCTAGCCCAAGCGGCGATCGCGCTCCTAACGTGAAGGTCACCGCGCCGATCGGGGGATCCTTCCGGGCATTGGGCGTTGTGTCGCGCGCCGGCGACACGACGACCAGCACCCGGTAGCGTTCTGGGATCCCTGCGGTTGGCGCCCGGATCACCCTGCGCGCCGGGAGGGCCACATGGGGAAGGACGTCTTGCTGGGTGCGTTCTCCCGGGAGGATCGCGCCCGGTACCGGCAGAAGGTGCGCCGGTGCCTTGACGTCTTCGCACTGATGCTCGACGACTTCGGCTTCGATGCCGAGCGTCCCACCACAGGTCTGGAGATCGAGCTCAACCTGGTCGACAGCGAGGCCGAGCCCGCGATGCGCAACGCGGAGATCCTTGCCAACCTGGCCGACCCGACCTTTCAGACCGAGCTGGGGCAGTTCAACCTGGAGCTCAACGCGCGCCCGCGACTCATCGAGGGCGACGGCTTCGCCGACTACGAGGAAGATCTCCAGGCCAGCCTGGCGCGGGCCGAGCACCGTGCGGTGAAGGCCGACTCCACGATCATCCTGATCGGCACACTCCCCACGCTGACCTCTCACCACCTGGTGCTCGACAACCTCTCCACCAACGAGCGCTACCGCGTGCTCAACGAGCAGATCGTGTCCGCCCGGGGCGAGGACATCGAGCTGGACATCCGCGGTGTGGAGCGGTTGCAGACCTACACCGACTCGATCGCGCCCGAGGCCGCCTGCACCAGTGTGCAGTTCCACCTCCAGGTCTCGCCGGAGAGCTTCGCCAACTACTGGAACGCCTCGCAGGCGATCTCGGCGGTACAGGTCGCGATCGGGGCCAACTCCCCGTTCCTCTACGGCAAGCGGCTCTGGGCGGAGACCCGCATCGCCCTCTTCGAGCAGGCCACCGACACGCGGCCGGACGAGCTCAAAGCACAGGGGGTACGCCCGCGGGTCTGGTTCGGCGAGCGGTGGATCACGTCGATCTTCGACCTGTTCGAGGAGAACGTCCGCTACTTCCCGCCCCTGCTGCCGATCTGTGACGACGAAGACCCGGTCGAGGTGCTGCACGCCGGGGGCGTACCGCACCTGGGAGAGCTGCGACTGCACAACGGCACCGTCTACCGGTGGAACCGCCCGGTGTACGACGTGATGAACGGCCGTCCCCACCTGCGCGTGGAAAACCGGGTCCTGCCGGCCGGTCCCACGGTGGTCGACATGCTCGCCAACGCGGCCTTCTACTTTGGACTGACGCGGGAGCTGGCCGAGGCCGACCGGCCGATCTGGTCGCAGCTCACGTTCAGCGCGGCGGAGGAAAACTTCCACGCCGCCGCCCGGCGGGGCATCGAGGCGACGATCCACTGGCCGAGGGTCGGCGAGATCCGGGTCACCGATCTGGTGCTGGAGTCGTTGCTGCCCAAGGCATACGCCGGCCTCGACCGCTTCGGCGTCAACCCCGCGCTGCGCGACCGGCTGCTCGGCATCATCGAGCAGCGCTGCCTGCTACAGCGCAACGGCGCGGTGTGGCAGACCGAGGCCGTGGCCGCCGCCCAGCACCGCCGCGATCTCGATCGCGGAGAGGCGCTGCACGACATGCTCCAGCGGTACGGCCTGTTCCAGCGCACCAACGAGCCGGTGCACACCTGGCCCGTCGAGTGAGGAGCCCGCACGACGTGATCGAGGCGCCCCGCCGCCCGCGGAGCGAGTGGCTGCGCGGATGGGCGTCGACCCGATCGCCGACCCGCGGCCCAAGCTTGTCGCGTCCGTGTCGAGCGCGGCGCTCCAGGTCGCGGTGCGCCTGGCGGGAAAACGAGCCCGACGAAAAGGTCTCCGACCTGGCCGACCGGGCGTTCGCGCTGCTGGAGTCGGGGATCAACTACCCCGCCGCCGGCTGAGCTGTGCCACAGACGGATTAGGGCTACCGCGACGTCCGTCGCGGTGCGGACCGTCGCTCCCGCGGCCTCACCCTCCGAGTCCCCACGACCCGCCCTGGTACGGGCTAACGGCGCTTCGGCTTCTTCTTCTCCTGCTCGGGCCAGAGCGGGGTGGCGACCGACGCCTGGCCGCGCGCCGGCTCCGGTGCCGCCTCGGTGGTGGCCGGCGCCGAGTCGGAGACGTACGCCCGCGCCGGCGCGTATGCGTCGTCTTCCAGATCGGAGGCGCCCACCTGGGCCGGCACGGGCACCGGCTCCTTGGCGTCGTCTTCCGGCTCGCGGGCCGGCTCCGGCTCGGGCCCGTCGGCGGGCCACTGGAGCATCGCGACGTCGTCCCGCTGGCGCGACTCGTGGCGCTGGTTGATCGCGGTGACCAGGACCGACCCGGCCAGCCCGGCGATCACCGCGTACGGCGCGAGCAGGTGCGCGGAGAGCTGCTCGGCACGGATGCCGACAAGCGTGGGGGCCGCGAGGAAGTACGCCCCCGCGACCAGCAGCGGCCCGACCCCACCGGAGACGGCGGTGCCGACCCGGCCGTCGAGCCGCTTCGCCGCCGGCCAGGCCGCGAGCGCGCCGATCACCAGCGCCGAGCCGAGCGTGAGGGCAGCGCCGGGCAGGTAGATGTTGCGGAACCAGAAGCGGTCGGCGTCGGAGGTGATCTGCCAGACGCCCAGCTGGGCCGAGGCGAGACCACGGCCGGTCGCGACGCCGTCGATGACCGCGATCACGGCGAGCAGCCATAGCCAGCTCGCGGTGGCGATCACGTTGGCCGCGACCGCGCGGGACGCCACCGCCCACAGCGCGACCAGCAGGCCGACGATCACGCCGATAGCCGCGTATCCCGCCGCTATGGTCTGCGGCGTGAACGTGTCGGCCCGCGCCGCCTCCCGCGCCGGTATGGCCACGAGCGCGACTGTCGCGAGTGCACCGACCGCGGCCGCCACGGTGATCGCACCTCGGGAGAGCACGGTGGACAGCGTGTCTCGGCTGTCCACTATGGAGGCACTAATCCGGTCGGCGCAGATTGCCCCGATGATCGTGGACGTGGCGGCGATCCAGGTCGCCCACGCCAGGCTCGCCACCCAGGTGGCCTCGTTTCCGCCGTTGGGCGACGGCAGCCACGCGATGATGCCGAGCCCGTAGCCCAGCCCCAACTGTGCGGCGCTTGCTCCTGCGGCGATGCCGATCGCGGTCGCGATCGATCCTCCCCAGCCTCGAACGGCCATGCGGGGCAGCGTAGCTTCCTCGCGCTATCGAGATCGTGTGGGGCGGCGCGCGATCGGGCGAATCGCCCGATAAGTTGACCCCGGAACGTACCTGCCGGAGAGGACGACGCCATGGCCGACGACCGCGATCCGGACGACCCCACTTCCGGCTCCACCGGCGGCGCAGGTGACGGCACTCCCCGGCGGGAGCCCGACGGATCGGCCCGCCAGGAGCTGGACCAGACCGGTGAGTTCGACCCCTTCGCGGACGACGACGCACCATCGAGAGACGGTGCGGCCACGGCCGCTGGCGGCAGCGCCCCGGAGCCCGGCGCCGGCGACGAGCCCACGCCTCCGGAGAGTGACCGCACCGCACCTCTGCCGCCGCCGGTGGACGCGACCCGGCAGATGCCCGCCGTCGACGAGACCGCGCCGGCGTCGCAGTCTCCGGTCTGGTCCGGCCGCGCGGGCGTGCCACCACCGCACGCCAGTGTGCCGCGCGGCCCAGATGCCGGCGAGCCGCCGCCACCGGAAGACAGCGGTGGCCCGTGGTGGATGCCGATCGTGCTGGGCATCGTGGCGCTGTTGCTGGCCGGTGGGCTGATCGTGGGCATCTGGCTGATCGTCAACGCCGACAACGAGCAGACCGGGCCGACTCCCACGCCCTCACCGACCCTGGCCCCGACCTCCGCGCCGGCCACCTCCGTCGCCCCCACGACCAGCTCGCCGGCTCCGCCCACCACGGCGCCGGCCGGGGTACCGGTGCCGCGGCTCGTGGGCCTGACCGACCAGGCGGCGCGGGAAGCGCTGGAGGAGCTGGGCCTGGACTACCAGCTCGTGTACCGGCCAGCGGGGGAGGAGCCGGGCACCGTGATCGAGTCGGACCCGGCCGAGGGCGAGACCGTACCCGACGGCGGCGTGGTGACGCTGGTGATCGCCAGCCCGCTCACACCGACCACGCCGCCCACGAGCGCGTCGACGCCCCGCGTGGAGCCGACCCCGACCTCCTGACCCGACCGGGCCCACCTCACCAGCGGCGGCGGCGCAGGCCGACCATCGTGAGGCCGATGACCGCCAGCGCCAGGCCGAGCAGGCCCGAGTAGACCAGCGTCTGCTGGTACTCGCCCGCCGGCTGGTACTCGCCCGCCGGCTGGGGCTCCGCCGGCTCGGCCCGCAGCGGCACCGGCGGCCGCTCGGTCACGGTCGGCTCGGGCGTCGGTGTCGGCTCGTCGACCGGGTCGCCGAGGCCCAGGTCGTCGGCGTTGGGCCCGGCCGCCAACGGGTCACGCTGGTACGGATCCGAGGTGGCCGGCTGCGGCAGCGCCCCGGTCCGCGGGCCGCGGCCCTCCTGGTCCCGGCCCTCCTGGTCCCGGCCCTCCTGGTCCGGGCCCGGCGTGGTCGGTGGCCGGCTGCTTCCGGTCGCCGGTGGCGTGCCGGCGTCGCCGCCCGGCGCCGGATTCCGCGTGCTGGGCGGGGTGGGAGTGGCCGGTTCCTCGTCGGGCTCGCTGGGGTTGGGCGGAGGCAGCGGCGAAGCGGTCGCCGGCGGCGTACTCGGCGGTGGCGTACTCGGCGGTGGCGTACTCGCCGGTGGCGTACTCGGCGGCGGCTCGACGGGATCGCTCGGCGCCGGAGTCCAGCCGTTGGACGGTGGCGGGTCGGCGGTCGGCGTGACCGTCGGCTCCCGGCCTTCCTCGTCCTGAGTCCGCGTGGGCAGTGGCACGTCGACCCACTGGCTGCCGCCGGGGCGGGGGTCGAGCCGTTCCCCCATCGCCTGTCCTCGGCTCGGCCAGGACGGGTCGGCCCAGTGGTGATAGAGGTGCCAGTCGTCCGGGGGCCCGCCAGCGGACCCGGCGGAAGGCGGACTCGCGGAGCCCGCACCGGGGGAAGCGCTCGCCGCCGGCACGATCCCCCCGGTGGCGCCGCCGCTCGACGTGCCCTCCGACCGCTGTCCGCGCGCGGGTTCGCCCGGGCCACTCGTCGCCTTGGGGCTCGCGGCTTCCGTACTGGGGGCGCGCTGGCCGCTCGGCGCCCGCGGTCCGGCGGGCTCGCCGTCGCTGATGCTGGCGGCATCGCGGATCCGCTCGCCCCTGTCGTCGGACGATGCGGCACCGACCGGCTGGCCGCCGGCCACGACGATGGCGAGGCTCGTCAGCATGGCGCCGAGGAGCAGGATGCGCAGGCTCAGCCCACGAATGGAGTAGGGATGCCGTGATACGCGCGGTCGCGCGGTCGGCTTGCTGATCATGCCGTCCCCCAGGCTCGGGGTCCGGATCACGAGTGGGGGCGGCGGGTACCTACGAGTCTAGGCGAGCCGGCGGACCACCGGCCGGCGAACGGCCGGATAGGTGATCTTTCCCCTCGTGGAGGCGGCAGCAAAGGATCGCGCGGGCTCCGCGCCCGCGCGATCCTGAGGTGGACGACCTCAGCGGGAACGCGTGTGCACGCCGGTGGGCCGGGCGGCCGGATGCCGTGCGTTGCGCTGCCGGATGTCCGGTGCGGACCCCACCGTGCGCAGCCCACTGATCTTCACGAATATCGACCTGCGCTCGACGGCCTCGCCGCCACCGTTGAGCTCGTAGCCATCGAGCCAGACCCAGCCGTCATAGGTCGGCCAATCGTGGACCCGGATCACCCGAAAGAGCATCGGGTCGGCGAACTGGACGCTCGCCTCACGGGTCACGCGGAGGACGTCACCGGACCGGGGTAACACATCGACTCCTGTCCCAAAACTGCCAACTTCAGCCAAAGCTTGCCGGACCGCGTGCTTCGCGGCTCACCTCGGGGGTCACTCGCTGGGGTGGTGTCTCCGCCAGTGTCGGACTGCCTCAGGATGCGGCGGCGGCCGCGACCTGTCCGACTGGCCGGAGACTGTAAGTGACCCGAGCCATACGGACAGGGTGCATCAATAACGTGATCAATGCAAGTTGCAACTTCGGGCGGATCTGGTTTGGTCGATGGGGGCGGATCGCAGCTTGATGTCCCGCCCGGAAACGCGCAAACTGAACGCGGTACCGGCCGGACGTGCCGGTGCCTTTGCGTGTCAGCGCGAGCGAGCCCTACGCCCCTAGCAACCGCGGACCGGTTCACCCGCGATGTCGCAGCTCCGTCATAGCATGCGTCCGCCGTGACGGATACCCGTGACGCCGATTCGCGACAGACTCGCTTTGGACTTTCAGGACGCAACTTGCGGAGGTGACCCGTGGTGGAGCGTCGGAGTCCGACCATTCGCCGTCGCCGGCTGGGGGCCGAGCTGCGTCGTCGGCGTGAAGCCGCGGGAGTGACGATCGAAGGTGTTGCCGAGCGGCTGGAATGTTCGGCATCGAAAATTTCTCGAATTGAAACCGGCCACACCACCGCTACTCCGCGTGATGTGCGAGACATGCTCGACATCTACGGCGTGCGTGGAGACGAGTGCGAAGAACTCGTCCAGATTGCCCGCGAGGCCCGCCAGAAGGGTTGGTGGCATCCGTACAGCACGGTGCTCACCGGCGCCTATGTCGGTCTGGAGCAGGCGGCCAACTCCGTCCGGGCGTACGAGCAGCAGGTGGTCCCCGGACTGCTGCAATCCGAGGAGTACGCCAAGGCCATGATCCGCGCCGCTCGGCCGGATATCACGACTGACGAGGTCGAACGCCGTGTACGTGTCCGGCTCAACCGTCAGTCGTTACTGACTCAGGACGATCCAATCGACCTGTGGGTGGTCCTCGACGAGGCCGTCGTGAGCCGTCCCGTGGGCGGCGACGCCGTCATGCGGGCTCAGCTCGAGCGACTCGTCGAGGCCGCGGAGTTACCAAATGTCACACTGCAAATCCTGCCCTTCGAGGCCGGTGGTCACGCCGGTATGGACGGGACGTTCGCGATCCTCGACTTCCCTGAGCCGAGCGACCCTGCGGTCGTGTATGCCGAAAACGCCACGGGCGGGCTCTTCTTGGAGAAGAGTGAGGAATTGCGGAAGTATGTGTTCATCTTTGATCACATCCGCGCCGCGGCCCTCCGACCGGAGGAGTCCGTGGCCCTCATCGCAAAGCTGACAGAGGAGCCATTGTGGAAGTGGAGACAAAGGGGTTCCGGTTGGACCTGAGCCGTGCCGTCTGGCAGAAGAGCTCGCGGAGTGGCCCCAACTGCGACAACTGCGTGGAAGTGGCTTTCGTTGACGAGGCGATCGCCGTGCGTGACTCGAAGAACCCGACCGGTCCGGTGCTGATCTTCACGGCCGACGAGTGGGACGCGTTCGTCGGTGGCGCCAAGGACGGCGAGTTCGACCTCGGCTGACAGCAATCCGTTTACTTGGCTTGGACTAGCGGGTAGGCGTGGCTTTCTAGTCCAGTGACGTAACGGGCAACGCAGTCTGGTGCGCAGCCGTGTCGCCATCCGTAATGGCGGCGCGGCTGTGTGCACTCGCGGCATTGCCGCGCGTCTTAATAGGTACAGCGAGTGAGTATACGGTAGCTTGCGCGCAGTAGCCAGAGTCGCGAGTCAACAAACCTCGTTGTAGAGGGCATGACGATTGCACCTGACGAGCGCGCGAATGGCCCGGTGGGCACTCAGGAGCGGTTCCCCCCGGAGCCGGTGGGGTACGTGCCGCCTGCGGCCGGCTACCGCACCGACGGCCGTGACGCCCTGGTCGGGCGGGATGGCCTCCCCGGGCGCGACGGGCACCAGGGCGAGCGGATGGGGCACGCCGGTGAGTTCGAGCCCGAGTCAGACCTGCCGGCGCCCGGCCGCGCCAGCTCCGGTGGCCTCGACCTGTCCGGGCTGACCGAGCCGGTCTTCCCGCCGGCCGGCTGGCTGGACAGCCCCGGTGGTTCGCTCGCCGACCATCCGCTCCTGCGCGGCCTGCTCCTCGAGCTGCCCCCGAAGGGCAGCGTGCCTCCGCCCGGATGGCTGGACCGCTGGTTCGAGGCGGCCCGCTCGATCCTCGAACTCCTCTACCTCCAGCAGGGCGGCGGCCGCCCTCGATAGGCCGGGCCGCCCCACGACTCCGGAGAGGGGGAGTACGCAGGTTACCTATCGCCGGTGGTATAGAAGGTTCAACATCTGTCGCTGGCTGACAACTCCACATAATCTCTCCTCCGATCGGCAAACATCTCTGTCCGATCCGGCGCCACAAGCGTCTGGACGGCCGTGAAGCCGGTCAGAGGGGAGGACGGGAGATGACACTCCCGCGCACGCGTCGCCGTCTGGCGACGTTCGGCCTGGCCACCGTCGGTGTGACGGTGGCCGTTGCTTTGGCGGCACCGCCGGCGCTCGCGAAGGAGCCCACCGGCACGGTCCGCAACGCCGGCGGCGACACCGCGGTCGTCGACAGCTACATCGTGGTATTCAAGGACAGCGCCGTCACCCGAACGGGTGTCGACAAGGCGGCGCGCGACCTCGCGGCCAAGCACGATGGGGCGGTCGCGCGAACGTACCGGGCCGCACTGCGGGGCTTCGAGGTGAAGGCCACCGCGGCGCGGGCGGCCCGGATCGCGGCCGACCCGGCGGTGTCGTACGTCGAGCAGAACCACACGGTGCGCATCCAGGACACTCAGACCAACCCCCCGAGCTGGGGCCTGGACCGCATCGACCAGCGCAACCTGCCGCTCAGCAACTCGTACACGTACCCGTCGACCGCGCCCACCGTGCGGGCGTACATCATCGACACCGGCATCCGGTTCAGCCACAACGACTTCGGCACGCGGGCCACGAGCGGCTTCGACGCCGTCGACGGCGGCCCCGCGGATGACTGCAACGGCCACGGTACGCACGTGGCCGGCACGGTCGGCGGCTCGGCGTACGGCGTGGCCAAGGGCGTACAGCTCATCGGCGTACGCGTGCTCGACTGCTCGGGCAACGGCACGCTCGCCGGTGTCGTTGGTGGCGTCGACTGGGTCACCGCCAACGCGGTGAAGCCGGCCGTGGCGAACATGAGCCTCGGTGGCGCCGCCAACACCTCGATCGACACGGCGGTCCGCAACTCGATCAACTCGGGCGTGACGTACGCGGTCGCGGCCGGCAACGGCAACCTGCTTGGCGTCCGGCAGAACGCGTGCAACTACTCGCCGGCCCGGGTCGCCGAGGCGATCACGGTGGGCGCGACCCAGAGCAACGACGCGGCGGCCAGCTTCTCCAACTTCGGCACCTGCGTCGACATCCTCGCGCCGGGCGTGAGCATCACGTCGGCCTGGCACACGAGCAACACCGCGACCAACTCGATCAGCGGCACCTCGATGGCGTCGCCGCACGTCGCCGGCGCGGCCGCACTGGTGTTGGCCGCCAACCCGACGTGGACGCCCGTCCAGGTACGCGACTACCTGGTCAACAACTCCACGCCCAACGTCGTCACCAACCCGGGCACCGGTACCCCCAACCGCCTGCTCTTCGTGGTCAACGACGGCCCACCGCCGGCCAACGACTTCTCGGTGTCGGTGTCGCCGACGTCGGGCTCGGTCGTGGCCGGCAACTCGGTCACCGCGACCGTCGGTACGGCGACCACGGCCGGCTCGGCGCAGTCGGTGAGCCTGTCGGCGAGCGGCCTGCCCGCCGGCGCGAGCGCGAGCTTCAGCCCCGCGTCGGTCACGTCGGGCGGCTCGTCCACGGTGACGATCTCCACGACGACCTCGGTCGTCAACGGGACGTACCCGATCACGATCACCGGCACCGGCGCCTCGGGCCAGCGGACGGCCGCGTACAGCCTGACCGTGACCGGCGGCAACTCCGGCACCTGCACGGGCACCAACGGCACCGACGTGGCCATCCCGGACCGGGGTACCGCGACCAGCTCGATCACGATCGCGTGCGGCCGCAACGCCTCGTCCAGCTCGACGGTGGCGGTCAACATCGTGCACACGTACCGCGGCGACCTGGTCATCGATCTGGTGGCCCCGGACGGCAGCACGTACCGGCTGAAGAACAGCAGCATCGGTGACAGCGCCGACAACGTGAACACGACCTACACCGTCAACCTGTCCAGCGAGGCCGGCAGCGGCACGTGGGGCCTGCGCGTGCAGGACGCCTACTCGGCGGACACCGGTTACATCAACACCTGGACGCTGACGCTCTAGCCAGCTCTCGGACCGACCTGGGGAGGTCGGCGGGGCTCCCGCGCCGAGTCGGCGCGGGAGCCCTGTTGTGTTTTCAGAGGGTACGGAGGTGGAAGCCGCCGTCCACGTCGATGACCTGCCCGGTGCTGAACGGGAGCAGGTCGGTCGCCACCGCCACCACCGCCTTGCCGACGTCTTCGGGGCGGCCCCAGCGGCGGATCGGCGTGAGCCCCTGGTTGAAGATCAGGTCGTCGTACCTCTCCCGCACGGCGCCGGTCATGTCGGTCTCGATCACGCCCGGCCGGATCTCGTACACGTTGATGCCGTGCTGGGCCAGCCGCGTGGCGTACAACTGGGCGGCCATCGCGAGGCCCGCCTTGGTGACGCAGTAGTCGCCCCGGTTGATGCTGGCCGCGTACGCGCTGACCGAGGAGATGATGACGATCTTGGGGTGGCTCAGCGTGCCCGCCTCGACCTGCTCGATCATGTGGCGGGCCACGAGCTGGGTCAGGAAGTACGGCCCCTTGAGGTTGATCCCGACCAGCCGGTCGAACGACTCCTCGGTCGCCTCCAGGATGTCGGCGCGCACGTCCGGCGCCACGCCCGCGTTGTTGACCAGCAGGTCGATCCGGCCGAACGCGCCGACCGCCTCCTCGACCAGCCGCTGCCGGTCGGCGGCCGCCCCGATGTCCGCCTGCACGAGGTGGGCCCGCTGCCCGGCCTCCTCGACCCGCTCGGCCACCTCCTTGGCGGCTTCGGCGTTGCGGGCGTAGTTGACCACCACGTCGTACCCGGAAGAAGCGAGCGCGAGCACGACGCCGCGTCCGATGCCCCGCGAACCGCCGGTGACGACGGCGGTCGGGCTCACTCCGCGCTCCCGAAGAACGTGTAGTACGGCTCGTCGCGCGCCACGCGCTGCACGTAGAGCGCGAGCTCGCGGGCGTGGTAGTCGCCCCACATGCTCGACTCGCCGTTGGGCACCTTCTGGCCCTCCGGCACGTGGTCCCAGCCGTTCGGGCGGTGGTAGACGGAGTGGAGGAGCAGGCCCTGGTGGCGCGCGTCGGTGCTGAGGTACGGCTCGGCGAAGAGCGTGTCGCACACCGTCAGCCCCGCCTGCCAGTAGCGCCGCCCGGCCTCGGTCTCGCCCCGCGCGGTGAGGTAGCGGCCGAGTCGCAGCAGCCCCTGCGCGCCGATCGCGGCGGCCGAGGAGTCCACCGGCTCGTGCGCGTTGTACGGGTCGGCTGGCCGGTCGAGGTAGTCGCCCAGGTGCGCGAGGCCGGGCGCGCCGGTGTCCCAGTACGGGATGCCGTCCACCGGCGTGTGCTCGATGTAGAAGTCACAGGTGGCGGTGGCCGCCTTGAGCATGGTGTCGACGAGGCCCGCGGGCACGTCCTTGACCGTGTCGAGCCACTCCAGCTGCTCGGGGAAGCCGAGCATCGCCCAGGAGAGTCCGCGCGTCCACGTGCTGAAGGGGGAGTAGCCCTGCTGCGTGCTCGGGCACCGGTAGCTGCCGTCGTTGACGTTGAAGATCGACTCGTGGGCGGTGCGGCCGCGGATGTCGTACGAGTCGCGACCCTCGCCGTAGAAGACGTTCCAGCGGGCGGTGTTGGTGGCGTGCTGGGCCAGCCGGTCGAGCAGTGAGATTCGCTCGTCGCGCTCGCCCATCAGCACGTGGCCAAGCTGGTGGGAGACCGAGAGTGCCCGGCACGAGCGGATCGTGTCGACGAAGAGCGATTGCGGCCCGTTGAAGGAGTAGATGTAGCCGGTGCCGTCGGCGGTCTCCCGCCACCGGGCCGCCTGCACCGCGCCCGTGAGCTTGAGGGCCAGCTCGTAGAAGTTGAGGTCGCCGTCGTCGACCCGGCCCTCCCGCATGAGCCGCCACAGGTTGCCGTACGTGCTGACGTTGTTGAAGCCGTGGTCGTGCACGCCGATGTGGCTGACGTGGCTCGCCATCACCTGGACGGTCAGCTCCCGCCCGAGGTCCAGGAAGCGCCGCTCGTCCGTCGCGTCGAACTGGAGCAGCGCCGAGCCGTACTGGAAGCCCTGGGTCCACTCGGTCCAGCCGCGGGCGGTGTAGCGACCGTCCACGGTGAACACCGGCGAGGGCGAGCCGGGCGGGCACGTCTTCTCTATCGAGTCGAGCTTCTCGGCCGAGGCGTCCCAGAGGCGCTCGATTTTGGGCAACAGGCCGGCGGGCTCCAGCCCGTCGTCGATCCTCATCATGGGACCAGCATAGGAAAGCGCATTCCTGGAGGGAAGGCGGTCTGTTGCCCGGCCCGGATGGTGCCGCTCTTCACATGGAAGGACGGGTCGTCGTGTGAGGTGCGCCACACGTATGTGCCAACCTTGCTCGGTACCACGAGGCCCAATGCAACGACTACAACGGATGGCTCGGCGCGACTGAATGTATGGCCGTGATGAATCCCGCCCGGTCCAGGTGCGACCGGTCGTCCGGAGCGTGTTTGCTGTCCGGTCGGTGGCGACGACTCGTGAACGGCCTTCCACGTCCCCGGTGTGCGGTGGTGGCGCCGGCGGCCCGAATCCTCGGGTAGCTCGGCCGGCCCGCGAATCCTCTCCGCGCCGGCCCCGAGACAACGGTTAGCGGCGCCGGGTATGAAGGCGCCTTCCGATATGCGAGCTTGCGTCAGATTTGCCGGATCGCCTGGCAGCGGGCCATCGGAGAGTGACCTAAACACTGAAGGCCCCGTCCTTGGACGAGGCCTCAGCTCTGCGGTGGGGAAGGGGGGAGTTGAACCCCCACGCCCTTTCGGGCACACGGACCTGAACCGTGCGCGTCTGCCATTCCGCCACTTCCCCGAATCCAGGGGCTGACCCCGGATATGATGCGGCAGCATATTACGCTGTGCGTGGCTTTCCCAACGAACAGGTTTGCCACCCCCGCGAGCAGGTTACTGCCCGTGGCGCGTGGGAAGAGTAGCACGGCAACACCGGCCACCTGAGACAGGCCGGCAGTAGGGCGGTACGTCGGTGCGCAACCTGCGCGTGCGGCGGCCGGATACCATCATGTCCTCGGAACCCGAGGAGGAGCCGGTGAGCGTGCTGCAACGCTTCGAGAAGCGATTGGAAGGCCTGGTCGAGGGGGCCTTCGCGAAGGTGTTCAAAGGGGTAGTCCACCCTGTCGAGATTCTCAACGCCATGCAGCGGGAGGCCGAGGCGCACAAGGCGATCCTGGCCGGTGGGCGCACGCTCGTGCCCAACCGCTACGTGATCGATCTTTCGCCTTACGACCACAGCCGGCTCGCGCCGTACGCGGCCGCGCTCGCCCAGGAGCTCGCCCAGTCTCAGGCGGAGTTCATCGGCGAGCAGGCGTGGACCGTCTACGGCGACGTCATCGTGGAGATCGAGCGCGGTGACGGGCTGGACACCGGGATGTTCCGGGTCACCGCCGAGGTCTACACCGGTGGCGAGGTGGCTCCCGTCCAGCAGCCGGCGTACGACGCGCCGGCGCCTCCTGCCTACCCTCCCTACGAGCAGGGCCCCGGCGGCTACGGCCCTCCGCCGCAGCACGGCGGTGGGCGCAATGTGCGGCTGGTCTCCGGCGATGGGCGCACCTATCCGTTGCAGATGGGTTCGACCGTCATCGGCCGTGGCGACCAGGCCAACCTGCGCCTCCCTGACGTCGGCATCTCCCGCCGCCACGCCCGGCTCGACTTCGACGGTGCCCAGGTGGTGCTCACCGATCTGGGATCGACCAACGGGACGATGGTCAACGGCCAGCGCGTCTCCGCCGTCGCCCTCAACCCCGGCGACATGATCCAGCTCGGAACGACCACCCTCACGTTCCGAGTGGATGGCTAAGGACGTTGCCTGAGTTCGTCCTCACCGTTGCCCGGTTCGGTTTCCTCATCCTGCTGTGGATCTTTGTGTTCACCGTGGTCGGGGTCATCCGCCGGGATCTGTTCGCCGGGGCCAGGAGTAGCCGCCTCGTCGCCGCGCCGCGGGGGGTTGGCGCGTCGATGGGGCACTCCCGCCCGGCCAAGGTGAAGCGGGGCCGCGCGGCACACCAGCTCGTGGTCACCGCCGGCCAGCTGGCCGGCACCCGAATCACCCTCGGTGAGGCTCAGATCACCATCGGTCGTGCGGAAGACTCGACCCTGGTGATCACCGACGACTACGCGTCCGCTCGACACGCCCGGCTGGTTCCTCGCTCCGGGCAGTGGTTCATCGAAGATCTCGGCTCGACCAACGGCACCTATCTGGATCGCGCTAAGGTCACTGGACCAACCCCCGTACCCCTCGGCGTGCCGATCCGAATCGGCCGCACTTCTCTTGAGTTACGGCCATGACTCTCACCTTGCGTTATGCGGCACACAGTGACCGCGGTCTGATCCGGGACGGAAACCAGGATTCCGTCTACGCCGGACCGCGCCTGCTCGCCGTCGCCGATGGCATGGGCGGCATGGCCGCCGGTGACGTCGCCAGCAACATCGTCATCGCCGCGATGGCTCCCCTCGACGAGGACGTGCCCGGCGATGCCCTGGTCGACGCCCTTCGAGGCGCGGTCGATACGGCCAACCAGCAGCTCCGGGACACCGTCGACGCCAACCCGCACCTGGAGGGCATGGGCACGACGCTCACCGCTGTGCTCTTCTCGGGTAGCAAGATCGGGATGGTCCACATCGGTGACTCGCGGGCCTACCTGCTCCGAGACGGCGATTTCAACCAGATCACCAAGGACGACACGTACGTCCAGATGCTGGTTGACGAGGGCCGGATCAGCCAGGAGGAGGCGAGCAGCCACCCCCAGCGTTCGCTGCTCACCCGTGCGCTGGACGGCCGCGACATCGACCCGGAGTACTCGGTTCGTCAGGTGCTCCCCGGCGACCGCTACCTGATCTGTAGCGACGGCCTGTCCGGCGTCGTGAGCGCGGAGACCATCGCGGAGACGCTCACCGAGTTCACCGATCCCCAGCACTGCGTCGAGCGGCTCGTCCAGCTCGCGCTGCGGGGCGGCGGGCCCGACAACATCACCGTGGTCGTCGCCGACGCCACCGACCAGGACATCCTCGAGGCGGCTCCGATCGTGGGCGGCGCGGCCGCCCGCGACCGCGGCATGGCCACGTCGGCCGACGAGTCGACCCCGGCGGCCCGCGCTTCGGCCCTCCAGGCGGCGGCGCCCCGCGCGGCCGCGCCCGAGGCAGGCAACGGGTCCAACGGTGGTGGCCACGACGAGCCCGAGCGCCCGCGCCGGCATCCGGCACGCACCGCGCTGCTGCTCGTCGGGCTGCTCGCCATCCTGGGCGGCGGGATGTGGGTCGGCTGGAGCTACACGCAGCGGCAGTACTACGTGGGCGCGACCGACCAGGGTCAGCTCGCGGTCTTCCGCGGTGTGCCAGGGCAGATCGCCGGGCTCAGCCTGTCGAGCGTCCACGAGACCAGCGGCACGCGGCTCGACGACCTCACCTCGGTCGCTCAGGATCGGGTCAAGCAGGGCATCCAGGCCGACGACGAGCCCGACGCGCAGCGCCGTCTCGCCGAGCTGACCTCCGACAGCCCCACCAATCCCAATCTGAAGCCGACCTGCCCGCCCTCGTCGACGCCGACGCCCGACGAGAGCCCGTCGCCGAGCGTCTCGCCGGAAGCGAGCGCCACCGCGGCCACCGGCGAACCGGCTACCCAGCCGTCCGCTACCTCTTCGCCCGCCGGCTCGGGACCGGCCAGCACCCCAGACGCACCGCCCGCCTTCTCGGACCCGCCGGTCGACCCGACCGGGTGCCGTTCGGCGGACTGAGCGTCCCTTACAGAAACAGCAGGGATTAAGTCGTGACCGCCCCAGCCGTGCCGGCACCCGGGCCCGCCACCACGGGCGAGATGCCGCGTGTCCGGGAGTCGCGCGGTCGGCGCAACGCCGAGCTGACCCTGCTCATCTTCGTGATGATCCTCGTCGGGGCGTACGCCGCGACGGTCGAGGCGACCGCGCTCGACACGATCACCAGCGACTTCTGGGTACCGGTCGCGCTGGTGGCCGGGGTGTTCCTCGCGCTGCACGTCGTGATCCGGTTCCTCGCGCCGTACGCCGACCCCGCGATCGTGCCGGCCGTCGCCCTGCTCAACGGGCTGGGCGTGGCATTCCTGCGCCGGCTCGACCTCGCGTTCGCCGATGCCAACGAGCGGGCCGACCTGCCGATCTTCTCCGGCGTTGGCGGGCGGCAGCTGGCCTGGACGCTCATCGCGGTCGTGCTCGCCGCCGGTCTGCTGATCATCGTGCGCGACCACCGGGCCGTCTCCCGGTACGCGTACACGCTCGGCCTGGTCGGCATCGTGCTCGTGATGATCCCAGCGGTGCTGCCGCGGCGGTTCTCCGAGATCAACGGCGCCAAGCTGTGGATCATCTTCCCGGGCGGCTTCCAGATCCAGCCCGGTGAGTTCGCCAAGCTCGCGCTGGTCTCGTTCTTCGCCTATTACCTCGTACGCAAGCGCGAGGTGCTCTCGCTGGCCAGCCGCCGCTTCCTCGGCATCGACTTCCCGCGGGGGCGTGACCTCGGCCCGGTCGTCGCGGTGTGGATGCTCAGCCTCCTGGTCCTCGTCTTCGAAAAGGACCTCGGCACGGCACTGCTCTACTTCGGCATGTTCGTGGTGATCCTGTACGTCGCCACCGAGCGGGTCAGTTGGCTGATCATCGGTCTGCTGCTCTTCTTCGGTGGTGCCTTCCTGGCCTACGCGCTGGGCGCGAGCATCGGCGGTCCGTTCGCCAACTTCTACCAGCGCGCCGACATCTGGCTCGACCCGTTCGCCGACCCGTACGACGACGGCTTCCAGATGGTGCAGTCGCTGCTCGGCCTCGGCACGGGCGGCCTCTTCGGTGCCGGTCCCGGTGGCGGCCAGCCCAACAAGATCCCGCTCGTCGTGAGCGACTTCGTCTTCGCCGGGCTCGGTGAGGAGATCGGGCTCTTCGGCCTCTCCGCCCTCCTGGTGGTCTACCTGCTGATCGTCGAGCGCGGGCTCCGTGCCGGCCTGGCCGTACGCGACTCGTTCGGCAAGCTGGTCGCCGGCGGCCTCGCGTTCACGCTGGGCCTTCAGGTCTTCGTGATCGTCGGTGGCGTCACCGGCCTGATCCCGCTCACCGGCCAGACCACGCCGTTCCTCTCCGCCGGTGGTTCGTCGCTGATGGCCAACTGGTTGATCATCGGGATGCTGCTGCGTATCTCCGATGCCGCCGGCCGGCCGGTCACCGGTGCCCCCGCGGGGCGGCCCGGCGGCCCGGGCGGTGGCGGGCCCCCGGCCCAACTGCACGGCGCCCCGACGGAGGTGATCAGGTCGTGAACGCACCCCTTCGCCGCGCAGGCGTGGTCGTGATGGTCCTCTTCGGCCTGCTCTTCGCCAACCTCAACTGGGTGCAGGCGTACAAGGCCGACGAATACCGCACGAGTCCGTACAACGCGCGCGTGCAGGTCGACGAGTACAACCGGCCGCGTGGCGTGATCGAGGTGGCCGGCAAGGCGCTCGCCGAAAACCAGGCCACCGACGGCGAGCTCAAGTACCTGCGCACCTACCCGTTCAAGAGCCAGTTCGCGCACGTGATCGGCTACAAGCCGGTCAACCTCGGCGCCACCGGCATCGAGCAGGCCGAAGACGAATTCCTGGCCGGCACGAGCGACCGGCTCTTCGCCGACCGGTTCCGGGACATGTTCACCGGCGAGGACACCGCTGGCGGCAACGTGGTGCTGACCCTCTCGATGCGCGCCCAGCAGACGGCGATCGAGGGTCTGGCCGGCAACAATGTGGGCTCGACGCGGGGCGCCGCGATCGCGCTCGACCCCAAGACCGGCGCGATCCAGGCACTGGTCTCCATGCCGAGCTTCGACCCCAATCCGCTGGCCAGCCACGACACCGGGGCGGCGCAGAGCGCGTACGACAAGCTCAACGCCGCCGAGGACGGCCCGCTCCGAAACCGGGCGCTCGGCGAGGTGCTGCCGCCCGGTTCGACGTTCAAGGTGATCGACGCGGCTGCCGCGCTCGAAGAGGGCCGCACCCAGCAGACCCGCATCAAGGCCGGCCCCTCGTACACGCCGCCCACCTCGGGCACACCGATCCGCAACTCGCAGCCCAGTATCTGCCCCGAGTCCGAGGTGACCCTGATCGAGGCGCTGACCGAGTCGTGCAATACGGGCTTCGCCCGGCTCGCGGTCGACCTCGGTTCCGACAAGATCAAGGAGAAGGCGCAGGCGTTCGGCTTCGAGACCACCGACCTCCGCGTGGGCAACCTCGACGGCGGTGGGCTTCCGGTCGCCGCGAGCCGTACGGGCGACATGGAAAACCCGGACGGCAGCGAAGACCCGGCCGCGCTCGCCCAGTCCGGCATCGGGCAGAACAACGTGCGGATGACGCCGCTCCAGGGCGCCATGATCGCGGCCACGGTCGCCAACGGTGGCGAGCGGATGCGGCCGTACCTGGTGCAGCAGCTCCTCGGCCCCGACCGCCGTACGATCGGCACCGCCTCGCCGAAGAAGCTCAACAACCCGGTCAGCGGCGACGTCGCCGCCGACCTCCAGCAGATGATGGTCAGCGTCGTCGAAAACGGCACCGGACGGCGGGCCCGGATCAGCGGGTACACGGTCGGTGGCAAGACCGGAACGGCACAGGATGGGGAGGATCCGCGCGACCACGGATGGTTCATTGGCTTCGTGATGCGCAACGGTGAACCGATCTCCGCGGTCTGCGTACTGCTGGAGAGGGCCGGCGAGTCGGGCGGCAGTGCCGCCGCCGCCGAGATCGGCGGCCGGATCATGCAGGCCGTGATTCGGGACCGAGGAGGCGACTGATGCTCAGTCGCGGCGTCCTGCTCGGCGGTCGTTACCGCCTCGACGAGCGCATCGCCAGTGGTGGCATGGGTGACGTGTGGCGCGGCACCGACGAGGTGCTCGGCCGCACCGTCGCCGTGAAGATCCTGCTCCCGGCCCTGCTGGAGGAGCCCGGCTTCGCCGAGCGCTTCCGTGGCGAGGCGCGCACGATGGCGACCATCAACCATCCGGGCGTCGTAGACGTGTATGACTACGGCAGCGACCAGCAGATCGCGTTCCTGGTCATGGAGTACGTCGAGGGAGATGCCCTGTCGCGCACGCTGAGCCGGGTCGGCCGGCTCACGCCGGCTCGCACCATGGCGTTGGTCGCCCAGGCCGCCGACGCGCTCCAGGCTGCCCACGAGAAGGGCATCGTGCACCGCGACGTCAAGCCGGGCAACCTGCTCGTACGCCCCAACGGCACGCTGGTGCTCACCGACTTCGGCATCGCCCGTTCGGCCATGGTGGGGCAGCTCACCGCGGCCGGCTCGGTGCTGGGCACGGCGTCGTACATCTCGCCAGAGCAGGCGGCCGGTGGCACCGCGACGGCGGCGTCCGACATCTACGCGCTTGGCGTGGTGGCCTACCAGTGCCTCTCCGGCCACCGTCCGTTCGAAGGTGACAATCCGCTCGAAATTGCCATGAAGCACGTGCGGGATCAGGCCCGCCCGCTTCCCGGCGACATCCCGCCCGCGATCCGGCGCATCGTCGACCAGTCGATGGCCAAGGACCCGGCCGCCCGCTTCCAGACCGCCGCCATGCTGGGCGCGGTCGCCCGCCAGGCCGCGGCGACGCTCGGCTCGGCGCCCCCGGCCCGCCCGGCCCCGCCCGGCCGACCCGCTTCCCCGGCGCCCACCTCGTCCCCAGGTCCCGGGAGCACCCCCGCTCCGCCGCACACCACGCCCGCGTACCCGCCGCCCGGAAGCCCGGTCGCGGCTCCGCCCGCACCGGTGTCCCAGCAGCCGTACCGGCCGGCGCCCCCGCCACCGGGCGGCTACCGGCCAGGCGCCTCGCCCGTGCCGCCCGGCCGGCCGGTGGTCCCGACAAACGCGCCGCATGCCCATCCCGCGCAGCAGTACGGCGGCTACCCGCAGGCCCAGCCCGAAGAAAGTTCCACGAATCGGCAGATCCTCATCGTGTTGGCGGTGGTGCTGGGGGTGCTGGTGCTGCTCTGTGCCGGCCTCATTTCCTACTTGCTGGGACAGCAGGAGCAGAACAATTCGAGCTCGGTTCCAACCGGGTTGCAGATGTGGGTGCGCCAAGACGCTTCGCAGGAGCGCCCCGTACCGTCGGGTGGGGCAGGTTCGGTGAGCCGCCTGGGTGACGCACAGACGAGCGAAGGACGACAGACGAGATGACTGCGCAGGCCCGCCTGCTCGGTGGCAGGTACCAGGTCGGCGAGCTGCTCGGCTACGGCGGCATGGCCGAGGTCCACCGCGGCCGCGACCTGAGGCTAGGCCGCGACGTCGCGATCAAGATGCTGCGCACCGACCTCGCTCGCGACCAGACGTTCCAGATGCGCTTCCGCCGCGAGGCGCAAAACGCCGCGTCCCTCAACCACCCGGCCATCGTCGCCGTCTACGACACCGGTGAAGAGATCGCCCCGACCGGCGAGACGCTGCCGTTCATCGTCATGGAGTTCGTCAACGGGCGCACGCTCAAGGAGGTGCTCGCCGCCGAGGGGCGGTTGATGCCCCGGCGTGCTCTGGAGATCTCCGCGGACATCTGCGCCGCGCTGGAGTTCAGCCACCGGCACGGCATCATCCACCGGGACATCAAGCCCGGAAACGTCATGCTGACCCAAAACGGTCAGGTCAAGGTCATGGACTTCGGCATCGCCCGGGCCCTGGCCAGCGGTGCCACCACGATGACGCAGACCAGCGCCGTGATCGGCACCGCGCAGTACCTGTCGCCGGAGCAGGCGCGGGGCGAGGCGGTCGACGCCCGCTCCGACGTCTACGCCGCCGGTTGCGTGATCTTCGAGCTGCTCTGCGGTCACCCGCCGTTCGTCGGCGACAGCCCGGTGAGCGTGGCCTACCAGCACGTACGGGAAGATCCGCGGGCGCCCAGCGAGATCAACCCGGAGGTCAACCCGGACATCGACGCGATCGTGCTCAAGGCGCTCGCGAAGAATCCGCTCAACCGGTACCAGAGCGCACAGGAGATGCGGGCCGACCTGCTCCGCGCCGCCGCCGGGCGCCCCGTCATGGCGACGCCGGTGCTCCGCGAGGCCGAGACCGTCGCGATGATGGGCCAGACCGCGGTCACCCGCCACATCAACGCCGCCACCCGTCCCACCGCTCGCGTCGGCGACCCGAGCCGACGGAGGGCGTCCGCCTGGGTGATCGCCGCGCTCAGCACGCTCGGTGTACTCGCGGTGATCGCTCTGGTGGCCGGCCTGTACCTCAACAACCAGGACAACGAGATACCGCAGACCACGGTGCCCAACGTAATCGGCCTCCCGAAGGCCAACGCCCTGGCCGCCCTCCGCAACGCCGAACTCGTCGCGACGGAAGGTGACCCGTACTTCGGCGACGACTGCGAGAAGGGCACGGTCGCCCAGCAGAGCCAGGCCGAGGGCGAGCGGGTCAACAACAACACCGAGGTCGTCTTCAACATCTGCCAAGGTCCACAGGAGATCTTGGTGCCTGACGACCTCGTCGGCAGCACACGCCAGGCGGCCGAAGCGCGGCTGCGCGACCTCGACCTGACGCCGCAGGTCGAGGAGGTCGACAACGAGGTGGCAAAGGACCAGGTCGTCGCGGTGCCAGACGCGAACAAGAGGGTGGCCAAGGATGCGGTGGTGGTCATCCGGGTCTCGCGCGGCAACATCGTAGCGGTCCCCAACGTGGTGGGCGACGATGCCGACAGCGCCGAAAACGAGTTGAGAGAGGCTGGTTTCGAAGTCACGCGCCGGGATGGCGACGCGGCGTCGTCCGCCAGCCAGATCGGCACTGTGCAGGCACAGAGCGAAGACGGCAAGGCGAAGAAGGGCAGCAGGATCGTGCTGACCATCTTCGTCGAGCCGGACGAGGAGCCGAGCTCGCCGCCGCCGACCTCGCCGACACCGTCGGAGTCGCCGTCGCCAGGCACCGGTGGCGGCGGGTCGGACGACGGCTGACCCGGCGCTCCGGTCGCTTCGGCTCGACCGACCCCTTGTGAACGGCCGGTTTTCATTAAGGGCATGGCCGGTCTGCGGGCGGGCCCAGACGACGACCGGCGGCACCGGCGCCGCCTCTTCTTGATCAGATCCGCCGCGTCTACAGGCATGGACAGATCAAGTTAAGTGCGATGGATAAGCCTGTGGATAACTTTGGTGGCCTGTGGATAACTCGCCCTACGCTGCGAAGGCGGCGCGCCTGCGTTCCTCCACCTCCGCAGCGAGCTCGGGCGCGCGGTCGAGCGCGCTCGGCAGGCCACAGGCGGCGAGCCAGTTTGCCAGCATGAGGTGGCCGCCCTCGGTGAGCACGGACTCGGGATGAAACTGCACGCCCTCGATCGGCAGGTCACGGTGGCGCATCGCCATGACCACGCCCGACTCGGTGCGGCCGGTCACCTCGATCTCGTCGGGCAGCGTCGACTCGACCACCGCCAGCGAGTGGTAGCGGGTCGCGGTGAACGGGTCGGGCAGCCCGGCGAGCACGCCCGCCCCCTTGTGGTGTACGTCGGAGGTCTTGCCGTGCAGCAGCTCCGGCGCCCGGTTGACGGTCGCGCCGTACGCCGCGCCGAACGCCTGGTGGCCCAGGCACACGCCGAAGATGGGCAGCTTGCCGCCGTACTCCCGGATCACGTCCATGCAGATGCCGGCGCGCTCGGGCGTACCCGGGCCGGGGGAAAGGAGGACGCCGGCGGCGCCGGCGCGGCCGACGGCGGCCAGGTCGACCTCGTCGTTGCGCCGCACGTCGCATTCGGCGCCGAGCTGGCCCAGGTACTGGACCAGGTTGAAGACGAACGAGTCGTAGTTGTCGATCACGAGGACGCGCATGCCATCACCTTGGTGTCGCGGGCTCTTCGGTGCTGTACGGAATATCGTGCTCGTCGTCGATGGAGGGCTCGTCACCGCCCCCCGGCTCGGCGGGGCCGCCGCCCGGTACGCCGGAGTCCTCGGTCACCTGCACGTCGTCGAAGGGGAGCAGCGGCTGGGCCCAGGGGAAGACGACGTACCACAGCAGGGCGCCGATCGCGGCGAGCAGCACCAGCGACGTGGCCAGCTTGGCCGGCCACGCGCGAAACGGCAGGTGGCGCCAGATCCACGCGTACACGCCCCGGCCCCTAACCCAGCTCCGCGGGCTGGCCGGCGGATCGAGCCTGCTTGCGCGTCAGCTCGCCGTGGACGATCAGCCGCTGGTAGTTGTCGAACTTCGGGTTGCACGTGGTGAGCGTGACCATGGCCTTGGTGGGCTTGGCGCCGGGCCGACCGGGCACCGGTGCCACGACCTCGACCTGCGTCGGCTTGACGATGCGGGTCTGGCTGACCTTGTAGATGTACCAGTCGGTCTTGGTCTCGACCACGATCGCGTCGCCGGGGTCGAGCTCGTCGAGCCGCCAGAAGGTGGCCCGGTTGCGGTGCCCGGCGACCGCGAAATTGCCCACTTTGCCGGGATCGGCGCTCGCCGGGTAGTGGCCCGGAGCGTACCGAATGTCCTTTTGTGTCACGCCCTCCACGACGACCCACTGCTTCTCCAGCCGGGGGATGTAGAGGCGGGCGATCGCGTTGCCGGCGAGCGGGGCGGGCGTGGCGCTCGGCGCGGCGGTGGGGCCGACGGTCGGGTCGGGCTGGTCCCACTGCTGCGCGAGCTGCTGGTCGAGCGTGTCCTGGTGGGAGCCGATGGCCGCGGTGGTGCCCCAGACCTCGTACGCCGCGAAGAGCAGCACGACCGCGCCGAACGTGATCATGATCTCGCCGGCGCCGCGGATGCCAGCGCGGATGCGGGAGCCGATCGTGGGGCGGGTCAGCTCGGAGTAGACGCTCTTGTAGCCCTCGTCGGTCTGCTCCGGCCGCAGCTTCACGACCCGCTCGCCCCGGCGCGGCTTGGGCTGCCCGGCAGTCGCGGCGCCGGCAGCCGGGTCGGGCTTGGGTGGCGCCGGCGGTATGGCCCCGAGCAGCCCAGTCGCGTCGGCCGGCACCGCCGGGATGATCGTCGTGGCCGCCTCGCTGATGTCGACCGGCGCCCGCGTGGTGGGCAGGTCGGCCGGCGGCCGTCCAGCGACGGGCCCCTGTGCCGGGCCGGGCGCGGCGCCCGGGGCCGGTGGTCGCGAGGCGGGCCGTGGTGAGGGACGCACCGCCCGCGGCGGCGGCTCGTCGCCGGTCACCCTAGGGATGATCGTCGTCGGTTCCTGCTCGTCCGGTGCGCGGTGCCGGCTCACCGGACGGCGCTCACTTCGGCTCCTCGCACGCGTCGGGCCGGCGTCCGCGCCTGCTGCCGGGCCACTCGGCCCGCTCACGCGCGCTGGCGAGCCGCGCGCTGCGCCCGCTGCCGAGCCTCATGGTCTGCACACTCACCGCGGCACCTCGACCTCGCTGAGGGCGCTGGAACCGTCGTATGCCGGCACGGTCACGCTCCCTTCCACGGTCTCCCGGTAGCCCAGGCCGAAGTGGTCGACAAGGTCACGGAACAGCTGCACGCCATCGGAGTCGTCGAGGGCGCCCCGCAGCTTGGCCGGGTCGCCGATCGCGGTGATCCGGAAGGGCGGGGAGTAGACCCGCCCGTGGAGCAGCAAGGTGTTGCCCACGCAGCGAACCGCGCTTGTGGAGATCACGCGGACCCCCATGATCGACATCGCCTCGGCGCCGCCGGACCACATCGCGTTGACCACGGCCTGGACGTCGCTCTGGTGTACAACGAGGTCATCGTTGCTGGGGTTGCCCGGACGGCTCTCGCCCAACCGGGGCGCATCATCTAGCTCAACGGTCAGTCCCGGCCCGCGCAGCGCGGTGAAGCCCGCGTCCTGGCGGCTCGCGTCGCCCCGGCTGCGCTGCTCGGCGATCGGCGCGTCCGTGCCGGCCAGCTCCTCCGTCTGCGCCTCGACCTCGTTGAGCAGGGCCGCACGCTGCCGGTCGCTCTCCTCGACCCGCTCCCGCCGGTCTTCGATCAGCTGGGCGAGATGGGGACGGCGATCCTCGCGCAGGGAGGTGCCATTGGCGGTGGTGGCGCTGGTGGTGAAGAGCAGGCCAGCCGCCACGGCGATCAGCGGAACCCCCACTGACCAGCCGAAACGCCCCCGCCTCGGGCGCCGGGAGAACAGCCCTGCGGCGGCCCGGCGCAGCGCCACGCGCCAAGAGGTGACACCGGATGTGTACTCCACCCGTCTCAGCCCCCTCGTGCTTCCGCGCGCCGGCTTGACTACTCTAGCGGTAGGTGCGAGCCTCGCCCGGCTGACGGCCGGGTGCAGCGGCGCTAATCTATGTACCAAAGTGTCGACAGGAGTAAGCGTCGTGCCCAAGTCGCAGGTCCGGAAGAAGAAGGTCTACACCCCGCCGACCGACGTTCGTCCGTCGGCAGCTCAGGCCGCCAAGAAGCCGAGCCCGATCTGGCTGCCGATCACAGCCGTGGGGCTGATCTTCGCCGGCATCGGTTGGCTCGTCGTCTACTACTTGTCGGAGACCGCCTACCCCGTCGCGTCCTGGGGCTACTGGAATCTCGCGGTCGGCTTCGGCTCGATGGTGGCCTCGCTGATCCTGCTCTCGCGCTGGCGGTGATCCACAAGTCCGAGGCAAACCCGTAAGGTGGTGCCTGGGCTGCGACTTTATTCACGTCACGTTACCGTTCGGTAACCGAACCAGTACGCTGCCCTCGTGGCGACGAGGCCACACCTTCTCCTCTGGGAGGGCACGTACATGGGCACCGTCCAGATCCTGACCACTGCCGTGGCGGGCGTGATCACCGTGGTCGCGGTCGTGCTGGCCGTCCGGGCGGTGTCGCGCATCCTGGCGGTGATCCGGCTGGGGCAGCCGGATCCCACGCGCTTCGGCGACAAGGCCACGCGCACCAGGCAGATGCTTACCGAGACGGTCGGCCACACGCGGATGCTGAAGTGGTCGGTGGTCGGAGCCGCGCACTGGTTCGTGATGGTCGCGTTCATCGTGCTGTCGCTGCTGGTGCTGGAGGCATACTTCGAGGTCGTCGACCCGAATGCCGGCCTCCCGATCATCGGCGGCTGGGCGGTCTACGGCCTGGCGACCGAGCTGATCGGGGTCTTCGGCCTGGCCGGCATCCTGGTGCTCATCGGCATCCGGCTGGCCAACCGGCCGACCCGCCCGCAGGGTCGTTCCCGCTTCACCGGTTCGACGATGTGGCAGGGCTACTTCGTCGAGTGGGTGATCGTCGCCGTCCTGGTCTGCGGCTTCGTGATCCGCGGCTTCAAGGCGGCCACCGGTCACATGGAGTGGCCGACCTGGGCCGCCCCCGTCTCGCACGCGCTCGGCGGCATCCTGCCCGACTCCGAGGCGGGGCTCTCCATCGTCGCCGCGGTGAAGATCGTCGTGTCGATGACCTGGCTGATCACCATCGCGACAAACGTGACCATGGGCGTAGCGTGGCACCGGTTCGCCGCGTTCTTCAACATCTTCTTCAAGCGCGACCCCGACCGCCCCGCCGGCTCGGGCCTCGGCGGCCTGCGCCCCATGACCTCAAACGGCAAGCCGCTCGACTTCGAGGAGGCCGACCCGGAAAAGGACCAGTTCGGCGTCGCGACGGTCGAGCAGTTCACCTGGAAGGGCCTGCTCGACTTCACCACCTGCACCGAGTGCGGCCGGTGCCAGTCCCAGTGCCCCGCCTGGAACACCGGCAAGCCCTTGTCGCCGAAGCTCCTGGTCCTCTCGCTGCGCGACCACGCGTACGCGAAGGCGCCGTACCTGCTCGCTGGCGGTGACGGCGCCGACCACTCCAAGGTCGACGCGCTCGCCCTCGCCGAGGCGCAGCGGCCACTCATCGGCGGCCCCGACGAGCAGGGCGTGATCGACCCGGACGTGCTGTGGTCGTGCACCACCTGCGGCGCCTGCGTCGAGCAGTGCCCGGTCGACATCGAGCACGTCGACCACATCGTCGACATGCGGCGCTACCAGGTGCTGATCGAGTCGTCGTTCCCGTCCGAGGCCGGCGTCATGCTGCGCAACCTGGAAAACAAGGGCAACCCGTGGGGCGCCCCGCCCAACACGCGCGAAGACTGGACCAAGGGCCTCGACTTCGAGATCAAGCGGGCCGACGGCGACACCGAGTTCGAGTACCTGTACTGGGTCGGATGCGCGGCGGCGTTCGAAGACCGGGCCAAGAAGACAGCCCGCGCCGTGGCCACGCTCCTGCACGAGGCCGGGGTCGACTTCGCCATCCTCGGCGAGGGGGAGACCTGCACCGGCGACCCGGCCCGGCGGATCGGCAACGAGTTCGTCTTCCAGATGCTCGCCCAGCAGAACGTGGAGACCCTCACCGAGGCGAAGGTCACCAAGATCGTCGCGAGCTGCCCGCACTGCTTCAACACGCTCGCCAACGAGTACCCCCAGCTCGGGCTGAACAACGTGCAGGTCGTGCACCACACGCAGCTCCTGGCCGAGCTGGTCGGCGCCGGCAAGCTGACGCCGGTGCAGCCGCTGGACGGCACGGTCACCTTCCACGACCCCTGCTACCTGGGCCGCCACAACCGCGTCTTCACGCCGCCACGCGAGGTGCTGGCCGGCGCCGCCGCCAACGGTGTCACCGAGATGCCGCGCAACCAGGAGCGGTCGTTCTGCTGTGGCGCCGGTGGTGCCCGCATGTGGATGGAAGAGCGGATCGGCAAGCGCATCAACACCGAGCGGGTCGACGAGGCGCTGGCCACCGGTGCGACCACGATCGCGGTCGGCTGCCCGTTCTGCCACACGATGATCAACGACGGTGTGACCGGCAAGGGAGCAAACGAGCAGGTGGAGGTCGTCGACGTGGCGACCGTACTCCTCCGATCGGTCAAGGCCGACGCATAACCGGCCCGGCTGTCGGGTTGCCGGCACAGGGCCCGGCGCGGGTCCGGTAGAAAACACGGGTGCGCGGTTGGGCCATCGACTTTCTCTCCCAACCGTGGCCGTTGGTGACGTTCGTGCTGCTGGCGGCCATCGCCCTCGCGGTGCACCGGCGGGTCGCGCGGGGGCGGGGCTGGCCGGCCTGGCCGACACTCGGCCTGCTGCTCAGCCTCGCGGTGGTCCTCACGCTGACGCTGCCGCCCGCCCCGCACATGCTGATCGGGGTGCCCGGCATCGACGGCGTCGACCAGTGCTTCCGCTCGCTCTCCGACACCGGTGGGCTGTGGCACGCGGTGGTCGCGACGACCGAGCGGGGCGAGCGGGTCGGCAACATCCTGATGTTCGTACCGCTGACCTTCTTCGGGCTGCTCGTCAGCCGCCGCCCGGTACTCGTGGCCGGCGCGGGTGTACTGCTCTCCGCCGCGATCGAGGTCGCTCAGTCGGTCATGCACCTCGGTCGCGAGTGCGTCGGCTACGACTGGGTCAACAACGCGATCGGCGCGGTGCTGGGCGTGGTGCTCGGCATCCTGGCCATTCGCGTGTCCTCCCGATAACGCGCTGACGTGGGAGAATCACCGCCGAGGTGAACCGACCATCGACGGGCTCTTATTTACCGCCATCCTTCCGCTGATCGGCTTCGCCGGCCTGACAGCGGGCAATGCCTTCTTCGTCGCAGCCGAGTTCGCCCTCGTCACGGTCGATCGGGCGGAGATCGGCCAGCGGGCCGAGGCGGGCGACCGCCGTGCCGTCACCGCGCGAAAGGCGCTGCACGAGCTGTCGTTCCAGCTCTCCGGCGCGCAGCTGGGCATCACGATCACCGCGCTGCTGACCGGCTATCTCGCCGAGCCCGCGCTGGCCAAACTCTTCGCGCCGGCGATCCGCCCGCTCGCCGGCGACTTCACCAGCTCGCTCACGCCGATCCTCGCGCTCGTGCTCGCGACGCTGCTGTCGATGCTCTTCGGCGAGCTTGTACCCAAGAACGCGGCCCTCGCCCGCCCGATGCCGGTGGCCCTCTCGACGGCCGGTCCGATGCGCGGCTTCTCGCTGGTCTTCGGCTGGCTGATCCGGGGCCTCAACAACGCGGCCAACTGGTTGGTCCGCCGCCTCGGCGTGGAGCCGCAGGAGGAGCTGGCAAACGCGCGTTCCCCGGAGGAGCTGGGGCTGCTGGCCGCCATCTCGGCGCGGGCCGGCGCGCTGCCCACCGAGACGGCGCGGCTGCTCCAGCGCACGATCCGGTTCGGCGAAAAGCGGGCCGCCGAGGCCATGACGCCCCGCGTCGACGTGGTGGCGCTCAAGAGCACCGCGACCGTGGCCGAGCTGATCGCCACCGCCCAGGAGACCGGGCGCACCCGCTTTCCGGTGTACGAGCAGACGCTCGACCTGGTGACCGGCGTGGCCGGAGTCCCCGACGCGCTCGGCGTACCCCCGGCGAGAAGGTCGACCACGACGGTGGCCGCGGTGGCGCGCGAGCCGGTCTACGTCCCGGAGAGCCTCAACCTGGACGGTGTGCTCGAAGCGCTCCGCGCGGCCGACGCCGACCTGGCGATCGTAGTCGACGAGTACGGCGGCACCGATGGCGTCGTGACCGTGGAAGACCTGGTCGAGGAGCTGGTCGGGGAGATCGCCGACGAGTTCGACCCGGCCGCGGTCGAAGACACCGTGCCGGCCGAGCTGACGGTGGTGGGCGGCGAGCGCACCTTCCAGGTCGAAGGGCGGCTCCGCGGCGACGAGGTGGCCGAGCAGATCGGCTTCCGGCTGCCCGAGGGGCCGTACGAGACGCTGTCCGGCTTCCTCATGTCGCGGCTGGGGCACATCCCGATGGCCGGCGAGACGGTGCTGGAGCAGGGCTGGGCGTTCACGGTCGTTGAGGTCGACCGGCACCGCATCGAGCAGGTCCGCGTACTGGCGCCGGAGGTGGCGCACCCATGACCAACGTCGTGATCACGGCCGTGCTGCTGCTCGGCAACGCGTTCTTCGTGGGCAGCGAGTTCGCGCTGATCGCGTCCCGCCGCACGGTGGTCGAGCCGCTCGCGGAGACCTCGGCGCGGGCGCGGTGGGCGCTCTCCGCGATGAACCAGATCCCGCTGATGATCGCGGGCGCCCAGCTCGGCATCACGCTGTGCGCGCTGCTGCTCGGCGCGATCTCCGAACCGGCGCTGGCCCACCTGCTCGAAGGGCCGTTCCACTCGCTGGGCGTGCCAGACAGCGCGCTGCATCCGGTGGCGTTCGTGCTCGCGCTGGGCGTCGTTGTCTTCCTGCACACCGTGATCGGCGAGATGGTGCCCAAGAACATCACCCTCGCCGGCCCGGAGCGCTCCGCGCTGTGGCTGGGCCCGGCGATGCTGGTGTTCTGCCTGGTCACCAAGCCGCTGCTGCTCGCGATGAAGTGGGCCTCGCGCAACGTGCTGCGGATCTGGCGGATCGAGGCGACCGACGCGGTCAAGACCGTCTTCACCGCCGAGGAGCTGGCCGGGCTGGTGTCGCAGGCGCGCACGGAGGGCCTGCTCGACGCCGAGAAACACGCCCGGATCACCGGCGCGCTCGCGCTCGGCCAGCGTACGGCGGGCGACGCGCTCCGCCCCTGGGCGCAGGTCACCACCGTCTCCGAGGACGTATCGGCGGCGTCGCTGGAGGTGCTCGCCACGCGTACCGGCCGGTCGCGCTTTCCGGTGGTACACGGGGCGACCCGGCGAGTGCTCGGCTTCGTGCACGTCAAAGACGTCCTGGGATACGAGGGACGGCGGCGCACCGCCCCCGTGCCCCAGGAGATCGTCCGCCCGCTCGCCGTGGTGCCGCCCGAGCGGACGCTGGCCGAGCTGCTGCTCGCCATGCGCCGCGAGCGGCGGCACATGGTGCTGGTCAGCGACGGCCGCGCCGCGCTCGGGGTGGTGACGCTGGACGACGTGCTGACCGCGGTGGTCGGCCCTCGGGCCGCCACCAGCCGTTGAGCTGCGCGATGCCCGTCATGGTCCGGACCGCCAGTGCGAGCCCCGCGTCAGGGCCCAACGCACCGCGGAGGGTGAGGCTGCGGGAAAGCACCCCCAGAGACGCTCCGCTGCGCTCCACGTCTCCCCGGGGACCCGCGCAGCGGTCTTGACCACGACGGGCATCGCGGTAGCCCAAATCCAGGTTTTGAAGGTGGGTCAGAGGAAGGAGGCGCGTATGTCCACGTCCGCCAGGTCGACGAACATGACGCGGTGTCCAAACTGGACCTGGATGTACCTCTTGTCGCCCCGGATGACTGTCCAGTCGCCCGGTGACGAGCCGTCGAAGGTCACCGCCCGGTAGTACTCGCTCGGCAGCACGTTTCCGACCACGTAACGCTGCCCAGCCGAGAGCGTGTACTGCAAGGGCGTGATCGCCTGGTAGGGCACGCCCTCCGGGTAGGCTGCCTCCTCGGGGTAGGCACGCCCGTACACCGGGATCGTCGCCCTCCCCGCCTTGGGCGTCACCACGAGGCCGGTGGCCCACTTGGCCGTGGGGGCCGAGCGGGGGTTGTGAAACCACGCCTTCTGCCCGAGGTACCAGATCGCCGTCCAGTCGCCCTGGCGGTCGGCCACCGCGTACGTCTGCCCGGCCGAGGCCCGCGCCCCGTGGTCGGAGACGTGCATCGTGGCGTTCTCGCCGCCGGGGCGGAGCCCGATGTCCCTGACCAGCGGCGCGGTGGCGTCCGGCGCGGTGTGCAGGACGACCGCCGACGAGCCGCGCGGCGGGCAGGGCGCGATCGGGTCGCCACCGCACCCCACGAAGGCCGGCTTGTTGGTCGCGAAGTCCGGGTCGATCGTCACCAGCCCGCTCCCCGGCCATCCCGTCGTGCGGAAGGGGGCCTTGAGCAGGTCGAAGTAGTGCGCCCAGTCCCAGTACGGGCCCGGGTCCCAGTGCATCCCCCGCACGGTCGAGGGGACGGTGCCGGGCACGTTGTCGTGGCCGATGATGTGGTTGCGGTCGAGCGGGATGCCCAGCCGCAGCGCGAGGTGCCGCACCAGCTTGGCCGACGTGCGGTACATCGCCTCCGTGTACCACGTGCCCTGCGCCGCGAAGCCCTCGTGCTCGAGGCCGATCGCCTTCGCGTTGACGTACCAGTTGCCGGCGTGCCAGCCGACGTCCTTGGCCTTGACGTGCTGGGCGATGTGGCCGTCGACCGAGCGGAGCGTGTAGTGCCAGCTCACGTACGTGGGGTCGAGCACGAGGTTGACCGACGGCTGGAAGTAGCCCTCGGTGTCGTGGATGACGATGTACTCGATCTTCTGCTGCTGCGGCCGGTTGCCCTTGTCGTGGTTGCCGTAATCGCTGCCGCCCAAGTCCTGGTAGGGCGCGGGGATCCACTCGCACGAGATGTCGGTGGGGCACTCTAGGCCGTCGGGGCGGGCCAGCTCGCGCAGGCCCAGCTTGGCCAGCCAACTGCGGGCGGGGCGCACGTCGCGCGCGGCCAGCGTCACGCGGTGCCCGTCGTCGGTCACCCGGCTCGCGCCGGCCTGGATCGTCGCGAAGACCTCGTCGGCGAAGGCCGCCGCGGCGTCGGCGCTGTCCGCGCCGCTGTACCTGGCCACCGCGCCATACCAGGCCGCGGGGTCGCTCGCGCTCCCCACCGGTCCACCAATGCTTTCCTGGTACGAAGCGAGGAGTGCCGCCCCGCCGGCGATGTTCGCCTCGGGGGCGGTGCGCAGGGCTTCCGCGGAGGCGCCGGTGATCGCCGCGGCGCGGTCGAGCGTCCGCAGCGCCTCCGGAGCCGGTGCCGGCATGCGACCGGAGTCGACCTCGCGGGCCGGGCGGCTGTCGTCGCCGCGCGGGTCCTCCCCGTCGTGGTCGTGGTGGTTGCCGCCGGGCAGTGACACGACGTGTTCGGCGTCGGTGAGGTGCATCGGGCCGTAGCCGCCGCTGGTGCTCGGCGTGCCGGCGTTGGCGTCCCAGCGCGACTCCAGGTAGGAGACGCCGAGCAGGACGCTTTCCGGCACGCCGTACTCGGTGGCGGCGGCCGCGTACTCCCGCTGCCTGGTGTCGCCGCCGGCAGGGCTGGACGCGGGGACAGAGGTGGCCGGCACGAGGGTCGCCGCCCCGACCACCACGGTAGTGAGGGCGATGCGCGCTGTCAGGTTGTGCATCAGGACCTCCGTTCGGGGGATGGGCTCACCCTGGCCCGCCCGCCGATAGGCGTCAATAGATTGCGCGAGATGTGGCGTGCTTGCAAAAAAGCTTCATCCTCCCGCGAGGAGATGTCCGTCTAGCCGCGAATCTCCACAATCGAGCACTCTTGCACAGAATGCACATGACGCGCCGGTGGGCCCGTGAGTTGTCGATCGTGCGACGGGGAGCGATCGGAGTGCCACTAAGTGTGTCCACTGTGAACTCCGAACCGTTCGAATCGGTGGAGGGCCAACCTCTGCGATGTGTTCCCGGCCATTGACCGGGACCGTTTCGATACACGCGGCGCTACCGGTTGGTATACGCAACGAAAGGGTTGTCCACAGCGCTTGCGCGGGCGAATGCGCCGCTCCTACCCTTGGGGATCGTTGAGCCGGAGGTCGGCCTCCCAGCGTGGGAGACCACGGCTCAGCCCGCCGAGTCGGAGTGAAACGAGCCGGGGACCCAAGCACCTCGGGGTGAATCCGCGATAAGCGGTAGGGCGCGCTCTCCCGCCCGAACCCGTCAGCTAACCCGGTAGGCGGCCCAGGGAGAAGGAGTAACGGCTCCGGTGGCACGCTATGCCGCGCGTCGCACCGTAATCACCGCTCTCGTCGCCATCGCGACCGTGCTTTCCACCGGCACTGTGGCACGCGCCCAGCCGACACCTGCCGAGATCGAAAAGCAGATCGACGAGGCGTGGGTCAAGCTCGAGCCGATCGCCGAGAAGCACAACGCGACGCGGCAGGACCTCGCGGTGAAGCGGGAGAAGGCGCAGGCGCTCGCCAAGAAGATCGCCCCCCTCCAACTGCAGATCGACCTCGCGATGGCGAAGGTCGGGGAGTACGCGGCCGAGCAGTACAAGGGCGGCAACTTCTCCGCGCTCAACGCGATCCTCACCACTGGGTCGCCCACGACGTTCGCCAACCAGCTGGAGATACTCGACGTCTTCGCCCGCCGCTCGCAGGCGGACATCCAGCAGGTGGTCGAGCTTCGCGAGCGCTACGCCGCGCAGAAGGAGCCGCTGGATGTGCTCGTCGGGCAGCTGACCGAGGAAGAGGCACAGCTGGCGGCGAAGAAGAAGCAGATCGACACCGAGATCACCAAGCTCGAGAAGATGCGCCTCGACGCGTACGGCGCGGGCGGTGGCGTCGGTGCACTGCGCCCGGCCGCCTGCCCGGTCTCGTACGACGGCAGCGCCGGCACCAAGGCGGCCAAGTTCGCCTGCGCCCAGATCGGCAAGTCGTACGTGTTCGGCTCCGAGGGCCCCAACTCGTACGACTGCTCCGGCCTCACGATGAAGGCCTGGAGCGCGGCGGGCGTCGGCCTGCCCCACAACGCGGCCCGCCAGCGCAACTCGGTGCCGTCGGTGAGCCGGAGCAACCTCAAGGTCGGCGATCTCGTCTTCTACTACAGCGACCTGCATCATGTCGGCATCTATGTCGGCGGTGGCTACATCGTCGACGCGTCCAAGCCGGGCGTGCCGATCAAGATGCGCACGATCAACGCCGCGCCGATCCACAGCTATGGACGACCCGGATAAGCGTTACCCGCCCCCCGTGGCCGCGCCTGTCGCGTGTTTCCCCCGTCACGCGACCCGCACCGGCCAGTAAAAGGAGATGCCCTCCCATCCATCCGGGGTGGGAGGGCGTTTCCTGCCGCTGGTGGGCTCAGGCGCTGTCGTTATCGCGAGGTCGGCCAGGTGCGCCAGTTCTTCCACGCGCGGCTCGGGGTCGGGCCGCGCTGGCCCTGGTAGCGCGAGCCGTAGACGGTCGAGCCGTATGGATGCTCGGCCGGCGACGAGAGCCGGAAGATGCAGAGCTGGCCGATCTTCATGCCCGGCCAGAGCGTGATCGGCAGGTTGGCCACGTTGGACAGCTCGAGCGTCACGTGGCCGCTGAAGCCGGGGTCGATGAAGCCCGCGGTCGAGTGCGTGAGCAACCCCAGCCGCCCCAGGCTCGACTTCCCCTCCAGCCGGCCGGCGAGTTGCTCGCCGAGGGAGATGACCTCCAGCGTCGAGGCCAGCACGAACTCGCCGGGATGCAGCACGAACGGCTCGCCGCTCGGCACCTCGACCTGCGAGGTGAGCTCGTCCTGCTGCACTGACGGGTCGATGTGCGTGTACAGGTGGTTGTTGAACACGCGGAAGAGCCGGTCGAGCCGCACGTCGATGCTCGACGGCTGGACCAGCGCCGGCTCGAACGGGTCGAGCGCCAGGTTGCCCGCCTTGATCTCGATGACGAGGTCACGGTCGGAGAGCAGCATCAACACACCATAGGGGATTCCCACCACGGTCGAACGTATGTTCGATAGAATGCTGCCATGGCATCCTGGTCCGACTTCCGCGCCGACGAGCCCCGCCTGGCGGAGGCTGTCCGCGCCCTCATGCAGCAGTACGGCCCTGGTCTGGGCTACCTGGCGACCGTGCGCGCCGACGGGGGCCCGCGGGTGCATCCGGTTTCGCCGGTGATCACAGACGACGGGCTCTACTGCTTCGTCGTCGACTCGCCCAAGCGGCGTGACCTCGAGCGCGACGGGCGATACGCGCTGCACTCGTTTCCGCCGGAAGACAGCGACGACGAGGCCTACCTCGCCGGCCGCGCGACCGTGGTCACCGACCGCGCCAAGGTCGCCCGCCTGGCCGGCCACCTCCGGGCGGCGCCACAGGTCGACTGGCGGCTGTTCGAGTTTTCGGTCGACGTCGCGATGGTCGCCCGCCACGGCTGCAACGGCGCCACGCCCTTCGCGGTCGAGCCGCCCGCCCGGCCCGCTGTGCAGGTGTGGCTCGACCCGTCCGCGGCGTCGGCCGAGCCCTCAGCCGAGCCCGCGCGCACTATGGTGCACGAAATGCGTCCCAGCCACTCAGCATGCGCGACGCCTGGTCGGGTGTGAACTCGTACATGCAGGCGTCCGTGCTGTAGTCCATGTAGTTGTGGATAGGGTCCTCGCCGGGGTCCTCCGTGCACGTGTCCCGCCCTTCGGGGCAGCCGCGTGCCTGGGATGCCTCGGCGGGCGTGTCGTCGACGAGGTCGCCGTCTTCTGTGCAGCCGTTCTGGAAGGTGTGGAAGAGGTTGAGCCAGTGCCCCACCTCGTGCACAGCGGTGTCGCCCTCGTTGTAAGGGAGTGACGTCCCGCCCGGCAGCGACTCGCCGAGGATGACGACGCCGTCGCTGGCATCCAGGGCCGGCTGGGGGTAGGTCGCCCAGCCGAGGAGGCTGTCGCTGAGGTCGGCGACGTAGATGTTGAGCGTCTCCATGCCGCCGACCCGCAGCGCCGCCTTCATCTCCCGCTCGGCCGCCGACTGGTAGATGATCGGATACCAGGCGGGGTTGACGACCCGGTCGATCCGCACCAGCTCGAAGGCAAACTCGGTCACCGCTCCGTAGGCCGCGTTCAGCACGTCGATCTGCGCCGTGACCATCGAGTCGGGGATGTTGCCCCCTTCACGCGTGGCGTCCGCGGATATCAGGTGCACGATGACCGGGATCGTGACCGTCGCCATGGTCCGCGGCCTGCCCGCCAAGCCTCTTCGCGCGAGCGCCTGCTCGGTGAGGCGCTGCAGCTCCTGGACCTGGTCGGCGGTGAGGTGGTTGGGATCGTGCAGCCCCGCGGCGGCCTGCGGACCCGGCCGCGCCCGGGCCGCGCTGAGCGTGTGGTCGACGTCTGGCCGCGCCTGGGCCGGGCTGAGTCCTGGGGTGATGTCGGGTCGGCTGAGTGCCGGGTCGACGTCGGAGGGCGCCTGGGCCGTGTTCGGCCCTGGGTCGAGGCACTCATCCGCCGTGGTGGCGCGCGACGACGGCGCGGGCGCGCCGACGAGTGCCAGCGCCGCGACGATGGCACCGGCTGATCGCCATGCCCGCATCACCGCTCCTCCCAGCTCGTACGAACGTAGGAGGCACGCTACATCCGATCGACCGACTTGAAAATAGGTGAGAGTGGATGGCTTGCGTGATGCGCGAGGGTGCGGGTGGGTTTGCTGAGGTGCGTGCGCCATCGTTGACCGACCAGGTACAGTGGTCTCCGCTTGCGGGTGTAGTTCAATGGCAGAACATCAGCTTCCCAAGCTGACAGTGCGGGTTCGATTCCCGTCACCCGCTCCAAGGTTTCAGCAGCTCAACGCCCTGATCAACGATCAGTCGGATCTACCAAGTTGGATGTTCGGGGCTGATTGTTGGGGATTTGTGGGGGATCTTCAGCTAGCCTTCTTGATCTTGGGTTCCTCGGCCTTCCTCTTTAGTGGGATGAGGGCGGCGGTCGCTTCGGCGGCCCTCTTGCCGATTGTGCCGATGAGGTGGCCGTAGGTCGAGCGGATGAGTTCGGGCGAGGTGTGCCCGACCCGCATGGCGATGATGGTCTCGGAGACGCCGGCTTCGAGCTGGAGCGAGATGTTCATGTGCCGGAGACCGTGGAGCTTGAGGTGCGAGAGCCCGGCCTCCTTGACCAGCCGGACGAACTTGAGGTGAGTGACCTTCGGGTCGAGCGGGCGTCCGTCTTCGCGGGTGAAGACCAGTGGGCCGCCTTCGTCCGGAGGCGTCGCGTATGCCTTGCCCCACTCGCGCCGTTCCCGGTCCTGGGTCTCCCGCCACTCGCGCAGGACGTTCACCGAGACGTCGTCCAGGTCGACGATCCTGTCTTCGCCGGCGCGGGTCTTTGGCTTGCTGCGGTAGCGGCCGCGCTTGCCTTCCTTCTCGGCTCGGCGGGCGTTGCGGTAGCTCTTGTCGGTGATCTGCCAGGCGACGACGATGCGGCCGTGGTCGAGGTCGACGTCGTCCCACGAGATGCCGCACAGCTCACCGCGGCGCATGCCGGCGAACGCGGCCAGGTGATAGAGCGGGTACAACCGCTGGCCCTCGATCGCGTCGAGGAAGGTGCCGAGCTGCTCGGCCGTCCACACCTTGACCTTGGGCATGACCACCTTGGGTAGCTCGGCGTCCGGCGCGGGATTGCGGGGGATGAGGCCGGCGCGGGTCGCGCTCTTGAGCGCCCCGGACAGCGTGTTGTGGATCCGCCGCATCGTGTGCGGCCCCAGCGTCCTCGGCACCCGCACCAGGCGCGGCACTCGGGGCCGACCGGAGTGCTTCACCTTGTTCTTCGCTTGGGCCTCGGCCCGCCGCTGGGCGTTGATCTCCTCGGCGGCCTTGATCTCGGCGACCCGGTCGCGGCGCATCGCGTCGTAGGCGGCGGTGATGTGCGCCGCGCGTAGCTCGACGAGCTTCATGTGGCCGAGGCGGGGGATGAGGAAGCGGGTGATGCTGTCCTGGTAGTCCTCGACTGTGCCGTCGCGCAGCTCGCCGCGCTCGACGCGGGCGGCCAGCCACTTGGGCAGCCACTCGCCGAGGGTCAGCTTCGGGTCGAGCGGGCGGTTGCCGGCCTTGAACTCGCGCAGCACCTCGGCGCGGGCGTCGAGTGCTTCCCTGGCGGTCTCGAAGCCGCCTTTGACGTCGCGCTGGCGAGTGCCGTCGGGCCCGGGAGGCAGCTCGATCTCGTACTGCCAGCGGTGCTGCGCGCACTTGTCCGGGCCGCATTTGGCGGTGCAGCGCTGGTAGATGCCGGGGATTTTGCGTCCCCGGTAGACGTAGGGTCTGTTCACTTCTTCTCCTCTCGTGGTGTCCTCGGCTCTCTCGGTAGGAGGCCGAGGTTCTTGGCGCGGTGGGACCAGTTCCTGAGCTGGCCGTCAGTGGCGTCGACACCTTGGGCTTGGAGCTGCTCGGCGACGTACCGCCAGGGTTTGCGGGCGGGCAGGCCGCCCTTGGCCTTGGCTTCCCGGTAGAGGGCGGCGACCTCGGCGATAAAGTCGTCGCCCCGCTCGGCCGGTCGCCCTGGGCCGGTCGGCCGTGGCGGGGTCTGCGCTCGTGGCGCGGTCCAAGTGGTGGATGGTCGTGAGGCTTCGATGAACTCACCGATGCGAAGGGAGCGGATCACGGCCGCGGTGAGGACGCCGTCCTTCGCCGCACGCAGCTCCAAGCCGACCGGCTTCGCCGCTCCGTCGACCGTCGCCCAGTGCACCGTAACCCGCCACTCATGCCCGTGGGGGTCCGTGTGCGTTTGGTGTACCGGCCCCAATGTGGCTCCTCTCGCTATCGCCTCCCATCAATATAGCGTAAGTAGCGACAGAGGTGGAGTGGTATATCACATGGGCCCGAAGGTTCGTCGACCCCAAGGGCGGCGAGCACGGAGGCGCGAGTGACGCGCAGGTAGCGGCCGAGACGCAGCACCGGGACGGGAAAGCGGCCCTCGCGGGCCAGGCGGTAGGACTCGTCCCGCCCGACACCGAAGGCGCGTCCCGCGGTCGGGACGTCCACAGTGACCGGCCACGCCCGGATCTCGTCCGGCGTCGGCACGCGCGTACTCATCACGGTTCCTCCCCGCTCTACGGCTAGGTCCTTGGCCGTAGCGTCCGCCGCTGGGGTGGGCGACAGCGCTGCCCCTAGCGCGGGCGGGCCTCACCGGGACGGGGTGTGACCAGCAGGCTGGGGTTGACGGGAGTGCTACGGGCAGCGCACTTCCGCTTCCGCCTCGGGCTGTGGTCGTGGTGTTGCGTAGCCTGTGCTGCGTCGCATCCAGCGCTGGGATGAGGAGTGCGAGCACATGGCCCGTACATGGCTGTCGATCCGGGTGGAGCTGGTCTCCGGCCGTGGCGAGGAGTTCTGGCCGCGTCCTGGTCGCGTCTTCGCGGCGGCCAGGTCGCACTCGTTCGGGCAGCTCGCCGACGCGATCAATGTGTGCTTCGCCCGCTGGGACCTGGCGCACATGCACTCGTTCACCGTCGCCGACGGCACTCAGATCACCCCGCTGGACCTGTGGGACGGCGAGGCGCCGGAGGGCAGCGTGGACAGCGAGAAGGCCAAGCTGAGCCGGCTGGTGGCGGGCGAGCAGTTCGCCTTTGTGTTCGACTTCGGCGACGACTGGTCGCACCTGTGCACTGTGGCCGCCGAGCGCATCGACCCGATCGACGTGCTCGGGCTGCTGGAGCTACCGACCGAGCCGATGCCGTACTTCGGCTGGGGCGACCTTCCCGACCAGTACGGCCGCCGCTGGGACACCGACGATGGCACGTCACCGGTGCCGAAGCGGCCGACCCGCGCGCTTGCCGAGCTGCCGCCGCTGCTGCCCTGGTGGGGCCCACGCCAGCGCGGCCAGTAGCGCGGACCGGCGGTCGTCAGTTCGGCAGCGGCGTCCAGGCGGTGGGATCGTTCAGGTAGAGGCCGCAGGCACAGTCGAGCGCTTCCTCAGGGCTGCCGGCGCGACGCCCGCTAGGAAGGACGGAGTCCTGGTAGGCATCGCGGCTGGCCAGGTAGATGGCGAAGCCCCAGATGCTGGCCGAGCCGCCGTAGCGCAGCCGGAACAGCGGCAGGGTGACGCCATTGGGCAGATGCCCTTCGACATAGGCGAAGTTGCCGCGGTAGCGCACCCGGACCTCGCTCAGTGCAGGCCAGCGCTGCTGAGCATGCCGGGACAGGCACTGACGCAAGCTGGTCTTGGTCGACACCGGTGGCGGCTGGGGCATGGTCCGATACTGCCCGATCCTGCTATTGGGGGACGGCTGCGATCAGCTCAACCGGCGCGACGCGCACAGATCGGTGAGGAACTCGGCCAGGTCCTCATCGGACTCGAACATGCCCGGCACGATTAGCTCGTCGGCTGAGACGAGTGGTCGGACGCCCTGCTCGCGCACCTGCTGCTCGACCGGCACGTGCTCCTCGCCGGATGGCTGCACAGCGACCTCCTCTTATCCGGTCTCAGCCATGCGGTGCCCAGAGGAGGAAGAGCCCAAGCGGAAGTTACTTCCGGCTACTTCCGCTCTTGCGGTCCGAAGCGGAACCGGAAGCGGAAGTGGATCGCACTGAGAGCCCAAGGTCTCCGGAGCGTAGTCCGTCAGCCTCGACGGATCTTGAGTAGCGCGGGAGCAAGTTGGAGTTCGTGTAACACCTCCTGCCGACCGGGCGCGGTCAGCAGGAGGTGTTACGGCGTTGCCGACCGTCGTAGCGGGCGCTACGGGCAGCGCTGCCGCCCACCCCAGGGCCTCACCGTTCTCCGAGGAACGATGCTCGGCGCCGGCAGAGGGACAAGATATGTATGGGCAGGTACCGCAAGGATGGGCGCCAGGCCCCCGACGGCGCGCCGGGCGTGACCGCGCACGCCTGCCGCAGCGCCGGATGCGGCGGATCAACCCGAGCTTCAGCGACGACGAGTACACCGAAGTTCTCACCGCCGCCCGCAGGGCGGGGCTGACACCGACCGGATACTGCGCGGAAGCGGCACTCGTCGCCGCCCGTAACCAGCACACCGTGACAACGCCCGCCGCGACCGAGCACGAGGCCCTGGCCGAGTTGCAGGCCGAGCTGTTCGACGCCCGCACCGCCGTCAACCGGGTAGGTGGCAACCTCAACCAAGCAGTCGCCGCGCTCAACAGCGTCGGCAAGGCGCCCGCCTGGCTGCATTCCGCGGTCGCCACCTGCGTCCGCACAGTCCAAGCGCTGGACGAGGTGGTATCGGCGGTGCACCGGCGGCTGCGATGATCCCCGCTATCCACCCGCGCGGCACGAAGGTCGGCGGCCTGCTGCGCTACCTGTTCGGCCCAGGCAAGCGGGAAGAGCACACCAACCCGCACCTGGTCGCTGCCTGGACCGACGCAGGCCCACTCGCCACCCTGGAACCACCGACCAGAGCCGACGGCAAGCGCGACGTACGCCAGCTAACCGATCTGCTGGAGCAGCCGGTCACCGGCGGCCGCAACCCGCCCCGCCAGACGGTGTGGCACTGCTCGATCCGCACCCATCCCACCGACCGCACCCTGAGCGACAACCAGTGGGCGCACATCGCCGGCGAGGTCATGGCTGCCGTCGGGCTCGCCCCACACGGCGACCACCGCGCCGTTCGCTGGGTCGCCGTACGCCACGCCGACGACCACATCCACCTCGTCGCCACCCTCGTCCGGCAGGACCGGCGCACCGCGTGGGCGTGGAAGGACAAGCTCCGCGCCCAACAAGCCTGCCGGGAGCTGGAGGAACGCTACGGCCTCTACCGAGTCGCCCCACCCGGCGCCGGCTCGCGCGGCTGGCCACGCCCAGCCGAACTCAACAAGACCGCGAGGCTCGGCAGGCGGGCAGCGCCACAGGAACTGCTCCGACGACAGATCCGCACGACCGCCACGACTGCGACCGGCGAGGCCGACTTCTTCGCCCGGCTGGCCGCAGCCGGCGTCGAGGTCAAGCTGCGGCACAGCAGCCGCAACCCCAGCCAGGTGACCGGCTACGCGGTCGGGCTACCTGACCACACCACCGCGGCCGGCGACAGCATTTGGTACGGCGGTGGCCGCCTCGCCGCAGACCTCTCACTGCCCCGGCTCCGTGCCCGATGGGCCAGTTCGCCGAACAGGCCGACGCCGCGCCCACGCAACGCGGCGAGGATCGCGGCGGACGCGTTCCCGCCGCATCCCGGTCTGTACCGGGACACGGCCGACGCCGCCCGCAGCGCTGCCGGACAGATGAACGCCGCTACCGCCACGGACATCGCCGGCGCAGCCGCCGACGTTCTCTCCGCCGCCGCTCATGCCTGGGAGAGTGATCGGGACGGCCCGTTGACTGCGGCGGCCGAGGCGCTGGACCGAGCGGCCTACGAGCAGCAACGGCCTCCACGCGCGCCGAATGTGTCTTACGCCGGGCAACTGCGGTCGATGGCCCGGCTGATCTCCGTCATGGGCGCGGTCAGCGAAGACACGGACACGACCGCCGCGCTGCACCTGATCCTCAACATCGCCGCCATCGCCGAGTACCTGGCCGACATCCGCGAAGCCCAGCAGCGACTGCACCAATCCCAGGCCGCCCGGGCGGCAGCTTCGCTCCTGAGCCGGTACGCCCCGCCGGCCCGCGTCGGCCGGAGCGCGCCCAGCACGAGCCGCAGCTACGTGCGGCCCGACCACTATGTGGCACCAACGCGGTCCGATCGACGCGCACGGTAGCCAGGCCTGTCGATCACCGTGCGGGGCATTGCTTGCCACGCCTGCCGCCCACCCGATCCGGTGGGCGGCAGGCTCGGACTCATCCTCCGTGGCCGTCCGCGTCGAGGGCTCCCGTCGTGTGGGTGAGGCCGGCGAGGAAGGCGCGGTAGTCACCGAACAGCAGCTCTGCCAGGTCCTCGCACTGGGACGGGTCGATGGCGATGGCGTGCTTGTCCGCGTATGCCGCGATCCGCTGCGCGCCCACGGTGACCGCGGTCCGCGACGCCTCGCTGTTGAACGGGATCATCTTCATGCGGAGACCTCCTGCTTGTTGGTGGTGCCTGCGGCGTTGGTGATGAGGTCGAAGGAGCTCATCTGGTCCAGCGCGATCTCGCGAAGCTGCTGGAACGCGGTCACGTATCGCTTGGCGGCGGCCGCTTCGACTATCAGCCGACCGCCGAGGTGGTGGACCAGCGCGATGGGCGGGTACGGCCGCTGCATCTCGCACACCGTGAAGGCCCCAGCGATGCCCGGATGCCAGCCGACGCGGGCGGGCAGGACACGGACCTTGACGTGTGGCCGCTGCTCGACCAGCCGAACCAGGTGCTGCATCTGTTGCTCCAGCACCACGCGGCCACCGACAGGACGGTGCAGGACCGACTCCTCGATCAGGATCTCGAGCCGGGTTGCTGGCTTCTTGTCCTCCAACGCCTGCTGCCGCTCGATCCGCTGGCGTACGAGCCTGTCCACCACCATCGGTTGGAGTCCCGTGCGCCCGAGGGTCGCTTCGGCGTAGTCGCGACTCTGCACCACCTCGGGGAGCAATGTGTTGGCGTAGATGCACAACTCCGCCGCGCGATCCTGAAGCCACCAGTCGTCCACAGGCATTCCGCCGGTGCTCACGGAAGCGTCGTTGCGGTCGTCGGTGGGCTGCCACTCGTTGATCCGCCACGCCTGCTGAGCCATGTCGACCAAGGCAGCGCGCTGCGCATCGTCGAATACCCCGTAGACGTCCAGCAGAGCGACTACATGGTCGCGGCGGAACGGCCACTCTGCTCGCTCATAGCGCGCGAGCGTGGAGAACTCCACGCCCAGGTACGCGGCGATGTACTTGAGCGTCAGCCCGCGATCCTCCCGCAACTGCCGCATCCGGTCGCCCAGAAACTGGGAGCGTACCGTCTGGACGAACTGTTTTCGCTCCGTCGGCATCGTGCGACACCATCCCTTCGTCAATTCCTCGAATGCACGGACATTTGTTCAACCAGCTCGGCGATCAGCTGAGCCGAATCCGCCGCCGGTAAAGTCGCTGCCCACAGCCGGTCGAACGCATCCGCGTACCAGCCGGCGGCCGCGCCGTCCTCGATGGCGACGCCATCCCGACGCTGGCTACACGCCGCGATCGGGAGAAACGTCTGAGGCAGGTCGAAGACGGTGAATGAGCTGTCCATGCCCAGCAGGTAGCCGGCCTCCGTGGGCAGCACCCCCACCTCAATCGAACCGGCACGCCCAACGGCTGCCAGGTGTTCGAGCTGGGCGCAGAGCGTGTCGACTGCGGCACCGACCCGGCGGTGCAGCGCGATCTCCGCGATTACCGCCCGCAATGGCGTACGGCCAAGGACTTGCTGGCGCCGTTTTGACGCCTGCATCCACCAGGTCAGGTGCTCTTCCGGCAAGGTGGGACCGTGTTCACGGCGGACCACTGCCTCCGCGTAGCCAGCCGTGCGCAAGAGATCGGGAACGACAGCCGCGCTGTAGCACCGGATCCGTTCAGCGGCCGACTCCAGCCACAGACTGTCCAACATCGACACGCCCAGCGCCGGAGCGTCGAAGTGGTCCTCCCACTGTGGCAGCCGAAAGGCGTCCCGCGCCAAGCCGACGAGGTGTTCACGCTCGGCGTGTTCGTATACCCCGTAAAGATCCAGTAGCGTGGTGAGACGGTTTTGGTGAAAGGTCCGTGTTCCATACTCAAGATCTTTTACCTCGGAGTAGTCCACCCCGAGTTGCTCGGCCGTGAACCGGCGGGTGAGCCCTCGATCTTCGCGCAACGCCCGCATCCGCGTGCCCAGGAGACGGGCCCGCAACGAAGGGACGGGCTGTTCTTTTCTGGTTGGCACCCGGCACCTGCCATTTCGGCGACCAATTGGACGCATGCCTCCTTGGACGCCCGGCCGGATGGAGGCACGTGTCACGTCCGGCCGGGGCCTTCTCCAACGCACCGGGCCGAACGACGTGGGACCCATACCGCACGCCTTGTCGTCTCGGTGCCAGCACGGACGCTATGGCGTTCAAAGAGGCTGTTGGCTCACGCCGGGTGAAGGACACACCTGGTGTACCAAGAGGGCGAGGAACCCGCTTACGCTGGCAAGCTTGCCGCTTCAAGAAGCGGTCGAAGCTCTGCATGAACAGCGGGCTTGGCCCGGTTCCTGAGCTGGGTGAGCGTCCCACGGACGATGGAGCTGTAGCGCAACTCCTCTGGGGACTCGCGATGGATTCGCTGAATCATGTGTACGGCTGCGACATCGTTTCGCTTATGCAGGTAGCAGCGGGCGGCATCCAGATGGAACGTGAGCCGCCGTTCGACTGCTGAGGTCTGCTGGACGTCGGTGTGCTCGACCAAATGGAGCGCGTCGCCAAGGCGTCCAAGCTCGACAGCGGTTGAGACCCGGTGCAGCGCGACGTTCGTCGGCCCGAACACCATGCGGAAGTGGTTGGTTTCGCCCGTCTTCGCCGCAACCGTTCCGGCGACGCCCAGGAGCTGCTGCGCCTCGCCGGTGTTGTCATCGCGGGCAGCCTCGGTCGCACCTAGGAGGTGGAGTCCACCGAATACGGCCAAGCGCTTCGCGGACGGCCGGTCCAATCGAGGCTTCAGCTCCGCGATCGCCTGGTGCACGACCGCGCGCGAGTGCTCGGTCTTGCCCTGTGCCGACAAGATCATGGCGAGGTTCCATGCCGCAGCGCCAGCGAGGTCCGGATCATCGGCATCTAGCGCACTCGACACCGCTCGATCGGCGGCCACAATGGACAGCTCGTACTCGCCGACACGCTTGGTCCAGGTCCGGGTGAGTTGATACAAGGTGCTGGCAAGTCGCAGAGCCTCGCGCCGTTGACGGCCTTCGAGCCCACACACAGCGCTCTGAGCATGCCGGAGCAGTTCAGGAAGCTGCTGGCCCACCGCGTCATAGCGAAAGGCCGACGGTGCCTGCCAGGTCCGCCAGGCGTGTTCGATACAACGTGTCAAATCCGCAAGGTCTACCGGTTCCGCAACACTTCGCCCGCGGTCCATGAGCGCGGCGTACACGGCGTTGGCCGAGGGGTGCCCGCGGCGGCCGTCCGGCATGAGGGCCAGGGGAACTCCGGTCAGCTCCCGCAGATCCTTGATGCGTAGCGCCTGTGCAAAGAGGACGAGCAGGGAAAACCGGGTGACGAGCCGATCGCCGGACTCGATCTTCTTCATCATGGATAGAGATATGCCGACCAGGCCCGCAAGTTCTTCCTGGGTCAGTCCACAGCGGCCCCTGTGGCTGGCGATCCGTTGGCCTATCGCCCACTCCTGGCTCTCCACGCCACACCACCTTCACGCATCCACACGAAAACGCGGCCAAGTGCTGCTCTTGGTGAGAGGCTACGCCCGCCGTGGAAGACTCGGGCAATGGCCACTCACCCAGTCGGGCGCCGCTTGGTGCTATGGGACATCGACCACACACTGATCGAAACGCGCGGACTCGGTACGCAGCTCTATCGACAGGCATTCGAGGTGGTAGCCGGCCGACCGTTGGAGCACGTGGTAGAGCCCACCGGGCGCACCGAGCTGGCGATCTTCGCTGAGACCCTGGAACGGCACGGCATCGAGTCGAGCGCCAACCTCGAACGGCAGTACGCGGCGGAACTGGTGCGGCAGTACGAGTCTCACATCGATGAACTCTGCAGCCAAGGCCGGATACTGCCCGGCGCGGCTGATGTGCTCGTTGCCCTGGCCGAGCTGCCATGGCCGGTCCAGACCGTGCTGACCGGCAACCTCCGGGGCGTGGCTGTCGTGAAGCTGCGCGCGTTCGGCTTGGGCCAGCACATCGACTTTGACGCCGGCGCCTACGGGGAGGACGACTCTGAGCGGGCGAGGCTGGTGCCCGTCGCTCAGGAGCGTGCTGGAGCGCGATACGGGACGGCTTTCACGCGGGACAACACGGTCGTCGTGGGTGACACAGCCAACGACGTGCGCGCGGCGCACGACGGCGGAGCGGCGATCGTGGGCGTAGCGACTGGCCGCGACAGCGCAGACGAGCTACGGGACGCTGGAGCGGAACTCGTAGTGCCTGACCTCACCGACCTGAACCGCATACTCGCTGGCCTAATGCGATGAGACGGTAGGTGCCGTCAGCCCGCAGATCGGTTAGCGCCGCCGTGGTGACGCGCCCTGTCGATGGTGCAGCGCCCTCGGCTGGCCGACCGGTGCGGATACCGGTGGGCGAGTGTCGCGTAGTACTTTGACACCACCGCGCCTACCGGATCGCCCTCTATGGAAGCTCGTCGGCGCATGCCCGAGCCGTCCACTCGGACACGCTTTTCCACCGATCGTGGGCTATGTCGCAGGTAGATCTCGGACGAGGCTAACTGGGGACATCCATTGACTGGATTGGGTGGTAGCTGTGCCTTTCGATAGTCCGGACATGAACCTCGGCGTGCTGATGGCGGACGTTGAAGCAGGAAAGGTGCAGTTGCCCGACTTCCAGCGAGAGTGGAAGTGGGAAGATCCGCGGATCGCGAGCCTGCTTGCCACTGTCTCGCTCGGATACCCCATCGGTGTGGTGATGATGTTGGAGACCGGTGGGCCTGACGTCAACCTGGCGCCCAAATTGATCTCTGGCGTTCCCGAGGCCGGCACCGTTTCGCCGGAGCAGCTCCTGCTTGATGGCCAGCAGCGACTTACCTCCCTCTACCAGGCGGTGAGGGCGCAACGGCCGGTCAACACGTTCGACCCGCGCGGCAAGAAGCTGCAGCGGTGGTACCTGATCGACATCGAGAAGGCCCTCGGTGACGACGGGGATCGCGAAGAAGCCATCATCTCGGTCCCGCCGGACTTGAAGCTGCGCGACGACTTCGGTCGGACGGTCACTGCCGACTACTCGACGACTGAGCTGCAGTGCAAGAACGATGTCTTCCCGCTCTGGCTCGCCTTCGACATGCCGAAGATCTTCGAGTGGAACACGCAGTACGTCGGTGGCGACCCGACGCGGGCAGCTCGGTGGAATGAGTTCTTCCAGCGTGTGCTCAACAACATCATCAGCTACACCGTGCCGGTGATCGTGCTGAAGAAGTCCACACCGAAGGAGGCGGTCTGCACGGTCTTCGAGAAGGTCAACACCGGCGGAGTGCCGCTGAACGTCTTCGAGTTGCTCACTGCCACGTTCGCCGGCGACAAGGCATTTCCAGACTTCCGGCTCAACGATGACTGGCACGAGCGCAAGAAGCGCCTGGACACCAAGCCTGTCCTGCGTGGTGTGGAGAACACTGACTTCCTACAGGCCGTGTCGCTGGTGACGACGTACGCGCGGCGCATGGACCACCTCGCGCAGGGCAGAGACGCGGCTCAGGCGCCAGGCGTGTCCTGCAAGCGGCGAGACATCCTGCGACTCAAGTTGGCCGACTACATCGAGTATTCCCCGAGGGTGGAGGCTGGCCTCCTGTGGGCGGCTGGCTTCCTGGCTCAGCAGCACGTCTTCAAGTCCGCGGACGTGCCGTATCGTTCGCAGTTGGTGCCACTCGCGGCCATCAAAGCGATGCTTGGGCCTGATGCTGACACTCACTCGTGGGGCGCAAAGCTACGCCGCTGGTACTGGTCCGGCGTGCTCGGTGAGCTGTACGGCGGTTCGACCGAGACCCGGTTTGCCCGAGACCTGGAGCAGGTCGTGGCGTGGATCCGCGACAGCGGGCCGGAGCCGGGGACGGTATCGGAGGCAAGCTTCCAATCGTCGCGTCTCTTGACTTTGCGCACCCGCAACAGCGCTGCCTACAAGGGCATCTACGCCCTCCTCATGCGGGAGGGCTGCATGGACTGGATCTACCAGCAACAACTCAACATAGCGAGCTTCCTCGAACTTAACGTGGATATCCACCACATCTTTCCAAAGGCGTGGTGTGATCGCGTGAAGGTGGACCGCGCCAAGCGCGAGTCGATTGTCAACAAGACCGCTCTGTCCGCCAAAACCAACCGGAGAATCGGCGGCAGATCGCCGGCTGACTACGTGACGAAGATCGAGGCTGCTGCCGGCATCAGCGGAAGGGACCTGGACGCAATCCTCGCCACACACCTTGTAGATCCCGCCGCGCTGCGAGCCGCCGACTTCGAGGCATTCTTCGCCGCTCGACGTGAACACCTGTTGGCGCTGATTGGCGAGGCGATGGGCAAGAAGGTCATGGATGCGGAGGCGGAGAGCCCGGCCGCGTTCGAGGACGAGGCCGAAGACCCGACCGACAGTGAACTCGTCGATGCTTGAGTCGGCATGGTGCGATCTTCTGTCCGGAACTATGCAGCCAAATGGGCGTGCTGGAGATCAGCAACGGTCGGTAGCCTGATGACTCTCGGCGTGTAGGGACGGGCGTCGACCTGGCTGCATGGGGAGGGGATCGCAATTAGGGACGACTCGCCGCGCTGGCGGGAGATCAACATCAGTCAGTGGCCGCACGAGCGGGCGGGCCTCCGGCACGTCAAGATCCTGCTACCGGACACCGACCCGTACTTCGCCTGGGCCAACGTCGAGTTTCTCGCGCCCGACAGCTCCATGAACGAGGTCGACCTACTGGTCGTGACGCCCAGCGGCCTTCAGCTCGTGGAGCTCAAGCACTGGCAGGGCGAGATCAGCGGTGATGGCGTGCGGTGGCGGATTCGCTCGCCGAACGGAAACACCCGCATCACCGACAACCCGCTGATCCTCGCCAACCGCAAGGCCAAACGGCTGGCCAGCCTGCTGGAGCACTACAACCGGCAGTCACCGAGACGGGTGAGAGTGCCGTTCGTCCGTGCGGCGATCTTCCTACACGCGCACGGCATGCGGGCTCGCCTGGACGAAGTGGGCCGGCAGCACGTGTACGGCCTGGCCAACGATGCCAGGAGCGGCCTGCCGAGCATCCTGGAACTGCTCACCAAGCAGCCCACCGACTCCCGCGACCTGGTCGACCGCACCCGGGCGCGAGAGATTGTCGCGCTGATCGAGGCTGCCGGGATCCGCCCGTCCGTGGCCGACCGCACCATCGGTCAGCTCCTGCTCCAGCCGAAGCCGTACGCGGAAGGGATGGGTTGGCAGGACTTCCTCGCCGACCACAAGATCGATACCTCCCTTGTGCGCCGTGTGCGGTTCTACCTCACTTCCAAGGCGAGCGCCGACGACCGCGACATCATCCAGCGCGCCGCCGAGCGGGAGTTCCGTCTGCTGCAGGGCATCCACCACCCTGGTATCGCGCACGCGACCGACCTAGTCGACCACGAGTTCGGCCCGGCGGTGGTCTTCGAGCACGACCGCGATGCCGTGCGACTGGACCACTGGCTGGCCGAGCAGGGTGACAAGCTGACGCTGGAGCAGCGGCTCAACGTGGTGCGCGACCTCGCCGAGATCGTCCAGTACGCCCACTCCCGCCACCTCGTGCACCGCGGCCTCAACCCGCGCTCGATCCTGGTATGCGACGCCAGCAAGACCCGCCCGCGGCTGGTGGTGACCGACTGGCAGACCGGCGGCCGGATCGGCACGACCACCACCCAGGCGACACTCCTCGGCGGCACGCAGCACCTTGATCAACTCGCCGACGACGTGAGCCGGCTTTATCAGGCACCAGAGCTGACCACCAATCCAAACGCGCCCGGCCACCTGCTGGACATCTTCGCGCTCGGCGCGCTGGCGTATCTGATCATCGCTGGGCAACCGCCGGCACGCACCGCCGCGGAGTTGCACGCGACGATCACCGAGCTTGGCAGCCTGCAGCTCAGCGCCGCTGCCGACGGCGTACCCACCATGCTCGACTACCTCGTGGCCGACGCGACAATGGGCAACACCGCGGACCGCACGGTAAGCGTGACCCAGTTTCTGGAGCACCTCGACGAGGTCGAGGACGAACTGACCACACCGGAGCCCGCCGAGGTGGTCGACCCGCTAGAGGCACGCGGGGGTGAGGTGCTCGACAGCGGGCTGGTCGTGGAGCGTCGGCTCGGCTCCGGCGCCACGGCGACCGCATTGCTGGTGCGGCGGGAAGGCGACGACCGGCCGCTTGTGCTCAAGGTGGCCCGCGACGAGGACAAGCGGCAGCGTCTGGAAGACGAGGCCGCCCGGCTGCGCGGCCTCAAACACTGGCAGGTCGCCCAGCTCGTACAGGGCACGGTCACTGTCGGTCACCGCACAGCGCTGCTTCTGGAGTACGCCGGCGAGCCGACCCTGGCCGAGGAGCTGCAGTCCCACGGCCGGCTGAGTCTGGACCTGCTGGAGCGATACGGCCGCGACCTCCTCGACATCGTCGCGTTCCTGGACGGCCAGGGCGCCACACACCGCGACATCAAGCCAGCCAACCTCGCCGCCCGCCCACGGCCCAAGGACAAGCAGCCCCACCTGTGCATCTTCGACTTCTCGCTCGCCGCGACCCCGGCCGAGCAGATCGGTGCGGGCACGCCCCAATACCTCGATCCTTTCCTCGGCCCACCACGGCGGACCCGCTTCGATCTGGCCGCCGAACGCTTCGCCGCCGCCGTGACGCTCTACGAGATGGCCACCGGGACGCTGCCTCGCTGGGGCGATGGGATCGCCAACCCGGCGACTATCGCCGACGAGGTGACGATCCGACTCGAACTCTTCGACCCGGACGTTGCCGACCGGCTCAGCACCTTCTTCCGGCGTGCCCTGGCAAGGGAGACCACTGACCGGTTCGACACGATCGAAGAGATGGCCGACGCGTGGCGGCTCATCTTCAAGGACGTCGCCCCGGCCGCGCCCGTCGAACACCTTCCCGCAGAACCCGCACAGCCGGTCACCAAGGACACCCCCCTCGACCTGGTCGGCTTGACCGCGCGGGCACGTTCCGCGCTGGAGCGCTTCGGGGTACACACCGTTGGCGAGCTGGTCGACTACGACGCCATGGCGCTGTCCCGGCTGGAAGGCGTCCCGCAAGCCACCAAGACGGAGATCCGCAAGCGGGCCAAGGAACTCCGGCTGCAATTCACCCCCACACCTGCCGAGGAAGCGGCTGCTGAGAAGCCGGTCCGTGCCAGCGGCATCGACAGCCTCATCGAAACGCTCATCCCCGCAGAGACCGCACGAAACAAGGCCGAGGTCGCGGCGCTGCGCGTGATGCTGGGCGTCGCACCGGCCGGCGATGCCGGCCACCTGCGCTGGCCAAGCCAAGGCCACGCGGCACAAGCGTCGGGAATTGCTCAGCCACAGCTCAGCCGGGTGATGTCGAAGCACGTCGCGCGCTGGGCCCGCGACGAAAACCTTTCCCTGGTACGGAACGAGCTGGTCACCCTGCTGGATGAGCGGGGCGGCGTCATGTCCGCGACCGAACTGGCACACGCTCTCATCGGCTCTCGTGGCACCTTCGCCACCGAACCGCGCCGCACCGCCCAGGCGATCGGGCTGGTCCGCGCGGCCGTCGATGCTGAGCTGTCCATGGGCGGAGACGCCCGCGTGGGCACGCGGAGGCTCGGCACCGAAGTGTTGGTCGCCCGCGAACCGGACGACCCCACCGCCATCCACAGCGCCGCGGATCTGACCAGGTATGCCGTGCAGCTCGCCCGCGTCGCCCGGCAGCTCGTCGAAGCTGACCCACTGCCCACGCCGGCCCGCGCCGTGGAGCGGCTGCGTAACACCACCCCACCCGCCGCGATGCCGCAGCTATCGGACACCCGGCTGGTGCAGCTCGCCGCCGCGGCCGCAGGCGACGTGGCGGTCAACGCGCAGCTCCAGCTGTACCCGGTGGGCCTGCCCCCGGAGCGGGCGTTGCGGCTGGCCGCCGGCAGCCTCGCGCTGACGCGCAACCAGACCCTGACGATCGACCAGCTCCGCGCCCGCGTGGCCGCGCGCTTCCCACACGCCGGGCCGCTACCAGACCGGCCCGCGCTGGACCGGCTGCTCGCCGCCGCCGGCGCGGCTGTCGAATGGGACCAGCAGACCAGGGTGTACCGGCCGATTTCGGCCGCCTCCAGCAGCCTCTTCGCCACATCAACCCGGCAGGCCACCGTCGGCGCACTCGGCACGCCCGGTGTCGACCCGGCCGAGGAGGCGCAGACCCGCCTACGGACGGCGGTGGACCGGGACGCATTTCTGGCCCTGCTCGTACACCCATCGCACCTGACCGCCGCGCGCCGCGCACTGCTCGAACAGCTTCCGCTGACCGAGGTCGACGTGACCCGCATCCTGGTCGAGACGCTGCGTTCCATCGGCGTACCGTGGCAGCTCGTCGTCGACTCCGACGCCCAACCAGCGGGCGCGCCTGACCGGCGCAACCTGGAGACTGCGGTACGCCACGAGGTAGCGCCTCGAGTCGCCGCCGCCATAGACGACGTACGCGGCCCGGTCCTGATCACGGAGGCGGCACCGCTGGCCCGGTACGCCTGCATGGACCTGATCGCCCGGCTCGCCGACAACGCGGTGCCCCGGCCGGCCGCCCGCCTGCTGCTTGCACCCGCCCGGCGCGCCACCCCGCTCCTTGACTCCGAACCGATCCCGGTCACCTCGGCGGCGCAATGGATGTGGTTGCCTGAGGTCTGGTACAGCCCCGCCACGAAGGACGCATCGTGACCCAGCACTTGCCGATGAAGGCCCTGCAACGCCAGCTCAAGGCCCTCGTGGACGACCTGCGCGAGCAGTCCACGGCCGTGCCGGAGCTGCGCGAGCTGCTGGAGGAGCAGTACCAGCACGCCTTCGGGCACCGCACCGGCGCGACGTACGAGGAGTGGCGCGAGGAGCAGCTCGACCAGGCGGCGGTGGCGTGGCTGCTGGGCACGGTCTTCGTGCGGTTCTGCGAGGACAACCAGCTCATCTCGGGTGTATGGCTGGCTGGTCCGGGCGGGCGGACCGAGGCGGCGGTCCAGGCGCAGACCGCGTACTTCCTCAAGGAGCCAAAGCACAACGACCGGCACTGGATTCTCGCCGCCTTCGATCACCTGCGCGACTTGCGCGCTACGGCCGGAATCCTCGACACGCACAACCCGGTGTGGCGTTTTCCCATCTCGGCTGACGCGGCGTCGGCGTTGCTCGACTTTTGGCGGCGGGGCCCAGGCGCGCACTCCTTTGTGGATGACAAGCTCGACACCCGCTTCCTTGGCGACCTCTACCAAGACCTCTCCGAGTACGCGCGCAAGCGCTACGCCCTGCTCCAGACGCCGGAGTTCGTCGAGGGGTTCATCCTCGACCTAACGCTGACCCCATCGATCGCCGAGTACGGCCTCGAAGAGACCTCGGTCATTGACCCGACCTGCGGGTCGGGCCACTTCCTGCTCGGCGCTTTCGCCCGGCTGCACAAGCTGTGGAGAGAGCGCGAGCCTGCGACGGATCCTCATGTACGGGTACAGCGGGCGCTCGACCAGGTCACCGGCGTGGACATCAATCCATTCGCGGTTGCGATCGCCAAGTTCCGGCTTCTCGTGGCTGCATTCCAGGCATGCGGCCAACGGTCGCTAGAGACGGCTCCTGGGTTCAGGCTGCGGCTCGCTGCAGGAGATTCCCTCCTCCGCTGGGGTGCAGACTCGTCGCACCAGGGTGACCTTCTCGCGTCGCTGGAGGGGCGAGAAGAGTACCCCTACTTCACTGAGCACGGACCGCTACTCGCCGACTATCTGCGTCCCGGCCAGTACACGGTGGCCGTCGGCAATCCACCCTACCGTCCGGTCAAGGACAAGGTCCTCAACGAACGGTATCGGCAGCATTACAAGACGTGCGCAGGCAAGTACGCACTCTCAGTGCCATTTGCCGAGCGCTTCTTCCAGTTGATTCGACCCAGAGACGAGTCGGGGCGTTCTGGATTCGTGGGGAAGATTACGGCGAACTCATTCATGAAGCGCGAGTTCGGCAAGAAACTGATCGAGGAATTCTTCGCACATGAGGTCGAACTAAGCCACGTTATCGATGCTTCGGGTGCTGACATTACGGGTCACAGTACGGCAACGGTAATCCTGGTGGGACGTAGGCGATTGCCAAACAGGCCGACTCTACGTGCAGTTATGGGCGTCGTCGGCAAGCGTGCGGAAGAGGGTGACCCGCCCGGTGGTCCCGTGTGGCAGGCAATTGTCGACAACATTAACCACCCAGGTGCCACTACCCCATATGTTACGATCGCAGATCTACCGCGGTCGGCATTGTCAAGGTACCCATGGAGCTTGACCGGCGGTGGCGCAGGGGACGTTAAGGCCGCGATCGACTCCGCCGCGGCACGCAGGCTCAGTGCCGTAACGCAGCACAGCGGATTCGTCGCAATCACCGCCGAAGACGACGCCTTCTTTCTTGGCGGAGTGGGCACTGCTCGACGGATGGGTGGCCTGCCGGTGAAGCCCATGGTGGAGGGGGACGCCGTCAGAGATCACTCGATTAATCCAAAAGCTTCCTCGGTTTGGCCCTACGACGCGAACCTGAGACCGGTGGAACTTGCGACGAATGGGCCGCTTACAAGACTAGCATGGCCCAATCGGCGAATCCTTCAACGGCGCAAGCGTTTTGGCCGATGGATCGAAACAATCGACTCTCTGTGCTGGTACGAATATGGCGAACTCTATCGAGAAAAACTACGGACGCCTTGGTCGATCACGTATGCGTTCGTGGCGACACACAATCACTTCGCACTGGATCGAGACGGGCGGATATTCAACCGTTCCGCTCCCGTAATTAAGCTGCCGGAAAATGCGAGCGACGACGATCATCTTGCATTGCTCGGCTTGCTGAACTCCTCAACCGCCTGCTTCTGGCTCAAGCAGGTCAGCCATTGTAAGAACAATGTGACGGTGTCGAGCGGTATACCCGATCAGCCGTGGTCGTGGAACTGGGAGTTCACGGGAACAAAGCTGGAGGAATTTCCGATACCGCTTGAAGCGCCGCTTCGGCGCGCGCGGCGAATCGATCAATTAGCGCAAGAGTTGGTGGCGGTCCTTCCGAGCGCGATCGCATCAGCGGGGACGCCGACGCGCGACGGGCTGAATAAGGCGCGCGCAGAATACGACCGTATACGAGGCGAGATGGTTGCGACTCAGGAGGAGTTGGACTGGGAGGTCTATCGGCTCTACGGGTTGCTGGACCAAGACGTGACAGCGCCCGAGGAGTCCATTCCGCGGCTCAACCTCGGCGAGCGGGCCTTCGAGATCGTGCTGGCCCGCAAGATAGCAGCCGCCGAGGCGACGACCGAGTGGTTCGCCCGGCACGGGTCGACGCCGATGACCGAGATTCCGGCGCATTGGCCGCAGGCATACGCGGTGGTGGTGGAGCGGCGGATACAGATCATCGAGGAGCGGCAGGATATCGCGCTCATCGAGCGGCCAGAGTGTAAGCGGCGGTGGCAGGAGAGCAGAGAGAACCGGGCCTGGGGGTGGCCTGAGCAGGAAGAGGCCGCAATACGGGATTGGCTGCTTGACCGGCTTGAAGCAGAGCCGTTGTGGCGGGAAGCCGGGCGCGCACGTGTCCTCTCCGTCGCGCAGCTCGCCGACCGCATCGGACCGGACGAAGACTTCCGCAGCGTCCTTGCACTCTACTGTGGACGCGAGGACTACAACCTAACCGCCGAGCTGACCAAGCTTGTTGCGGATGAGACGGTGCCCTTCCTGGCTAGGTACCGGTACAAGCCGAGCGGGCTACGCAAGCGTGAGCAATGGGAGCGCACCTGGGACCTGCAGCGCCGGGAAGACCGTGGCGAGAAACTTGACGAACCAATCCCCGTGCCGCCAAAGTACACGAGCGCCGACTTCGCCAAGACCTCCTACTGGCGCAATCGGGGCAAGCTCGACGTGCCCAAGGAACGCTTCATCCTGTACCCGAAGGCGGGTCGTGACGCGGACAAGACACCGGTGATCGGATGGGCCGGGTGGAACCACCTTGATCAGGCGCAAGCCCTCGCCACGCTCTGCATAAGCCGCAAGACGGAGGAGGGCTGGCCGGTTGAGCGGCTGCTGCCGCTCCTGGCTGGCCTGGTCGAGCTGGAGCCGTGGCTGAACCAGTGGCACAGCGACCCCGTGCCCGGCTACGTCGGCAGCCCGGCCGCCTTCTACACCAGCCTGATCGACACCGAGCTCGCCGCGTTCGGTCGCGGCCGGGCCGACCTCGCACCGGAGAAGTTGCCATGACCTTGATGCGCGACGTCATCAAGATCCCGCCACGGGTCACCGACTCCGACTTCGTGATGCGGCTGTCCGAGGGCGTGGCCCACGCCCGGCAGACCATCAAGGATTACGTCGTCACCGACAGCCTGAAGAAGAACTTCACTCAGGCGCTCGATCTGGTTGGCCAGGCGGTGCAGACGGGCCGGTCGCAGGCGGCGTTCCTGCACGGCTCGTTCGGTGCCGGTAAGAGCCACTTCATGGCGATGCTGCACGAGATCCTCGTCGGCAACCCGGACGCCAGGGCCAAGACCGAGTTGTCCGAGCAGATCGATGCTGCCGACGCATGGCTTACCGGCATCCGCGTGCTGCCGCTGACCTTCCACATGCTCGGCGCTCGGTCGGTAGAAGAGGCCGTATTCAGTGGCTATCGGACGCAGATCGCCCGCCTGCGTCCGGATGCACCGCCGCCGGCGCTGCACCGCTCCGACGCGCTGCTGGAAAATGCCGCGCAGTATCGCGCGGACATCGGGGACGACAAGTTCTTCGAGCGCCTCTCCGGCGGATCAGCCGGCGGTGGCTCGGCCGGCTGGGGTGCATACCGCGGCGGGTGGACCGCAGCGACCTACGCGGCCGCGGCGGCCGCCGCGCCGGGTACGCCCGAGCGAGACCGACTGGTCAGCGACCTGACCGCCACGCTCTTCTCCGGCGCCGTGCACAGCGGGGAGTACCTGGACATCGACACCGGGCTCGCAGTGCTTACGCAGCATGCCAAGTCCCTTGAGTACGACGTGGTCGTCCTCTTCCTCGACGAGCTGGTGCTGTGGCTCTCGCAGCACCTGTCAAACCTGGAGTTTGTCAACCAGGAGGGCGGCAAGCTCGCCAAGTTCGTCGAGTCGGCCGACGCGCACCGTCCCGTACCACTGGTGTCGTTTGTGGCCCGGCAGCGTGACCTGGCCGCGTTCCTCGGCCCGCACGTGCCTGGCGCGGAGCGCCAGGCGTTCTCGGACGTGTTCCGGCACGGGCGCGGCCGGTTCCAGGAGATCCCGCTGGAGGAGCGCAACCTGCCGCTGATCGCCGAGAAGCGGCTGCTGGAGCCGAAGGACAACGCGGCGAAGAAGGTGCTCGACGACGCGTTCGCAGGCATCAGCCGGCGGCCCGAGGTGTGGGACACGCTGCGGTTGGGCGCGCAGTTCGAAGACGCGGGGATCGGCTCGGACGAGGCGGTGTTCCGGCGGCTGTACCCGTTCAGCCCAGCGCTGGTGGCCACGCTCGTCGCGCTGTCGCAGGCATTGCAGCGGGAACGCACCGCGCTGAAGACCATGCTGCGGCTGCTGGTCGATCGACGGGACACGCTGCAGGTCAACGACCTGATCGGCGTAGCGGAGCTTTTCGACGAGCTGGTTGGCAAGGGTGAACTGCCGGACGAGCCGGCGCTGCGCAAGCACTTCGAGACCGCGCGGACGCTCTACCGCACCCACCTCCGGCCTTTGCTGCTGCGTCGGAACAGCCTGGACGAGACCGGCGCCGCCAGTGCGGGCGACGAGCACCCGTTCCGGATCGACGATCGCCTGGTCAAGACGCTCCTGCTCGGTGCGCTGGTGCCCGACGTGCCGGCGCTGAACAACCTGACGGCGGCCAAGCTGCACGCGCTCAACTACGGCAGCATCGCCAGCCCGCTGCCGGGCATGGAGCCGCAGATCGTGCTCGGCCGGCTGCGGGAGCTGTCCACCGAGGCGCCGGAGATTCGGGTCGGTGAAGGTCCCGATCCGGTGACCAGCCTTGAGCTGTCCGATGTGGACTATCAGGCGATCCTGGACCGGGTCCCGCAGACGGAGGATACGCCGGGCGCGCGGCGGCGGCTGCTGCGTGAGCTGATCTGCGGCGAACTGGGCGTCAAGGCCATCGACTCGGTGACTCCCGAGCTGAGCCACCCACGTGAGTGGCGGGGCCGGCGTCACCAGATCGATCTCGTCTTCGGCAACGTGCGGGACAAGGACGAGCTGCCCGAGGCGACGCTTCGCCCCAATGGCGACACGTGGCGGCTGGTGGTGGACTACCCGTTTGACGCGGCCGGGCACAGCCGGCGGGACGACCTCGCCCGCGTGGACTATCTCCACCGGTCTGGAATGGAGTGCCGCACCGTGTTCTGGCTGCCGTTCTACCTCACCGAGGATCGGCTCGGCGGAGTCAGCACGCTGCTCAAGCTCAACTACGTGCTCGCCGGTGGCGGCGACGAGCGGCTCTACGCGCTGGCGTCGGACATGTCCGCGCCCGATCGGCAGCAGGCCAAGCTGCTGCTGGAGCAGCAGCAGCGGGCGCTTCGCGACCGCTTGCTGGACTGCCTCAAGCAGGCGTACGGGGCTGCCGCGGCCCAAGCGGCCGACGTTGAGTTCGACTCGGAGCCGGTGTTCCGTTCGCTGGACCGTGGTCTGCGCATCGACAACCTCGTCGGTGGCACGCTCAAGGCCGCATTCGACCACCTGACCGGGCAGATGCTGACCTGGAGCTACCCCGGACAGCCAAACCTGCCGGAGGACGAGCCGCTGGTCCGCCCGACCGACCTGCGCAAAGTCCTGGAGCACGTGCGGCGAGCGGTCGCCGACGAGACGCGCGGCGTGGTCGTCGAGCAAAACGATCGGCAGACGGTGCGGCGGATTTGTAACCCGTTGCGTCTCGGCGAGCTGGTCGAAAACAAGTACGTGCTGAACATGACCACCTCGTTCTGGACCCCGCACCTGTTGCGCGGCGCCGCTGGCGAGGGCTACACCGACCGGTTCCCGGTGCGGGTGTTGCGCGAGCTGATCGAACAGCCTGCCCGTGGCCTGGACAAGCCGCTGCAAAACCTGATCATCGCGGCGTTCGCGCTCGACCAGGATCTGGGCTGGTACCAGTACGAGGGAAAGGTGGCCGAGCCGCCGCTGGAGCACATCACCGACGAGCTTGAGCTGCGCCACCCGCCCTTGCCGCCGGAAGAGGCGTGGCAGAAGGCGGTACGCAGGCTTGCCGGCCTCTTCGGGCTGATGCTGCCGCCGCTGCGGTCGGTCGCGAACGTCGCCGATCTCGCCCGGCAGGTGCGGGAAGTCGCGCGCGGCCAGTCCGGCACCAACCGTGAGCTTGTGCGGCTGCTGGAGCGGCACGCCCAGACGCTGGGCTTGGATCTGGGCGCCGAGGAGGGGCGGCTTGCCACCGCGCGCCGGGTCGCCACCCTGCTAGAAGAGCTGGCGCAGGAGACCGACGAGGTTGTGCTGGTCGAGCTGCTCGCCAGCGCCGACCTGGGCGTGGACGACACGACTGCCAGCCGGTCGATGACGACCGCCCGACCGGTGGGCGCGGCGCTGACCCGCAGCAATCAGTGGACGCTGCTCGACGCGATCGCCGGCCTCACAGATGACCGCGCGGAGCGGGCCCGCATGGTGCGTGAACAGCTCGCCGACGCCGCCACGCGGGACCAGTTCCAGCGCGATCTGATCGCCGAGCTGGACGCCGCAGTCAAGGCGGCCAGCGAGCTGCTCGCCACCACGCCGACCGTCACCACGACGACAGGCACCTCGACAACGACCGCAACCACGTCGACCACCGGATCGACTATGACCGGCGGGACGGCCACCGTGTCGACCGCGACCGGCGACGCGACCGTCGCGGACGCCGCTGGCCTGGAACGGGAGATGGCGAAGATCTCCAAGGCCATGGCCGACAACCCAGGGAAGCGGGTGCGCGTCACCTGGCGGGTCGAGCCGTGACCGACACGCGCGCGGTGCCGGTCGCCACCGAGGCCCAGGTACGCCGGCTGGCCCAGGACTGGCTACGCCGCGCCCGCGACGGCCAGGTGCTCGCGATCCAAGCCAGACCGGTCTGGAACGCCCCGGACCTGCTGGACATCGGCGGGCAGCCGGTGCGCGTGGTGGCCTGTCCTTCTCCGCTGGCGATGCGCGCCGCCCTGGTCGACCAGAAGCCGGACGAGCGGTTGGTGATCCTCACCGACTGCGACGAGGACACCCTCGGGGTCGGGCTACTCGCACACTGCGCGAAACTGCGCCCAGTCAGCATCGAGCCATGGGAGCTGGTGCGCGCCCAGTTCGCGGTGGCTGACCTGGATCCGGCCCTGGTCAAGGAAGGGACCTGGCTCGCCGAGGCGCTGGTCGAGCACACGCCCGATCAGGGCTGGCCCCCGATCACCGGCAGCGTGCTGACCCGCGGGCATGCCATGCGCAGCCTCAGCGCGACGCTGCTCAACGTCAGCGGCGGCGACCTGGACAGCGCCGGCATCCTGGACTGGACCGTCAACAAAAGCGTCGACGTCGTTCAGTACGCCGCACTGCCCGCCTGGCTGCGCGTCAGCGTGGCCACATGGCTCGCTGACACCGCGGGCGCACCGGCCCGCTGGGCGATGGCGTGCGTCGACGCCGGCAACGGCACCGACGCCATCCCGCTCGGCCTGCTCGCACGGCTCCTCTGGGCGCCCGACGTTCCGCTGTCGACGGCGGTCACCGCCGCACGGGCGCGTTTGGAGCACCTTCTCGGTGGCACTCAGCCCAGCAGCGCCGATGCCGTCGCCTGGGGCGAGGCCGCACAGGCATGGGTCGAACGTGCCGTCGACGGGCCGGACCGGCAACTGGTGGTCCGGGTCCTCGCCCGCGCGGAGGAGATCGCACGCGCGGTCCAGGCGGAGGCCCTGCTCGTCCGCTCCGACCTGCTGCCCGCCGCGCTCAACGCGCGGCTACACGACTTCGCTGACAAGCTCCGCGCGGCGCTGGCGAAGCCGCAGCCGGCGGCGCTGGCTGCCGTCGAAGATGCGCTACGGACGCTGCGCCGCCACCGGCTCGCCGCGACCGGCGACCGGGCAACGCTGGCAGAGATGGCCGTACGGCTGCTGCGCTGGCTGGCCATGCCCGAGCCACCGCAGCCGGTCACCCTCGCGGAGGCCGTGGCGCGGCAGGTCACCGAGCACGGCTGGGTAGACCGCGCCCGGCTGGATGTGTGGGCGGGCGACCCCGACCCGTACGTGGCCTCCGCGTACCAGAACCTGCACGCTGCGGTCGATGCACGCCGCGCCGCCCACGACCAGCGGTTCGCCACGCTCCTCTCGGCGGCGACCGTCGCGGACACCGCACCGGGCGGGATGCTGCGGGTCGAGGACGTGCTAGCACGAGTGGTACGGCCGATCCTCGACGCCAAGCGGCGCGTCCTGCTCCTGGTTGTCGACGGCATGAGCGTGTCGGCCAGCACCGAATTGGTGCAGTCGGTGGCCGAGCAGGGCTGGGTCGAGTTGACTCCCGGCGGCGGCCCACGGGTCGGGGTCCTCGCCGCCCTCCCGACACTGACCCAGGTCAGCCGGGCGTCACTCTTCGCCGGACGGATCACCGTCGGCCAGCAGGCGGAGGAGCGCGACGGCCTCGCCGCCGCGCTCGGCTCCGGCGTACGGCTGCTGCACAAGGCCGACCTGCGCGCCGGCTCCGGCGCCAGCCTCGACCGGAACGTTGTCGACGCGCTGGCCGACCCCAAGCTCCGGCTCGTCGCCGCAGTCGTCAACACCATCGACGATGCGCTGGAGAGCTCCGAGCCCGGCATCACCGAGTGGACCACGCAGACAGTTCGCGCCGTGCGTGACCTGCTCGCGCACGCCCACGACCGGATCGTCGTGCTGCTGTCCGACCACGGCCACATCGTGGACCGTGGCCCGGAGATGCAGTTGCGCTCCAACCCGACCGGCGGATCGAGGTGGCGGTCGGCCGACACCCCGGCAGGCGAAGGCGAGCTGCTGTTCGAAGGGCCCCGCGTCGCCTTCGGCGGCGGTCGCGTCGTGCTGCCATGGCGGGAAACCGTGCGCTACGCGCCGCGCAAGGCCGGCTACCACGGTGGCGCCAGTGCAGCCGAGGCCGTGATCCCGCTGACCATCCTTTCGGCCACCGCCGAGGACGCCGTACCGGGATGGGAGGGCGCCCCGGTCGCCTCACCGGCCTGGTGGCGCGGCCCGGTCGCGCCCGCGCCTGAGGTCGCAGCGGTGCCCACCACGCCGGGCACGCTCTTCGAGTCCGTTCCCGTCTCGCCCGCACCGACCGCGGCGGCGGGCGCGGTGCCGGCGGTGGTCTCCGCCCTCCTGGACAGCGACATCTACCAGAAGCGGCACAAGCTCCTGGGACGGTCGAGCCTGCCGGACGACCGCGTGTCCGCACTGCTCTCCGCACTGGTGGATGCAGGTGGCCGAGCGCGTGTCGAAACGGTGGCCGCCGAGGCAGGCATCCCGGCCCACCGGATCAACCTCACCATCACTGCCCTGCGTCGGCTGCTTCAGGTAGAGGGCTATCCGGTGCTCGACATCGACCCGGACGGGCAGACGCTGGTGCTCGATGAACGGCTCTTGCGCGAGCAGTTCCAGCTAGGGTCGGCACCGTGACGGTCGAGATCAGCCAGCGCCGACGCCGGGAGGTCATCGACGCCCTGCGTCGGGGCACCGTCCCCCGCAACGGCCTCGACGTACTCGCCGTCGGCCTCGACCGGTTCGAGTCCGCCGTCGACGCGGAGCTCGGCACGGTGATCGACGGTGGATCCGTCTTCAAAGCCGTCCGTGGCGAGTACGGCGCCGGCAAGACGTTCTTCACCCGCTGGCTCGCCGAACGGGCCAAGCGCCGCGGCCTCGCCACCGCCGAGGTCCAGATCTCCGAGACCGAGACACCGCTGCACCGCCTGGAGACCCTGTACCGGCGGATCACCGAAAACCTCACCACCGAGGAGTTCCCGCCCTCGGCGCTGCGGCCCGTCCTCGACAACTGGATGTTCACCCTGGAAGAGGAGGTGCTCGCCGCCGGTGCGGTGGCGGAGAGCGACGCTAAGGGCCTGGACACGGCCGTCGGCGAACTGCTGGAGAAGCGGCTGGGCGGGATCGCCCGCACGACCCCGACCTTCGCCGCGGCGTTGCGCGGATACCGCACCGCCACGGCTGCCGGCGACGTCAGCACCGCTGACGGCCTGGCCGCATGGCTCGGTGGTCAGCCCAACGTCGCCGCCGCGGCACGTCGGGCGGCCGGTGTGAAGGGCGAGCTTGACCACTTCGGAGCGTTCGGATTCCTGCAGGGCCTGCTGACCGTGTTGCGTGACTGCGGCCATCCCGGGCTGCTCGTCGTCCTGGACGAGGTCGAGACGCTCCAGCGGATGCGGACTGACTCGCGCGACAAGGCGCTCAACGCACTGCGCCAGCTGATCGACGAGATCGACAGTGGACGGTTTCCCGGCCTGTACCTCGTGATCACCGGAACGCCTCCTTTCTTCGAGGGCAATCAAGGCGCGCAACGCCTGCCCCCGCTGGCCCAGCGCCTGGCGACCGACTTCACGACCGAAGCCCGGTTCGACAACCCGCGAGCTGTGCAGATCCGCCTGCCTGGCTTCACCCAGGACGGGCTCCGCGAACTCGGCGTCCGGGTGCGCGACCTCTTCGTCGCCGGTTCTCCCGACGCCGCCCGGGTTGCCCCGTCGGTCGATGACGCCTACCTCGCGACGCTGGCTCAGGCAGTCACCGGGCAGCTCGGCGGCAAGGTCGGGATCGCCCCGCGAGTGTTCCTGAAGAAGCTGGTCGCCGACGTGCTCGACCGGGTCGAGCTACACACCGACTTCGACCCGCGCAGGCACTACCAGCTCACCCTCGGCACGAGCGAGCTGACCGATGTCGAACGCAACGCGGCCGGGCTCGCCGTCCGGAGCGTCGACGACATCGAGCTCGACCTGCCGTGAACAGGCGACCTAGCGCGGCGGCGCCGTGACCGGCATCGACCGGCTCCACCCGAGCGTCGTGCACCACATCGTCAACACCCTCGGCTGGCCGTCGCTTCGCCCGCTGCAGGAGATGGCGATCGAGCCGCTGACGGACGGCGCGGACGCGCTGCTGCTGGCCCCCACCGCAGGTGGCAAGACCGAGGCGGCCGTCTTCCCGATACTCACCGCGATGATCGAGAACGGCTGGCGTGGCCTGTCGGTGCTGTACGTCTGCCCACTCCGCGCACTGCTCAACAACCTCCACCCACGCGTGGACGCGTACGCCAGATGGGTCGGTCGCGACGCCGGGCTCTGGCACGGCGACACCACCCAGACCCAGCGTCGCCGCATGCGCGTCGAGCGACCGGACATCCTGCTCACCACACCCGAGTCGATCGAATCCCTGCTCGTCTCGTCGCTGGTCAACCCGTGCGAGTTCTTCGCGGATGTGCGCACTGTCATCGTCGACGAAGTGCACGCCTTCGCCGGCGACGACCGCGGCTGGCACCTGCTGGCCGTCCTGGAACGCTTAGGCAGGCTGGCGGGACGCCCGCTCCAGCGAATCGGCCTGTCGGCAACCGTCGGCAACCCCGAACAGCTCCTCGGCTGGCTACAGGGCGCCGGCGCGGCAAACCGCCCAGCGGTCGTGCTGGCTGGCACTTCGCCTGCGACCGCGCCCGCCGCGGAGGTCGGTCTTGACTATGTGGGCAGCATGCCCAACGCGGCCACCGTCATCAGCGCGCTGCACCAGGGTGAGAAGCGGCTTGTGTTCTGTGAGACGCGCAGCCAGGTCGAGGCGCTCGCGTTGGCGCTGCGCGGCAAATCAGTGACCACGTTTGTCTCGCACTCGTCGCTGTCCGCACAGGAGCGCCATGAGGCGGAGAAAGCGTTCGCCGAGGCCCGCGACTGCGTCATCGTCTCGACATCAACGCTGGAACTGGGCATCGACGTCGGCGACCTCGACCGGGTCATCCAGATCGACGCGCCGCGCACCGTGGCTTCGTTCCTTCAGCGACTCGGCCGCACCGGCCGTCGGGCCGGCAGCAGCCGCAACACCCTGTTCCTCGCGACCAGGCGCGACGCGCTGCTGCGGGCCGCCGGACTGCTGTCGCTGTGGCGCGACGGGTTCGTAGAGCCGGTACAAGCACCACCCAGCCCTCGGCACATCAGCGCGCAACAGCTACTCGCTCTCTGTCTGCAAGAAGGCCGAGTCGGCGAGAACGTCTGGCGCGAGTGGTGGGGCGACCTGCCCATCTTCGACGACACTGCCTCCGAGGTCGCACGATGGCTGGTCGAGACCGGACACCTTGAGCACGACGGCGGGATGCTGTTCATCGGGCCCGAGGCCGAGCGGCAGTACGGCCGGCGCAACTTCATGGAGCTGCTCGCCGTCTTCACCGCCGCACCACAATTCGTCGTCCTCTATGGCCGGCACGAGGTCGGCGCCGCCGATCCGCTCATGCTGATGCGCAAGACCGAAGGCCCGCGGGTGCTCGCCCTCGGTGGTCGAGCCTGGCGGGTGACGCATGTCGACTGGAACCGCCACCGCTGTTACGTCGAGCCCAGCGACCTGCCAGCTCGCAGCCTGTGGCAGGGCGCGCTGCCGCCCGAGTCATACGAGCTGAGCCAAGCCCAGCGCTCCGTACTGCTAGGCAAAACGCCGGACGTCGAGCTGTCCCAGCGGGCGGAGAAGGCGTTGGGCACGCTTCGCCAGGAGTCGAGCCACCAGGTCTGGGAGTCCGGGACGGTGATCGAGCGCCGCGACGACGAGCTGTGTTGGTGGACGTGGGCCGGTGGCCGAGGCAACGCGACGCTGGCCGCTGCCTTGGAGCACGTTGTGGAAGCGGACGAACGTCCTGAGAACCACTGCTTACGGCTGCGCGCGGAGATCGGGCGTAAGGAGTTCCGAACCGCGCTTGACGAGGTCATGGCGGGCGAACTCCCCCCGCCGGTTATTGCCGAGGAGGCGGTACGCGGACTGAAGTTCGCCGAAGCCCTGCCCCCTGACCTGGCCGCGTCCACTCTCGCAGCCAGACTCAGTGACGAGCCAGCCGCGCGCCAGATCGGAAGCGCTGCGTTGAGGTGGTCGTCGCCGCAGTAAATTTCTGATGATGCCCGAGAGCGTAGGGACCGGCATCACCAGCGGTTTCGTCCAAACCCTCACACGAAGACTTGTCTCGCGCGTCTGCTTGGAGCCAGCGTCATCACCCTGTACGGGCAGCTCCGGTCGGTCAGCAACACATATGCCTCCTGCGCGCGGTTTGCCGCGTCCTCGGCCTGTTCCGCAGGGGACAGTCCCTTGCCTTTGTTGCGGAAGAGCGCGCCGTAGAACGCCGAACAGAAGACGGTGCTCTCATGCCACCCGATCTTGGCAGAGGTACCTATGTAGGTGACTTCGCCCTGCAGGCAGTCGCGCACTGCCTTCTGCCAGACGCCGGTACCGGTCTTGCATCCGTCAGCGAGGATCGCGCCAGCCGAGATGCCTCGGCCCTGGTCGGCAGCACGCTCACCAAGATCTTCGAGTGAGATGTTGGTCTTCTCGTCGCTGCTACTGAACGTCGGCGAGATGCTGTGATCGCCATGCGCCATCACATGCAGAACATCACAGGACGCAGTGAACGCCGTGAGAACCGTGTCAGGATCGCGAGATCGGACGAAGTCGACGTCGATCACGGGTTCGTCGTAGTCCACGTTGATGTTCTCGATCGTCGATTGGACGAACGCCATGGCCTTGTCGAAGTAGGAGTCGAGGCCGATGTCAAGCAAACCCACGCGGCGCCTTCTCATGACACCCTTCCCGCCGAGGCATCAGAAGTCCTGAGTGGACATACGGGAGTCTGCCCAATCGGGCGCTGAGCTGCCGTCGACATTCGGCTCTGGTCCGTGTCCGACCGGCTAATTTCTTCGATCAAGGCGCTGTGTGGTCGGGCAACCCGGTCTGGGCGAGGGATCTATGCCGGCAACTCTTCAGATGATCTTTTCCACGTGCAATCATCGATACGTTATGTAACTGGTCGATGACGCAAGGTGGTGGTGGCGTGCGGACTGACGCGATGGCGCAGCCTGCCCCCTGGGTTATCGATCGGTTCGGCGACAAGCTGGCCGCAGAGTTGTGGCATCGAGTACCGATGGCTCTGGCTGCTGCGGTGCGGAGGGCGTTGGACGCGCATGTCGCCTCGCAGATGAATACCAATCACGCTTTCGGTAGTGCAAGATGGCCGTTGCAGTACGAGGAACTGGTTACGCACCTGCAGGCTCTGCCAAATGCTATGCCGATCCGCCCAACGCGCGCGTTCTATCAGCTCATCATCGTGGGCGGACATGTCCTACTTCCGTGGCACTACGGCAAGCAGGCGGGTGTCGATATGCGTGAGGTTCGCCCAGGAAAATCGCTGGGCCTATTGGCTCGATCGATATTGGCGCACTTCGGGCCGGAGCCGCGGTACCAACAGATGCCGTTGCCGTCGATGCCTAAGGATGACGATGAACCAGACGTCGCACAGATCAGCGAGATCCTGGCAAACATGAATCCACCACCGAAGACCATCGTGGTTGGCTATGCGTGTAACGCGCATCAAGGGCTGCTTCGCGTTTGCCTTGGTGATGCTGCGCTAGGAATGGATGGCGAGTTCCAGTGGTATCACTGCGATGCGTTGCCGATGCCGGCGGTGCATGTCCCCGAACCTCGTCGTGGTGAGGTCTAGCTCGGCGCCTTCTTACGGGCGGTAGGCTCTGGCCTTTTCGCGGCCCGCAATCTGCCTGCACGCCTATCCACGGTTCCTGCCGTCCATGGTGTCGGATCCGAGACAGTCGTGCGATGGGGATCTACAAGGTGCTCCCAGCAGTGGTAGAGACGATCTGAGGAGTGTGGCGGCTGGTGGGGCGCGGCCACCCGTCGACCCATCCACCGAAACTCGCTCGGCTCGTTTGCCTTGACCAATGCCTTTGAACCAGGGAGCACCCTTGACGGAAGAACTCCTTCGTGAGCAGCGCTACTTCGAGGCAGCCGCGGTGGAGCGCGAACGCATGCGGGCCGCCCTTGCTCTCGCGCCGGCGGCGGCAGTCAATAGCGGAGCCGCCGTTCGCCTCCGTCGCGAGACCGACAAGCTGATCGAGAGGCTCGGTGAGCCGGACGACCCGGTGGCGTTCGCACGGGTGGACAGTGACGACGGCGAGACCTTCTACATCGGCCACTACGGCATCCGCGACGAGACCCGCAACGTCCTGGTGGTCAACTGGAAGGCACCGGCGGCAGCACCGTTCTACAAGGCGACACACCGGGACCCCCACGGGCTACGGCGGAAGCGAAACTTCACCTGCATCGGCAACCGGGTCGTCAGCTTCGACGACATCGTCTTCGCGGAGCTGTCCGCCTCGGTCGCCGATCTTGAGGCCGGCGACGTACCGGACGACGCCCTGCTGGCGGATCTCAACCGTGACCGTACCGGCGCGATGCAGGAGATCGTCCGCACTATCCAGGCGGCGCAGTACGAGCTGATCCGCACCCCGCTCCAACAGTTGCTCGTCATCCAGGGAGGCCCCGGCACGGGCAAGACCGCCGTGGCACTACATCGGGTTTCCTGGCTGCTGTACGACAACCGGGAAAGTCTGGCCGCTGCGGACGTCTTGATCATCGGTCCTTCGTCAACATTTACCCGGTATACGCGCACTGTGCTTCCAGCCCTGGGCGATCTGGGCGTGGAGCAACGGGCCATCGGCCAACTGCACCCGCCGGTGAAGCAGGGCCGGTCGGAGCCCTCCCATCTCACTCGCCTGAAAGGCGAGGCGAGGATGGCCGGACTGCTACGACGGGCCCTCTATGCTCGGATTGCTTCGCTGCCGCCGACCGGCCGATGCACGCCACGGTCGGTGGGCGTCCACTGACCCTGACATCGACTGATCTGCACCAAGCCGTTACCACGGCGAGGGTCACCGTGGGGACCTTCGCCGAACGCCGGCAGATCTTTCGTGGACTCTTGACCGATCATGTGGCAGAACAGCTCAGGACCGCTCCCGAAAGCGTCCGCGCTGTTGTCGATCCTCTGCTGGAGCGCATCTGGCCAAGCTTCACGCCTGCGGCCGCTCTTCGAGACCTCTTCGGGTCGCGGGAACGCCTCATCGCGGCTGCAGGCGATGATTTCACCGCCCGCGAGATAGCCGCACTGCACCGCCGGCCCGCGGAACGGATCACCGATGAGACGTGGACCGATGCAGATCTTCCACTGCTGGATGAACTGGAAGACCTAATTAACGGTGTCAGCGAGCAGTTTGCTCATGTCATCGTCGACGAGGCCCAAGACCTCTCACCGATGCAGCTGCGTTCGGTTTCCCGCCGCTCGGCGACAGGCTCGATGACGATCGTCGGAGATATTGCCCAATCGACCGGCCTGTGGGCACGCGACGACTGGGATGACGTGCTGGCGCACCTGCCGTCGGATCTGCCGCAGAGCATCCAGACACTCAAGTACGGGTACCGAGTGCCGAGGCAAATCTTCGAACTTGCCGCTCCGCTGCTGGCGATCGCGGCGCCGGCGGTCGAGCCGCCCACTATCGTCAGGGACGGCCCCTCTGAGCCATCTCTCCAGCGTGTCAGCGATACAGACCGAGCGAGGACCGTTGTGGAAGCTGCCAGCTTTCACGCCGCGAAGGGTCGCTCTGTGGGCATCATCTGCCCCGGCCGTTGCCGGGAGGAAGTCGAAGCAGAGCTTCGTGATCAAGATATCCAGTGGTATGCCGCGGGCGGCGACCTCGGGCGTATCAATCTTGTCAGCCCTCAGGAGGCGAAGGGGCTGGAGTTCGACGCAGTCGTGGTCGTCGAGCCGGAGCACATCTGTGACGAGGACGAGAGGGGTCATCGTCTTTTGTACGTCGCGCTGACCCGGCCGACGCGCTACCTGCACGTCGTCGCCGTAGGCGCACATCTACCCCTCCCGCCGGTCTCGCAGGGCAGCTCAGCGCCGGATGCCCTGGGGACATCGCAAGTGGTGGCCACGCTGCCAGAGCGACGACCGGAAGTCGAAAGATTAACAAGCATCTTGCCGCTGGACGCCAAGCGGCACGCATTCGATGTGGCTGCGGAGCCGCCGATGTTTCGCCCGCCGGCTCAAACGGCGATCGATGCGTTCGCGCTCGACCTGGCCGAGCAGCTTCGCTCCAGCCTTGCGCCCAACCTCTGGCCAGCCGTCCTCGAGCGCATGCGACGGCTCCTCAACCTCGAATGACGAGCGACCATGATGTTCACCGATGCGCGCGTTACGCCGCTAGCGAGGACGAGCGAGGTCGCCAACAAACTCGCTCTCGCCGTGGTGGGGTGCGGGCAAGCGTTCAGTTTGTTGATGCGTTCAGTAACACTGACCGGCCTCCAAAACCGAACACGCTGCGGATTCAGTTACCGGTCATAGAAGGCCCTGGGATAGAAGACGATCCAGCTCGCCGTGCCATGCTCGCCTACGAGACGCTCTGAGATCAGCCAGGAACTCGTCAAGCTCCTCGTCTGACTCGAACAGGTCGGGCCGAGCCAGCTCATCCACGGACATGACGGGGCGTACACCCTGCTGACGCGCCAGCTCGTGGGCGGAGATGTGCCTAGCCTTGCTCGACGTAATGGTGGTCACCTTCTCTCTACTCGACGCTCGTCCCCATCCTTCTCTGCTGGTCCCTTTGGTGTCTGGCGTCCAGGGAGGGTTCATCGACCCCCGGTTCGAGATGAGGAGAATCCCGCGGCCTGCGGGGAGGCCGGTTGTGGAAAACTCTGCACACCTAGTGGGTGCCTGTATAGGATTTTTTACGTGGTCCAGGCGATGGCTAGCTCCGGTGATCCGCTGCGAGGGTTGCCGGCCCTCTTCACTCGTGCCCAGGCGCGGCGGGCTGGCCTAACAGACCGGGAGCTCTACCGCCTGCGCGACGATGGCATGGTCGAGGCGCTTGGCTACGGACATTTCCGGCGTACCGACATCGGTGCTCTGGGGGACCCCGACCTGTTGGAGATCGCGCAACGTGCCCCGCGGTCAACGTTGTGCCTGACCACAGCGTTGGCTCAGCACGGCCTGACGGATGAGATCCCAGCCGCGACAGATGTGGCTCTTCCCCGCGGGCAGCACCGCCCGGCGACAACGGCCCCGGTTAGGTGGCACTCCTTCGATCCGGAGACATTCGACGTCGGGCGCACCGAGATGCCACTCGACGAAACAACATCCATCGGTCTGTACGGGCCCGAGCGCACCATCATCGACGCGATCCGACTTCGGCATCAGGAGGGACCAGAGTTGGGATATAACGCCTTGAAACGGTGGCTGGCTCGCCCAGGGGTGATGCCATCTGACCTGCTGCAGATGGCGGCCCACTTCCCCGCGACGGGCAAGGCGTTGCGAGAGGCGTTGGAGATTCTCCTGTGAACGACCGCCCTACCCGGGCAACAACCGCCGGTCGGGCCTATCTGGACCTGCAGAACCTCGCCCGACGTCAAGGCAGGCCCACGGACGAACTTCACCAGATCTATGGCCTCGAAGGCTTCCTCGCCAGGCTGGTCGCCTCACGTCACGCCGACAAGCTGGTGCTGAAAGGTGGAGTGCTGCTGGCCGCGTATGAGACACGCCGCCCGACCCGCGATATCGACCTGCAAGGTCGATACATCTCCAATGATCTCGATCAGGTCTTGGCAATCGTGCGCGACATCGCTCGGATCACGCTCGACGATGGCCTGCTGTTCCACGCGGATCAGGCCAGAGCCGAGGGGATCCGCGAGGAGGACGTCTACAGCGGGGTACGCGTCAGCCTCACCGCCGAGTTGTCCGCCGCCAGGCTGGCGCTCCACGTGGATATCAACGTCGGTGACCCGATCTGGCCTCCACCTCAGCAGGTGGCCCTGCCACGCCTGCTCGACGGCCAGATCGTTCTCGTCGGGTATCCGCTCCCGATGGTCCACGCGGAGAAGATCGTCACGGCGATCCAACGAGGTGTCGCCAACACTCGCTGGCGGGATTTCGCCGACATCTACACCCTGGCGCGCCGCCACGACATCGATGCTGCCGAGTTGGCCATGGCCATACAGCGGGTGGCGGAACATCGTAAGGCACGGCTGGCGACATTGGATCAAGTGCTCGATGGATACGCAGCGGTCGGCCAGGCGCGGTGGGCCGCCTGGCGGCGTAGGCAGCGACTCGACGATCGGCTACCACAGCAGTTCGACGTGGTGCTGGCGACCGTGACGGCGTTCGCCGATCCAGTGATCAGTGAAGCCGTGACCCGCGGCAGTTGGAGTGCGGCCGAGCAGTCATGGAGGGGTGACGGCTAACGCTGCCGGCGGTTAGCGGCGCGAATCCCGGGTCGGTCAGGCTGTCACGATTTGGACCGTGACGCCAGCTCCGACTGGTCTTCCAGGATGCTCGGCGGTGCGGAAATGCCACAGCGAGGTGCCGCCGCGAGAAGCCCGTTCGTCGGGCGGTGGGCTGGCAACCGCCCGACGAGCGCTGGCTATGCGGACCGGTCCTCTATCGTCACCTCCGCCTTGAGGATCTTGACTAGGAGTGAGGCACGCGCGTTCGACAAGGCGTGGCCATCGCGGCGAAGCTGCTCGGTGAGGGCGGTACGGGTCAGCGGACGGCCCTGAGCAGCGAGCGCGTCCCGGGCTGCGGCCGCCGCAGCGAGCACGTGGACGACGTCGGTGACCTCGGCTGGATCGAAGAGGTCGGACCGTCGTGGCTCTGCGGACCGGTCCCGGACACCGGTCCCCGCGGTCCCGGACCGTGACTCCGGGTCCGGGACCAAGCGTGTGACTACGGGACCGTCCCCATCACCGTTGACCGCGCCAGGCGGCCGGGCGACCGCCGGTGTGGGACGCTCCTCGGACACGCCGACTTCGTCCGGGACCTGGAGCGCCATGGACGGGACAGCCCCGAGGACGTGAGCGCCATCCGGGACCGAGGACTCCTTGCTCGACACCGTCCGGATCGGCTCCGCTTCGGTCTGCGTGTCGACGGATCGCCCGGCGTCAGCCCGTCCGAGGGCGATCTTGACCATCACCAGGAAGCCGACCGCAGGCACCGCCGCGGCGATCCAGCCGATCACCGACCGCTCGGCCTCGACGACCTGGGCCGAGATGGACATCGCCACCGCGCATACCAGCACCGTGGCGGGGAAGGCCACCGGCTTGTGTTGCCGCTTCCGGCGCCGCATCTCCAGTCCGGACGCGATGGACATCAGCTCCAGCACCACCGCGTCCGCCCAGGCCAGCCACCCACCCTGGCCATGAGCGGCGGCGACGTTGTGTACGTGGGTGAAGCTCGCCGCTCCGGCCGCTCCACCGATCGCGAGCATGATGACGACCTGGACCACGCCTTCGACCCGAGCCGCCTTCATCGGCCGAGCCCTCGCGGGAAGTCGAATGCAGACAGCTCCCGTGCCAGCCGGTAGACCGCGATCGCCGAGCCAGCGGGCCCGTTGAGCAGGTACACCCGGCCGCCGTCGAGCGAGGCCAGCAGCACCGCACCATGCAGGATGCAGCCAGCAGTGCTGGCCCCGGCCCGGTCCACGATGCGCACCGCGTCGACGGCGCCATCGCACGAACGTGGATCGTCAGCCTGGGCAGCTGGGCAACGCGGCGACGCGGAAGACGTACGCGGCGATGTTGGGTAGGTGGGCACTGGCATATCGATGGACCTCCTTCTTGGAGGCCCCGAACCGGCGCCGTCTCCCCTTCAAACTGAGGATCCAGGTTCGAATCCTTGTTGGGATTCTGTTGGGGAACGGCGCCGGACCCATCCACGTGGCCCCGGAGGCCGCCGGATGACCTTGACAAGAACTGCCAGGTCAGAGCGGCTTCTCGGGATCGATCCGGATCAAAAACATCGAAGCTAACCAATTTCCCAAGCTGACAGTGCGGGTTCGATTCCCGTCACCCGCTCCAAAGGTTCGAGCCCTGGTCATGACGTGCATCCCAACCAGGGCTTTCGATTTCCCGGGATCACGGATCATGTTGTGGGCCATCCACGGGCCACTAGCGCAGCCGGGCCACTACGCCGGCCGCACCGTGCGCGCCTACCTGACCGAACGCCGGCTGGTCGGCTACGTGCACCCGATCATCGGGCGCGCATTCGCCGACCCCGCCCGGATGAAGCCGAATCCGTGGCCGATACTCGCTGCCGTTCGCGAGTTGGGCGCCGAGCCCGAGGAGTGCTTGCTGATCGGTGACTCGACGAGCGACGTCGACGCCGCCCAGGTGCCCGTCATCGGCTACGCCAACAAGCCCGGCAAGCGCACTCGCCTCGCCAAGGCCGACGCCATCATCGACGGCATGGCCGAGCTGGCGTCTCTTCTCGCCGCCGACGAGCTATGGCGCTAGCTGTGTCCGTGGTGGGTCGTACGGGTCTGTCGGTGCATCCGGGAGTAGAAGAAGGCTGCCAGGCCGATGAGAGCTAATGCGCCGGCGATGGCCGTAGATACCGTGAATATGCGTTCGGCTGCGGCGATGTCGGCGGCTTGCTTTTCTAGCATCTCTGGGGTCGGGTCTTGGTAGGGCATCGAGGTCTGAGCTAACTCGAAAATCGACGGTGACCGGACGCGGGGCAGCGTCCCGCGTCCGGAAGCGGCGTGGGATGGGTTTTGGTTGAGGTGGTGGTTATGCGGCGAGGTCGAGGGT
>NZ_JBHLUH010000076.1:0-13343 GCF_042433955.1 Phytohabitans kaempferiae | reverse complement strand
CCGCTTACCGCAACGGAACCGAAGACAGACGCCAACGAAGATCATGACAAAGCACTACTAGGAATCAGTTCGAAGAGCGCGAGCATGGGCAGGCAACGCGTCGGCCCGAGACGCAACGAGATCACCCAAGCAGCTTGCCGCTGTCTGGCGAGGGGTTGGCTTCCTGATAGCTTTCGAGGAAGCGGCCGCCGCGGGCGATGTGGCCTTTCTCCCAGTTGGGAGTGCGATGTCGACCTCGGCCGGTTGGAGGAGACTGATGGTGTCGGATGTGGAGTCTCACGACTCTGTAGACAATTTGTCATCGGGACATCCCTGACAGCGGCGGGTCGTTGGGCGGTCCGTGACTTTGGACAAGGCAGGCGGTACGGCGGGCCGGTTGTGGCAGGTGGAGCACCGGTATCGGGCGGTGTTGGAGGTCCGGAACAGGTAGCCGGTGGTTGAGGTGGCGTTGCGGTACGGGGCGTCGCGGCAGTCGGTGTACACGTGGAAGGCCCGCTACGAACGCGACGGCCTGGCCGGCATCGAGGACTGGTCCCGGCGGCCGCATCGCAGCCCGCACCGGCTGGCCGCGGAGATCGAGGCGCTGGTGTGCGAGCTGCGCCGCACGCACCGGCGGTGGGTGCCCGGCGGCTGGTGTTCGGGCTGGCCAGCCGCCCTGTCGTCGCCGCGGTTGGGCGGCGTTGCGCGCGAGCAGATCGGCGGGCGGGAGCGGCTCGCGACCGCCAGCGGCGATGGTCAGTATGCGTTTGGAAACGTTGTCAGGGACGTGCAGCGCAAGCACCTTGTTGGGCATGCCGGCAGTGAACGCCGCGCCGTGCCAATCCGGCCGCAGGTGAGCTTGTTATCGGATCGGACAACGAAACCTCCGCATGTCGGCCAATGTCACAATCTCCTCGCGGCCTTCGCCGCTTACCGTTAGCGCACTGCGAGTGCGTCTTCACGGGAGGATCCGCCGAAGGACGAGATGTGCGGTCGGTCGGCGGAACCTTCCTGGCAGGGCGTCCGTGGCCTGAGGCGCTACGCGTTCGGGTTGCCCATATGGAGATTGGGGTGAGGCATGCTGCGGTCGGCGTTGCTGGCGGCCAGTCGTTCCACGCGTTTCCGCAAGACGATCGAAGGGGCCCGGCCGCTGCAGCCGGTGATCGCGCGGTTTGTGGCTGGGGTGGATACCGGCGACGCCTTGCAGCGGACGGCGGATCTGCTCGCCGCGGAGCTGAGCGTGACGCTGGATTATCTCGGTGAGGAAACTCGAGACGTCGCGCAGGTGGAGCGGACCGTGGCGGTGTACGAGCGGTTGTTGGCAGCGTTTGGAGACTGCGGCTTCGGGCGGCTTGCCGAGGTTTCGGTCAAGCTCTCGGCTGTCGGCCAGTCGCTCGGGGTGGACGGCAACAAGCGTGCGCTTGAAGCCGCGCACCGTATCTGTGTCGCCGCTCAAGCGGCAGGCACGACCGTGACGCTGGACATGGAGGACCACACGACGACCGACGCGACTTTGGAAGTCTTGCGCGCACTCCGCGTAGACTTTCCATGGGTTGGTGTGGCGCTGCAGGCGTATCTGCATCGGACTGAGGGCGATTGCCGTGACTTGGTCGGGGCTGGCTCGCGGGTGCGGCTGTGCAAGGGGGCATACGCCGAGCCGGCGTCGGTCGCCTACCGCCGAAAGGCAGAGGTCGACCGCTCCTACATCCGCTGTTTACGCGTGCTGATGGCCGGCAATGGGTATCCGATGGTCGCCACACACGATCCGCGGATCGTGGCGGTCGCCGATGTCTTTGGCGAGGAGTTTGCCCGGTTGCCGGTCGATCACGAGTTCCAGATGCTGTACGGGGTTCGGACCCGCGAGCAGCAACGGATAGCCGAGCGCGGAAATGTGATGCGGGTCTATGTGCCGTTCGGCGATGACTGGTACGGCTACTTCATGCGCCGCTTGGCCGAACGACCGGCCAACCTGTTGTTCTTCGCCCGTGCCTTGGTGAAGGGCCGCTGAGGGCCGGCTTGGCCGCATGCGACGCTTCCCGCCGTGAGGGCTCGCTGGCGTCGGCTCGCCGTGAATGTAGCTGACCGCCGCGCAGGCCGCGCCCAAATCAGCCTTGAAGCATCCGATCCTTGTCGTGGTTCGGAGCCAGCGGCTGGCCTTAAGAATCAGCATGATCATCTCGAGGGCCGGCCGGGCTGTTGTTCAGGGGCTGGGTGGTGAGGAGTTGGAGGTGACAGGCGAGGCGTTGACGGGGGTCGTCGAGGTTGATACCGCTGATAGTAGTGGCGCGGCGGATGCGGTGGCGGACGGTGTTGGGGTGAACGCGGAGGGCGGCGGCAGCCGTGGCGACGTCGCCGAGGGCGTCGAGGTAGACGAGTAGCGTCGCGACGAGGTCGGCGCCGTGGGTGGTGTCGTGGTCGATCAGGGCGGTGACTTTGGGGTCGCGCAGGTCGGGTTTCGCGGTGAGCAAGGCGCGGGTCTCGGCGAGGATCACGTCGGCGCGTAGGTCGGTGATGGAGGCCATGGTGGTGTCGGGCCTGAGGGTGTCGAGGGCGCGGTCGGCTTCGGTGCGTGATGCGGCGACGTCGTGGAGGGTGGGGGCCGCCGAGCCGATGCCGGCCTGGACTGGGATGCCGGTCCGGGTGCTGAGCACGTCGATGATGCCCCGGACCATGCCGGTGGGGTCGGGTGCCTGAGGGATGATCGCGTAGATCCGTGGCCCGGCACGGCCGACCAGGGCGCGGCGTCGGTGAGCGAGCAGGTGCATCGTGATCATGGTGGTGATCTGGTTGCGGTGCAGTTCGTGGGTGGCTTGGTCGGGCTCCGGCTCGCGGGTGTCGAAGGCGACGACGGTCACCGGGATGGTGGGATCGAGGCCGAGTTGGCCGGCGACGAGGTCGGCGTTGCCGTGGCCGTCGAGAAGGCCGGCCACGAGTTGTTCCGGGGTGCTGCCAGGCTGGACCCGTTGCCGCAGCAGGTGGACGGCGGCGACCCGGGCGGCACCTTGCAGCGCGCGTTCCACGCCGGCGGCGAACGGTTTGGGGCCTTGTTGGACCCAGATGGTGCCGAGGTGGTGGTTCCCTGCGCGGATGCCGACCGCGAGTCGGGCGCGGATGCCGAGTTCAGGTCGCTCGTCGACGTGGACGACGTCGTCGCCGGCGCGGAGCTGCTGGAACACCCCCCATTCACGGAGCAGGCTGAGGTAGTTGTCTGGGCCGCGCCAACCCAGAATGGACAGCCGCCGCAGCTCGTCGACATCGTCGGAGCGGGAGTAGGCCAGAACGCGGTTGCCAGCGTCCTCGATCGTGACGTTGCCAGCGGCCAGGATGGCCAGGGACTGGGCGACGGCGAACAGGTCGCCGAAACCGTCGTGGTTTCCGTCGGTGAGAGCAGCCTCGTCCAGGACGTCCTGGACCAGGGCCGCGAGCTGGTGCCAGCGCAGATCGGGCGCCACGCCCAGCACCGCGACGCCAGCCGGCTGGAGGCTGAGATCGGTGGGTGGCTTCTTCACTGCCACCGCGGCGGCGCCGGCGTCCGCCGCGGCTTGGGCAACCCGGGCGGCCCGGCGACCGCGGGCGCCTACGATCAGCACCAGCTCGCCGCCGTGGTGGCCGGGTTCGTCGTGCGGGTCGAGAACGGCGATTCCCCGGATGATGGGGTTTGCGTCCGGGGTGTGGAGCCGCAGGAGCGGTTCGCCGAGGGTGACGAGCAGCTGCCGCAACGGCACACCGTTGTCGGCCTGGACAGCAGCCATGGCGTCACCCTAGCCGATCACACAACCCGCCCGGGTTGGCTGGGTTCTAGCGTCGGTGCATGGATGCGATCAGCCGACCGCCCACGCCCCGTAACGAGCCGGTCCGCGAGTACGCCGCCGGCACCCCGTACCGGGAAAGCCTGCGACAGACTTTGGCCGAGTTGGCCACCGAGCGGTTCGAGCTCACGGCGACCATCGACGGGATACAGCGGATGCCGCGCGGCCGGCCGATCCAGGTGGTGGCGCCGCACAATCACCAGCAGGTGTTAGGTGTCACCGCCAACGCCACCGCGGACGATGCGAAAGCCGCCATCACCGCAGCACTGCGCGCCGCAAACCCGTGGCGCCAACTGCCGTTCGACGAACGGGCCGCGGTCCTGCTGCGGGCGGCGGATCTGCTGTCCGGGCCGTGGCGGGACACCCTCAACGCGGCCACCATGCTCGGCCAGTCGAAGACCGCGGCCCAAGCCGAGATCGACGCCGCCTGCGAGCTGGCCGACTTCTGGCGGTTCAACGTGCACTTCGCCCACCGCATCCTGGCCGAACAGCCAGAAAGCGCGTCCGGCGCCTGGAACCGGCTGGACTACCGACCGCTGGAAGGCTTCGTGTACGCCATCACCCCGTTCAACTTCACCGCCATCGCCGGCAACCTCGCCACCGCCCCCGCCTTGATGGGCAACACCGTGCTGTGGAAACCCGCCCCCGCCCAAACCCTCGCCGCATACCTGACCATGCGACTGCTGGAGGAAGCCGGTCTGCCCCCCGGCGTCATCAACCTGCTCCCCGGCGACGGCCTCGCAGTCTCCGACAGCGCCCTCAGCCACCCGGCCCTAGCCGGCATCCACTTCACCGGCTCCACCAGCACCTTCCACCACCTGTGGCGGCGCGTCGGCGCCAACATCGGCCGCTACCGCAGCTACCCGCGCCTGGTCGGGGAAACCGGGGGCAAAGGCTTCGTCCTCGCCCACCCCTCCGCCGACCCGGACTTGCTCCGCATGGCGCTAATACGCGGCGCCTTCGAATACCAAGGGCAGAAATGCTCCGCCGCATCTCGCGCCTACATCCCCCGTTCGATATGGGCGCGAATCCGCGACGACCTCGCCGACGAAACCGACGCTCTTTCCATGGGCGACATCACCGACTTCAACAACGCCCTCGGCGCCGTCATCGACCGGCGAGCCTACGACCGGCTCACCGACGTCCTCGACGCCGCCCTCCACTCCACCGAACTCCAGGTAATCGCCGGCGGCACCGCCGACGACTCCAAAGGCTTGTTCGTCCGCCCCACCCTCGTCGAAGGCAACAACCCCACCAACGACGTGTTCATCCGCGAGTTCTTCGGCCCCATCCTCGCCGTCCACGTCTACGACGACCACCAGTACGACCGCGTCCTACAGCACATCGACGACAGCACCCCATACGGGCTCACCGGCGCCATCATCGCCACCGACCGCGCCGCCATCCACCACGCCAGCAACCAACTCCGATTCACCGCCGGCAACCTCTACATCAACGACAAACCCACCGGCGCCGTCGTCGGACAACAACCCTTCGGCGGCTCCCGCGCCTCCGGCACCAACGACAAAGCCGGCTCCATCTACAACCTGCAACGCTGGACCAACCCCCGCACCACCAAGGAAACCCACAGCCTCCCCGGCGTGACAACAACCCGCCCGCGGCCGAAGGCATCGTCAGGCGATCCACGCGATGGGTCCGATCCTGGCAGCTAGTACGGCAGTGACGGGACTATCGCGTAAACGGCCCGGGACTATCGCGTAACTTGACACTCCCTGCGTGCGGTGTTTAGCCAGCACGCAATGTGACCGCCTCCCGCAGGCATGTTCGTCCGAGGTGCGGGGTGTCGCGTACTCGGGGCGCCACATTGCGTGGCTTGACACGCGAGATGTTAGGTATACACCAAATATGACAGTGCGCAGGTCCACTGTGGGCGGTCAGCAGCGTCCCTGAGCTGGAACACCGTTGGGCTGGGCGTGGGCGAATGCCTAGCCCGTCCGTTGGGAGGCTGTCCCGGGCGCATGGGCTCGATATTGGAGAGATCATGTTTTATGGCCCTCGACGGGCGGGCGCCGATGGGGCCTCCCGGTCAGGATTCAGATCGTCAGCTTGACCGCGGCGTGTGCCGTTTGTGGCAGCTGCAGTGGCGCAACAAGCCAATCGACCGACGTGCTGTCAGCTTCGCCTCCGAAAGCACTTTCAGCAGCAGGGGCCGATGGCCTCTGTCACTACGAAACCCAGCCCTCGGCTGCCCCGAACGTCGCTTCAAGAATGCTTGATGCTCCTTGTCTGCTCCCACTCGCGCTGTGCCCGGCACCGACGGCGACGCCGGCCTTTCGCAGGAAGATGAACCGCTCGGTCCTCATACTCGGCGCGCCCACAGCATTCGGTCCGCTGATCATTGACCTTTACCTGCCCGCGTTTCCTGAATAGCGGACGACCGCGACGCCATTGAGGAGCAGATCCAAATGACCGACTCGCAGTACTTGCCCGAGGCATCGATCCAGCCTTCGGGCCGGCCAACTAGAAAGGTCCCGCATGACGACGACCTCGTCACCTCCAGCCGGAACCGCGACGGGTGAGGTCACCGCCACGACAGCATCGACTCTCGAAGCGGACGCGGCTGCTGTTGCGGCGCTCAGCCCACGGCAGACCGTGCAGGCTCTCTCCGGCCTGATGATGGGCTTATTCGTGGCGATCCTGGCCGGCACCGTGGTCTCGACCGCGCTGCCGCGGATCATCCACGACCTGGAGGCGAGCCAGTCCTCGTACACGTGGGTGGTCACGCTCGAGCTGCTGACGATGACGGCCACGGTGCCGTTGTGGGGCAAGCTCGCCGACCTCTACAACAACAAGCTGCTGATCCAGCTGTCGCTGGGCTTCTTCGTGATCGGCTCGCTGGTGGCCGGTTTCGCCCCGAACATCGAAGTACTGCTGGGCAGCCGAGTGCTGCAGGGCGTCGGTGCCGGCGGTCTGACCGCGCTGGTGCAGATCGTGATGGCGGCGATCATCCCGCTGCGGGAACTCGGCCGGTACTTCGGGATCTTCGGCGCGATCTTCGCCTCGGCGACCGTCGGTGGACCGCTGCTCGGCGGCTTCCTGGTCGACTCGCCGCTGGGCTGGCGGGCCTGCTTCTTGGTCGGCACGCCGTTCGTGCTGGTCGCGATCGTGCTGCTGCAGCGCACGCTGAAGCTGCCGACCGTACGGCGCGAGGTGAAGATCGACTGGTGGGGCGCGGTCCTGATCATGGGTGGCGTGAGCACGCTGCTGGTCTGGTTGTCGTTCGCCGGCAACAGGTTCGACTGGGTTTCCGGCTGGAGCTTCGGGCTGGTCGCGGTCGCTGTGGTCGCACTGGTGGCCGCGGTGCTGGTCGAGCGCCGGCACCCGGAGCCGATCATTCCGATGGACCTGTTCCGCAACCGTACGGTGATGCTGGCCATCGTCGCGAGCGCGCTGGTCGGTGTGGCGATGGTCGGTGGCCCGGTGTTCCTGGCGCAGTACTTCCAGATCGCGCAGGGCTACTCGCCGACCAATGCGGGGTTGATGAGTCTGCCGATGATCCTCGGCATCATAGGCGCGTCGACGATCGCAGGTGGACTGATCACGAAGTACGGGCGCTGGAAGATCTACCTGGTCACGGGCAGCGTCCTGCTGCCAATCGGGCTGGCGTTGTTCGGCACGATCGACGCGCACACCTCGAAGTACCTGCTGTGGGCATTCATGATCGTGCTCGGTGTCGGCATCGGCCTGGTCATGCAGAACCTGGTGCTCGCCGCGCAGAACGACGTACCCGCGCGGGAGCTGGGTGCGGCGACGTCGGCGGTGAGCTTCTTCCGGAGCATGGGCGGCACCATCGGCGTCAGTGTGCTCGGCGCGATCCTGGCGAACAAGGTCACCGAGACGCTGAACCCGGGTGGGGCCTCGTCCGGCGGTTCGACCGCGGTGCCGAACATCGCGGACCTGCCGCCGCAGCTCCGGACGATCGTCGAGAACGCGTACGGCGCCGCGACGGCGGACCTGTTCATGATGTCAGTGCCGTTCGCGGTGCTGGCGCTGATCGCCGTGCTGTTCATCAAGGACAAGGCGCTCCTGACCACCACAGGTGCCCAACGCCGCGCAGCCGAGGAGGAACCAGAGACCCTGGACGATGATCGTTGCATTCAGCACCCACCCGGCCGGTGGTCTACCTCATGTGCCGTCTCGCAGAGCGCCCTGCCAACCTGGCCTTCTCCCTCCGTTCTCTCCGCAGTACCACCCGGATCAGTACACCGATTGGCTGACTACCAGATCGAGGAGTTCCGCACGATGGATGCCGTCACCGCCGTCCCGACGCCTGCCAACGAGCCCGTGAAGGGGTATGCGTCCGGGTCGGCCGAGCGCGCGAGCCTGGAGGCGAAGCTCAAGGAGTTCACCGCAGCGGGTGCGATCGACCTGACCTGCACGATCGGTGGCGAGCAGAGGCTGGGTGGCGGCGCCCCGATCGATGTGGTGCAGCCGCACAAGCACGCGCATGTGCTCGGCACTCTCGGCAACGCGACCGAGGCAGACGGCCGGGCCGCTGTCGATGCGTCACTGGCGGCCGCTACGGCATGGCGCGCGCTGTCCTTCGACGACCGCGCCGCGATCTTCCTGCGGGCCGCCGACCTGCTGTCGGGGCCGTGGCGCGACACGCTGAACGCGGCCACCATGCTCGGGCAGTCGAAGACGATCCAGCAGGCCGAGATCGACTCTGCGTGCGAGCTGATCGACTTCCTGCGGTTCAACGTGGCGTTCGCGCGCCAGATCGTCAGTGAGCAGCCGATCTCGTCCCCGGGCGTGTGGAACCGGATCGACTACCGGCCGCTCGAGGGGTTCGTGTACGCGATCACCCCGTTCAACTTCACCGCGATCGCCAGCAACCTGCCCACCTCGCCGGCGCTGATGGGCAACACCGTGGTGTGGAAGCCGTCGCCGACGCAGCAGTTCGCGGCCCACTGGACGATGCGGCTGTTCGAAGCCGCGGGCCTGCCGGCCGGCGTGATCAACCTGGTCACCGGTGACGGCATCGAGGTCAGCAAGGCCGCGCTCACCCACCCGGACCTGGCCGGTATCCACTTCACCGGCTCGACGAAGACGTTCCAGTCGCTGTGGTCGACGGTCGGCGCGAACATCGCGTCGTACAAGACCTATCCGCGGCTGGTCGGAGAGACCGGCGGCAAGGACTTCATCCTGGCGCACTCGTCGGCGGACCCGGCGGTGCTGAAAACGGCGATGGTCCGCGGCGCGTTCGAGTACCAGGGGCAGAAGTGCTCGGCCGCGTCCCGTGCGTACGTCGCCCGCTCAGTGTGGGACCGGGTCCGCGACGACCTGATCGCCGAGACCGAGTCCCTGACCATAGGCGACGTCACCGACCTGTCGAACTTCATCGGCGCGGTGATCGACAACCGCGCGTTCGCCAAGCACAAGGCCGCGATCGACCGGGCGCAGCAGTCCGACACCGTCCAGATCGTTGCCGGTGGCACCTATGACGACAGCGAGGGGTACTTCGTCCGCCCGACGCTGCTGCTCTCCGACGACCCGACCGACGAGATCTTCACCACCGAATACTTCGGCCCGATCCTCGGCGTGCACGTGTACGACGACGCCGACTACGAGACCGTGCTGGCGCAGATGGAGAGCGCCACGCCGTACGGGCTGACCGGTGCGGTCATTGCGCAGGACCGGCAGGCGATCGCCCACGCGTCGGAGTGCCTGCGGTTCGCGGCCGGCAACTTCTACGTCAACGACAAGCCGACCGGCGCGGTCGTCGGGCAGCAGCCCTTCGGAGGTTCCCGCGCGTCCGGCACCAACGACAAGGCCGGCTCCATGTGGAACCTAATCCGCTGGGCCTCCCCACGCTCCCTGAAGGAGACCTTCAACCCGCCCACCGACTACCGCTACCCCCACCAACGCTAGCGGGCAAGGCGATCAGGTCGGATCGATGACGCCCTCGCGGTGCGATCAGCAACCCAGGACCGCGAAGCTATACGACGCCACACGACTACCACGCTTGCCGGTCACGATCGCTACCGCACAAGGAACCCGGGTCAACGCCATGTCAATCCCCTGGAACTGTGGAGGCTGCTATCGCCGACTCGGGAAGGGTCACCAACGCGGCCCGACCAGCGGATTTACCGCCTTCGCAGGCCGCGCTTGGGTACGCGTTTCGGGTGGACCTTCCTAAGATCGAACCCGGTGGACCATACGTGGCAGAATAAGAACCACGTTTTCCCAGTTCAGGGACCATCTGTGAGTGTTGCGGCCGTTCGTCGCCGCGCTACACCGACGAGATCGTGAATAGCCATCGTCCGAGACAACGTCGAGTGATAGGCGGCGGCTGCCTGAACGGATCTGGCTTCAACGAGTCATGGCGGCAGGGGCGCTAGAGTCGTCGGCGTGGGAGCTGAGGCGTCGCACGGCGGGGGCGACACCCGCCGTCGGGCTGTCTCGGTGGTCCGCGAGCAGTTCGCTTTTATCGAACAGCGGCCCGGCTGCCGGGTCGAAGTGCAGAACGACAGCCTGCTCACCGTTATTGCGTACATCCTTGCCGATCTCACTTTTGAGGTAATACTCGAGTGGCGCGACATGTACGCCAGCGCAATGGTCGGTCGGACGATGGGCGGTGGGCGTCCACCCGGGCACCTTGTCCACTTCGGACTGCGGGTCCGGTACCACCTCAGTGACCTGCTGCCTACCGAGGCGGAGGCGTCTCGCTCCGGAACCGCCCCGGTGACGAAACGCCAGAGGACAAGGCGAACGACCCAGGCCGCGGCATCGAACACGAACAGTGCCGAGCTGCTGGACCGTATGGCCGAGCCGATTGCGGCTCTGGCCGCCGCACTGGCCGAGTCGTTTGACGGCGTATGCGCCAAAGCCCGCCGAGGCTTCGCGGAGTCGGAGGAGCACCGCACGCTCAACCCACCACCCGTGCCGCCGCACGCATGCCCGGGACTCGTGGGATTGCTGGAGGACTTTGACTCGCTGATCCAGTACAACCCTGTCCTCCGAGAGATCCAGCATTGGCGGTCGCCGACGAAGTCGATCACCTTGACCAAGTGCCCCGCGTGCGGCAAGGATCTGCCGCGCTCCCTACGCAGCGACCTGCACGGGGCGATGACTGAGGTCCCGCCCGACGCGGTAGGCGTCCGCCGCCTGCCGGACGAGATGCACAACGACGAGTGGTGGCGTCGTCGCGGTCTGTAGAGTAACCCCTTCGTGCGCCTGCGAGCTGCCCGGGCCTCCGCTCCGACAGCTGACGGGCATCTTCATGCACGACGACGACCAGGTGCGTCGCTGTTCAGCGTGTTCCGCACCCCGCAGTGTATCTGCTTCCTCCCACGCCCGCACCCGCGCTGACCAGCACAAACACGGTCAGGAGTGACGCAGTGCACGCACGGCCGCACGCACGCAGGACGCCGTCCGATGGCGCTTGTTCTCCCATTGAGACGGCGTGCCAGGCAGGAGGCCGACGCTCACGGCACGGCTCCTCCATCCCTCTTGGATCCGCAGCTCGGTTGACAGTCGCCGCCCTGTCCGTCTAGCTACACCGACGCGCGGATCGCGGCAGATGAGGATGCCGTTCGCCGCGGCGATGAAGACGATAATGGAGGCGTGACGGAGTGGCACGACTATTCCGGGGGCCGTCTCCGCGTCTTGGGGTTTGCGTAAAGCGCGTACTCACCGCGAACGCCGCTGGCACGCGAAAAGCTCCCCATCTTGTACGCCGTCCAACAACGTGCACGGCGTTGGACGAACGCGCTGACGCGTGGGCGGTCAGCGGGGCGGGACGGCGCCGAACGCTGTCGTGATCTCGGCCAAGATCGCGTCGGACATCACGTCCGGGCTTCGGGTGGCGTAGCGGTCTGCGGCGCTGATACGCCTATCACCGACCAGCTGCCACGGTTGCGGGCCCCACGTGCCCTGCCCCTCAAGTAACAGTTGTGCCAGCCGCCGCGGCTGCCGCATCGCCCCGAACGCTTGCAGTGCTCCGGCCAACTCGTTGACAGCGTCGGCGGGCAGCCCGGTGTCGGCCATGACCGGTAGAAGCAACAACATCAGCCCCTGCGCCGACAGCACCGCCCCGCTGAGAGATCCAGACCTCGACACCGTGACCAATTCGCCCCAACACATTCCAGGCCCCAGGTAGTGCCCCTCGATGGTGGCCAGCAGCACCGGCTCGGCCCATCGTGGATGGTGCAGGTGATAGTCGTAGCCGGAGTCCTCTTTGAAATTGCGGTAGACAAGCGAGATCGAGTGGCCCGACGGCAGGCCGATGGAGAACACCGGCCACCGGTGTTCGTCGCTGAGCCTGCTATAACAGCGCCACATCTCGGCCTCGTCGACATCGAAAGCGGCGCATAACTCGTCGGCCTCGCCATGGGTGTATTGCAGCAGGTGCACCGGCCAGAACAGTGGATCGTCCAACACCTGGCAGCCATCGACGAGTGGATCGTCGGCGTACCCGGGTAGGTCCAGCACGCTGTCATCGTGACACAGGACGTGTCCGGCCGGGGTGTCGGCGTCGCCGGAGCCCCGCATGGTCTTGCCATCGACCGCGATCGCCCGCCGATCGCCCACCGGTGGGTGGGGTAGCCGCTGGTGGAACCATCCGCCCAGCACGGTGCTGAGCCGTTGCGGATCGAGGGCCTGCAGCAGCCGCCGGATCATCGACTCTGACGGCCGGCGTGCTGGGTCCATGCCCAGCGCGACCGCCGCCTGGCCGGGCAGGTCGGTGACCCACTCAGCGATCGCGGCGTAGGAGCGGTAGCCGGCCACGACCGCGCACATCGACGCCGCCACGACCGTGGCCAGGCGATGCCGCACTCCGCGACGGGCCCGCGGATCGGGCACCGCGGCCAGCACCTGTAACAGGCCGCCGGCACAGTCCTCAACGGACAGATGGGCCGGTGCGACGGACTCAAGGACGGTCAGCGATGATGACGACGCGGGCATGGTCCTTCTTCAGACGATCAAGGCTTCGACACCCTTGATGATCTTCTGAACGGTCATGCCCGCCTTGCCGTCCACGACCCCGGCGCGTCTACGCGAACCGGACAACGCTTGAGACCTTCACGACTTTGCCGGGGCCCTGGTCGACAGTCGCGTTCCCAAGCCACCACGGGTCGATCGGCAGCAGCCCTTTTCCATCCTTCGGTAGGAGGCTGTCGAACCGGCTACCGACCGGTTCCCACTGGTTGAGTTTCCACGCGGTTTGGGACAGGTCGATCAGCTGGGACCGCTTGACCTCGTCGTAGACGCCGTAGACGTCGAGCAGGGAGATGACGTGGTCGGCGCGGAACGGCCACTCCGCCCGTTCGTAGCGGGCGAGGGGTGCGCCACGAGGCGCTCTGTCGTAGTCCCAGCTCAGCTGGGAGGAATTGGAGGGATGTTCCTGGGTCTGATGGCTTACCGGACATCGAAAGGTGGGAAGGGAAAAGAGCATGCCAGGAAACCAGCGGCCGGGTCCAGGTGTTAGGGACGGTGCGCTGGGGGACCCGCGTGATATGGCGAAAGCTGGATTGCCTGAATCCTAATCTCCAGAAGACGCAACCGGCTCGTCCGCCGGAAAGACGCCTGTAA
>NZ_JBHLUH010000075.1:0-10713 GCF_042433955.1 Phytohabitans kaempferiae | reverse complement strand
AAATGGACACCCACTAAACCTGTACATTCCACCCTGAAGTTAACAAACCACCGCTAGCGAGGTTTCGAGGTCGAGGTGGTCGCGTGGCTGGGCCACGTTCGGACCTGGTGTCGTCTGTGGGAGAAGCTGTCGAGCTGGGCGCACCGGTGCGCCCAACCTCCGGGACGTGCGCCGGACCTCGGCGGGTGCGTGGGCGTTGTCGGGGACATAGCCCATTCAAACCGGCATCGAGGGGCTATGTCCCCGACATAGCCCCTCGCGAGGAGACCAGGCCCGGCGGCCGGTGCACCCCGATCAGCCGGTGCCGTACGTCGCGACGAGCCTGTCCATCGTCGCGTCCAGGCGCGGGTCGACCCGGCGGCGGGCCGGGTCGGCGTCGTGCCAGGCCACGATCTCGCGGGCGCCCCGGTGAAACGGGATCTTCGCCACGAAGCCGGGCACGAGCGCGCGGACCTTCGCGTTGTCGAAGACCATCGAGTGCGCCTTGTCGCCGAGCAGCCCGGCGCCCCACTCGGGGTCGGCGGCGGCGATGGCGTCGGAGGGGACGTGCACGATCCGCGCCTCGACGCCCGCCGCCGCGGCGAGCTGCTCGGCGATCTGGTCCCAGGTCAGCACCTCGTCGGAGGTGATGTGCACCGCCTCGCCGATCGCCCGAGGGTGACCGAGCAGCGGCACGAAGCCGCGCGCGAAGTCGTCGTGGTGGGTGAGCGTCCACAGTGAGGTGCCGTCGCCGTGCACCACGATCGGCCTGCCCTGCCGCATCCGCTCCACGGCCGTCCAGCCGCCGTCGAAGGGGACGAGCGTGCGGTCGTACGTGTGTGAGGGACGCACGATCGTCGCCGGGAAGCCGCTCTCCCGGTACGCCGCGACCAGCAGGTCCTCACACGCGATCTTGTCGCGGGAGTAGCGCCAGTGCGGATTGCGCAGCGGCGTCGACTCGACGACCGGCAGCCGCGCCGGAGGCGTCTGGTAGGCCGAGGCCGAGCTGATGAAGACGTACTGCCGGGTGCGGCCGGTGAACGCGGTCAGGTCGGCGCGGACGTGCTCGGGCGTGAACGCGACCCAGTCGACCACCGCGTCGAACTCGAGGTCGCCGAGCGCGGCGCGGACCGAGTCGGGGTCGCGCACGTCGGCGCGGAGCACGGTCGCCTCCGGTGGCAGCGGCCGGTGGTTGGTGGTGCCGCGATTCAGGACGTACAGGTCGATGTCGCTCGCCACCGCCAGCCGGGAACAGGCGGAGCTGATGATGCCACTGCCACCGACGAAGAGCACTCGAAGATCACCCACGTCGCCACCTTAACGCCGATCGCCACCGAGGGGCCGAGCAAATATCATGATCCAGATCTTGATCGCGAACCGTCCACTGTAGAGAGGAACCCACATGGGTGTCACCCGCAAGGATGCGTTGCGAATTCTCGGCGGTACCGGCGTGGCCGCGGCGGCCGCCGCGCTGGCTCCCGGCTCGGCCGCCTCGGCCTCCGGCGGCGGGGTGATCCGCCGCGACGTGTGCGTGATCGGCGGCGGCGCGAGCGGCACGTACGCCGCCGTGCGCCTGCGCGACCTGGGGCACAGCGTGGCGCTGGTCGAGCGCGCCGGACGGCTCGGCGGCCACACCGAGACCTACCACGACCCGGTGACCGGCGGCTCCACCGACATCGGCGTGCTCATCTACCACGACCAGCAGCTCGTACGCGACTTCTTCGACCGCTTCGACGTGCCGCTGGCGCCGTACACCGGGCAGGGCGGCACGTCGAACAGCTACGTCGACTTCCGCACCGGCGAGATCGTGCCCGGCTACACGCCGCCGGCGCCCGCCGCGCTGCCCGCGTACATCGCGCTGCTCCAGCAGTACCCCTATCTCGACCAGGGCTTCGCGCTGCCCGACCCGGTGCCGGCGGAGCTGCTGCTGCCGTTCGGCGAGTTCATGCGGCTGCACCAGTTGGAGTCGATCGCTCAGATGATCTTCGGGTACGCCCAGGGCCTCGGCGACGTCCTCCGGATACCCGCGATCTACGTGCTCAAGAACGTCAGCCTCAGCGTGATCAACAGCGTGCTGAGCGGCTCGCTCCTGATCACGGAGCGGCGGGACAACGGCGAGCTGTACGAGAAGGCGACCGCGTACTTCGGTGGCGACGCCCTGCTCGGTGCGACGGTGCGCCAGGTGCACCGGGGCTCGCGGCAGATCCACGTGCGGGTCGCCACGCCGCAGGGACCGCGAGTGATCCAGTGCCGCAAGCTTGTCATCACCGTACCACCGCTTCTGTCCACTTTCGACGGATTCGACCTCGATGGCACCGAGCGCGCGATCTTCGGCCGGTTCGGGTACCACCACTACTGGACCGCGGTGGCCCGCCTCGGCGGCATCCCGGCCGGCGTCTCGCTGGTCAACGTCGGTGCGGACACCCCGTACAACCTGGCGCCGCTGCCCGGCTTCTACGGCCTGACCGTCACCGGTGTGCCTGACCTGTGGGGCGTCAAGTACGGGGCCACCGGCCCGTTGAGCGACAGTGCGGTGCGGGCCGCGATCGTCGCGGACATCCGGCGGCTGCGCACCGCGGGCACATACCCGGTGGAGTTCGCGGGGCTGGAGGTCTTCAAGGCGCACAACCCGTTCGAGCTGGTGGTGCGCCCCGGCGACATCGCGCGCGGCTTCTATCGGCGGCTGTACGACCTTCAGGGGCGAAACAACACGTTCTACACAGGAGCCGCGTTCCACACGCACGACTCGTCGCTGCTGTGGCGGTTCACGGAGGAGTTGCTGCCCCGCATCGCCGCCTGATCGGCTGTCCAATGTGGCCAACGCGGCCGTTGACGCACCGTTTCCATTCTTAGTAAAGTTTCCTTCTAATTTCGTCCGGGCCGTGCCAGATTGGCGCGGCCCGGACGCCCGCTGGCATGGCCCGTTGGAGCGTTCATGAAGATGCGCAAGCTCGGCCCGATGCTCGTCGTCACCGCCCTGACCACCGCCGGCCTGGGCGCCCTCTCCCCGGCGAGTGCCCAGGCCGCACCCTCCGACTGCACGATCAGCTTCAATGGCAACCCCCGTTCGGTGCAGAGCTACTGCGCGAGCGGCACCGGCGAGCACCGCATTCGCATGGTGCTGCGCCACTTCCTGCCCGAGGTCGGCCGGATCCCGGTGGAGGGCAACTGGGCGCCGGTCGGCGGTGTGTCGATCGCCGGCTACCCGCCGCACACGATTGAGAACGTCTGGGTCGAGAAGCGCGGATAAGCACCGGCGACCCGCCCCGCCGTCCCCACGGCACGAGGGTCGCGCCGGTCCACTCGTTCCCGGACGGACAAGGGCCCGCTCAATGCCGAGCGGGCCCGAGTCCTTCCCGTCAGAACGCCTACCTGAGCTACCGCGACGTCCGCCGCGCTCCAGACCGCCGCTCCCGCGGCCTCGCCCTCCGCGTCCACCAGCCCAGTCGCTGAGCCGGCGACGGTGACCGTGGCCGCTTCCGCGGCTTCCGCCCGGAATGTCGCCGCACATCCCACTAGGATCGGGGACCGCCGCTGGCGGCGGGGCGCGTGAACCGGGCGTCGGCCACCGTGTCAGGCGCGGTGGCGGAGGACGCGGGCGGTGACTGCGGCGGCCCAACGCGAGCACGCCGCAGAGTACGAAGTTGGCGATCTGGATCCAGCCGAGGTCACCGAGGGCGAGCAGGCTGAGCGGATGCCGCCTCAGGTCGAAGCCGTCCCGGGCGAGCGCCTGCGCCAGCACGGTGACGACGAACACGGGTCCGGCGAGCACACCGGCGGTGAGTAGGGCGCTCGTGCGGCTCTGCACGGCAACGGCGGTCGGGGTGGTGGCGATCTGGGCCATCGTCGGTTCCCTTCACGAGGTCGGTTGCCGGGATAGACCGCAGGCCGGGGGCGAACTCATCGGTCCGGCGGCGGTCATTTCGGATAAGCGGGCGACCGCCGGGGTCAGGTAGGTTGAGCCCATCGAGGGCCGATGGGGGGTTCACCGTGGGTGATCAAGCCACGAGCGTGGTGGGCGGTGTCGAGCTGCGCCTGGAGGAGTACCGCACCGAGCTCAACGGCTACTGCTACCGCATGCTCGGCTCGGCGTTCGAGGCCGAAGACGCGGTGCAGGAGACCATGGTGCGCGCCTGGAAGGCGTACGACCGCTTCGAGGGACGCTCGGCGCTTCGCTCCTGGTTGTACCGGATCGCGACGAATGTCTGCATGGACATGCTCGGCAGCGCCCAGCGGCGGGCCCGGCCGATGGAGCTGGGCCCCTCGTCCAAGACCCGCGAGGTCACCGAGGTCGTGCCCCTGCCCGAGCAGGTGTGGGTCGGCCCGGTGCCGGACAGCCGCGTGGTGCCCGACCGTAGCGACCCGGCCGAGGTGGCGGTCGCCCGCGACTCGATCCGGCTGGCCTTCGTCGCCGCCCTCCAGCACCTGCCGCCCAAGCAGCGCGCGGTGCTGATCCTCCGCGAGGTGCTGGCCTGGTCGGCACAGGAGACCGGCGAGCTGCTCGGCCTCACCGTCGCCTCGGTCAACAGCGCGCTCCAGCGGGCCCGGGCCACGATCTCGTCCGTCGACGTGACCGGCGACCGGCTCGAGCCGCTCGACAAGGACCAGAGCGACCTGCTCGCCCGCTACGTCCGGGCCTTCGAGGCGTACGACATGGCCTCGCTCGCCTCGCTGCTGCACGAGGACGCCACGCTCTCCATGCCGCCGATCGCGCTCTGGTTCCGCGGCCACGACGAGATCAGCCAGTGGATGCTCGGGCCGGGCGCGCCGTGCCGGGGCTCGCGGCTGGTCCCCACGGTGGCCAACGGGCTGCCCGCCTTCGGCCAGTACCGGCCGAGCGGCCCCGGCGGGCGCCACGAGCCGTGGGCGCTCATCGTCCTGGAGCTTTCAGGAGACAAGATCGCCGGGATCAACTCCTTCCTGGACGTAGACCGGGTCTTCCCGCTCTTCGGCCTCCCGAACGACCTCGACGGCCTCGACTGAGCCCGGGTCGGCCAGCAGCGGCAGCACCTCGCTCAGTCCGGTGAGCAGGAGCAGCTCGCGCAGCCGGGGGTGCGCGCCGTAGAGGCGGATGCCGCACCCCAGCCGTCGCGCCGCCACCTGGAGCCGGGCGAGCACGTCGATCGTGCCCGCGTCCGGGCTGGTGATCGTCCGTACGTCGCAGATCACGACGCCGGCCGGAGCGGCCCGCGCGATCGCGGCGAGGTGCTGCGACAGCACCGGTACGTCCGCGCGGCCGGCCGACTGGCCCACCACCAACACGGGCGCCCTCATGTCGACCTCCACTCGCCGGGTTTCGCGGTTCATGAGTACAGACCGGTCGGGAGGCGGAAAGTCATCGCACCATGACGCCCGGAAGATTCTTCTCCGGTCCGCGATGAGTTCCGCCCGCCCCGGCCGTCTGACCCCCCGAAGAGCGATCACGACCAAGGGGGAACCCCATGAACCCGCAGGCCCTTCGGCAGCGGTTCGCCGGACAGGTGTACCTGCCCGGTGAGCCCGGATACGACGAGAACCGCCGCTCCCTCAACCCCACCGTCGACGCCCGCCCGGCCCTGATCGTCGAGGCCGCGAGCGCCGCCGACGTGCGTACCGCGGTCGGTGTGGCCCGCCGCCACGACCTGCCGTTCTCGGTGCAGGCCACCGGCCACGGCACGCACACCGCCAACGACGGCGGCATCCTGGTCCGCACCTCCCGCATGACGGCCGCGCTGGTCGACCCGGACCGCCGGATCGCCCGCGTCGGCGCCGGCACCAAGTGGGGCGCCGTGCTCGCCGCGGCCGAGCCCTTCGGCCTCGCCCCGCTCTCCGGTTCGTCGCCGGACGTGGGCGTCACCGGGTACACGCTGGGCGGTGGCGTCGGCTGGCTCGGCCGCCGGTACGGCTTCGCCGCCGACAGCATCGTACGCGCCGAGGTGGTGACCGCCGACGGCCGTACGGTGACCGCGAGCGCCGACCGCAACGCGGACCTCTTCTGGGCCCTGCGCGGCGGCGGGGGCAACTTCGGCGTGGTGACCTCGCTGGAGTTCCGGCTGTACCCGGTCGCCGAGGTGCTGGCAGGCGCCGCGTACTTCGCCGCCGACCGGGCCGCCGAGACGCTCGCCTGGTACCGGGACTGGGTCGCCACCGCGCCCGACGCGCTGAGCACCGCCGTGGTGCTGCGCCACATGCCGGACTCGGCCGAGGTGCCCGCGGCGGTACGCGGCCGGCGCGTGCTGCTCGTCAAGGCGATGTACGCGGGCGACCCGGACCACGCCCGGTGCCTGCTGCGGCCACTGTGGAACGCGGCCGGCCCGGTGCTCCACGACGACCTGCGCCCCGTGCCGTACGCGGCCGCGGCGATGGGCGGCACGCCGGCCCGCTACCTCGACCTCTTCCCGACGCTGCCCGACCCGGTGATCCGGGCGTTGGCGGGGGCGCACGAGGACGGATTGGCCTCCACTGTGGAGTTTCGCCACTGGGGCGGGGCGATGGCGGCTCCCGGCCCCGACGCCGGCCCGGTGGGGCACCGCGACCTGCCGTTCTCGGTGATCGTGGACGCCTCGGTGCCGGCGCTGAACGCGGCCCTGAGCCCGTACGGCACCGGCGGCTCGTTCCTCAACTTCCTCGCCGACCCGGCGCGCACCGACAGCGCGTACACGCCGGAAAACCTGCGGCGGCTGCGGAGCGTGAAGGCGGCCTACGACCCGGACAACGTCTTCCGCGCCGGACACAACATCGCCCCGGCGCAGGGCAGCGGCAACCTCGCGATGTAGACCTACTCCAAGAGAAAGAGTTGGGCTACCGCGATCTCCGCCGCGCTCCAGACCCACACCGCGGCCAGGTGCACCAGCGCGGGCCAGCCGGCGGTCAGCTCGTACGCCAGGTACGCCAGCTCGGCGTCGCCCACACCGTGCTCGTCGCGGAGCGTGCGGAGTACCCCGTCGGGGGTGAGCGCGAGGTCGGCCGGACCGCGCACGGCGACCGGCGCGGGGAGCGCGGTCATCGCCTCGGGCGCGAGTGGGCGGCGGGCGGCGAGGCTCACGCGCGTCCCGTCCGGCAGCCCCGCGACCCACCGGGCCAGCCGCACCTGCTCGGGCGGGTGAGGCGGCAGGCGTCGTCGACGCCGAGGTCGGGGGCGGGCGGGTCGCCGCCCGCGTCCGCCGCGCGCACGACCACGCACGCGCCCTCCAGCGCCGTCGTCTTGCCGTATCCGGCGGCGGCGACGAACACGAGACAACCGGCGGGTGCCACGCATCACACTATCGGCGGCCGGGCGCCGGTCAGCCGCGCTGAGTCGCGTTGCCGACGGACGTATCTTGGCGCCGCCTCCACCTCTCGGGCACGGCCGGTACGGCGTCGTCGTTGCCGCGCGGCGGGCGGCGGCGGATGATTCGCGGATGGCCAACACGCGGGAAATCGCGCTGCTGCGGCTCGCCGCGCAGCGCCTCGCCGGCCCGGGGCACGCGAGCGCCGCGGAGGCGGTGCGGTGGCTGACCGCGGCCCAGGCGCAGGACCACGGCGGCGCGGTCACGTCGGTCGCCCTCCGCACCACCGGTGGCACGCGCGCCGAGGTCGAGGCGGCCTTCGCCGCGGCCGAGGTCGTGAAGTCATGGCCGCTGCGCGGCACGCTCCACCTCGTCGCGGCAGAGGACCTGCCGTGGATCCTCGCCCTCGCGGCGCCACGTGTGATCGCCAGGAGCGCCGCCCGCCACACCGAGCTCGCGCTCGACGAAAAGACCATCGGGTACGCGCATGAACTCACCCGTGAGGCGCTGGCCGGCGGCCGTTCGGCGCGGCGGGACGAGCTGATCGCGGGTTGGGAGAAGGCCGGCGTCGGCACCTCGGGGCAGCGGGGCTACCACATCCTGCGGCACCTCGCGATGACCGGTGTGCTCTGCTTCGGTCCGCTGAGCGGCGGCGAGCAGTTGCTGGTGCTGGTCGACGAGTGGGTCCCGCACCCGCGCCGCCCCGAGCGGGAGGAGGCGCTCGGCGAGCTGGCGCTGCGCTACTTCCGCGGCCATGGTCCCGCCACGGTCAAGGACTACACGCGCTGGGCCGGGCTCACCGCCGCGGAGGTCAAGGCGGGGATCGCGGCCGCCCGCCCACGACTCGAGGCGATCGAGGCGGACGGCGTCGCGCACCTCATGGACCCCACCACTCCCGAGCTGCTCGCCGCCAATCGCAAGGAGGCCCGCGAGGTGCTGCTGCTGCCCGGCTTCGACGAGTACATGCTCGGATACGCCGACCGCACCGCCGCCCTCCCCGCCGCGTACGCCAGCCGTATCGTGCCCGGCGGCAACGGCGTCTTCCAGCCCACCGTCGTGAGCGGGGGACAGGTGGTGGGCACCTGGCGCGCGGTGGGCAGGGCGGGGCGGCGCGCGGTCGAGGCGACCCCGTTCGCGGCGTTTGGCCGGGCGGCGGAGGCGGCGATCCCGAAGCGGTACGCGGAGGGCCCCTACGCCCGGTGACTTCCTCGGCGGGTGATCGCGAAGCCAGCCCAGGTGATGATGCCCCGCTAGCGGGGTCACTCCGAGCTGCACGCACGAGGCCCCGAGCTGGGGCCTCTCTTCGTTTGCGCGGGGCCCCGCTCCTTCCCCGCGAGGATCTCAGACGATGACCGCTCCTACCTACTACGTGACCACCACGATCCCGTACGTCAACGCCAGCCCGCACCTCGGCTTCGCGCTCGAGCTGGTGCAGGCCGACGTGCTCGCCCGGCACCGGCGGCAGCGGGGCGATGCGGTGCGCTTCCCCTCCGGCACCGACGACAACTCGCTCAAGAACGTGCTCGCCGCCGCGGCCGAGGGAGTGTCCACACAGGAGCTGGTGGACCGCAACGCGGGCGCCTTCGAAGCGCTGCGCGGGCCGCTGTGGCTCTCCTTCGACGACTTCATCCGCACCAGCCGCAACCCCCGCCACCGCCCTGGCGTGGAGCGGCTGTGGCGGACCTGCGCGGCCTCCGGCGACCTCTACCGCAAGCACTACGAGGGGCTGTACTGCGTCGGCTGCGAGCAGTTCTACACGCCGGGTGAGCTGGTCGACGGCCGCTGCCCCGAGCACGGCACCGAGCCGCAGCGGGTCGCCGAGGAGAACTGGTTCTTCCGCCTCTCCCGCTACCAGGACCGCCTCCTCGGCCTGATCGAGAGCGGGCGGCTGCGCATCGAACCGGCGGCGCGGCGCAACGAGGTGCTCGCGTTCGTCGCCGCCGGGCTACGGGAGAAGTGAAGTCGGCGGACGACACTATAGACAGAGGCTTGTCTGTAACCGCCGCTGCCTTATCAAAAGAGCTTGTCGGTAAGTTCGAGATAGCGACCTCGCGGTCTATGTCAAGCGGTAGCAATCCCTGAACCTTGTCTGGGACTGCCTCGCTTGCCCCTTGCGATGCTCGCTGTCTTTTGAAGCGCTAATGTCCTGGGCGCGAAGTATGGTCTGCCGCCGCCCGAAGCCCTCACGAGCACGACGGCAGACCAAACTCGTAAGTCCGTTGGCTAACCCTCCGTTGGGGAAATGGACTCACCGGCCACCGTTTGGTTCTGCGTTGCGTAGCGGACACCGGCGAGGAACGCCTCGTAGACGCTGACCACCTCGACGGCGATGGCCTCGCACTGCTCCGGGGTGGTCGTGATGCCCAGCTTCTCGGACTCGGCCGAGACCGCATGAGCTGCCGCTGTGACGGCGGCTCGGGTGGCGTCGGAGTCGAAGGGGATTGTGCCAGTCATGCGGCCACCGCCTCGGCTGGACGGGCCGAGGTGCCGCCGAGTTGATCGATCGAGTCCTGGATCAGCGTCATGGACTGGCTGGGGTTGAGCGCCGTCTCTTTCAGCTTGTCGAAGGCGGTGCTGTATCGCTCGGCGGCGTCGGCCTCGATCACTGCGCCGCCGGTGAGCTGGTCCAGCAGCGCCACCGGCGGGTATGGCTGCGGCATCCGGCATAGCGTGAACCCGCCGTCCATGCCCAGGTGCAGGGCGGCGCTGGTGGGCAGGACCATAACGGTCACGTGCGGGCGTTGGGTCGCGCGAGTCAGGTGCTCCCATTGGGCCAGCGAGACGGCGTTGCCGGCGATCCGGCGAGACAGCGCCGATTCCTCCAGGATCACCGTCAACCGGATCGGTGGCCGGTCGTCCAACACCTGCTGACGGTCCAGCAATTCGCGGACCATCGACTCGACCTTCATCATCGGCATGTGCGGGTCGCGGAAGCGGATCAGCGCTTCGGCGTAGTCCCGTGCGCGTAGGAGCGGCGGGATCAGCGTCGGCGCGTAGACGCACAGTTCCTCGGCCTTGGACTGGATCCACCAGTGGTCGATGACGGGCTGGTCGTTGACTCCGGCCGTGCCGGTGTCCCTGACCCCGGTTACCTCCCAGTGGCACACCCGCCACGCGTTCCGTGCCAGTGCGATCAACTCTTCGCGTCGGCGTTCCTCGAAGACTCCGTAGACGTCGAGCAGCGCGGTGACGTGATCGGGGCGAAACGGCCACTCCGCCCGCTCATAGCGGGCCAGGGGTGCGCCACGAGGCGCTCTGTCGTAGTCCCAGCTCAGCTGGGAGGAATTGGAGGGATGTTCCTGGGTCTGATGGCTTACCGGACATCGAAAGGTGGGAAGGGAAAAGAGCATGCCAGGAAACCAGCGGCCGGGTCCAGGTGTTAGGGACGGTGCGCTGGGGGACCCGCGTGATATGGCGAAAGCTGGATTGTCTGAATCCTAATCTCCAGAAGACGCAACCGGCTCGTCCGCCGGAAAGACGCCTGTAA
>NZ_JBHLUH010000074.1:0-144437 GCF_042433955.1 Phytohabitans kaempferiae | reverse complement strand
GGTGGTCGCGGTGCTCGGCGACCGCGCGGGCCTCTTCGGCAACGGCACCTCCGGCGAGGGCTGCGACGCGGAGAGCCTCGATCTGCCGGGCGTGCAGCCGGAGCTGCTGGAGGCGCTGCTCACGACCGGCAGGCCGGTGGTGGCGGTGCTGCTGTCCGGCCGGCCGTACGCACTGGGCGCCTTCGCCGACCGCCTCGCCGCCACCGTCCAGGCGTTCTTCCCCGGCGAGGAGGGCGGCCCCGCCGTCGCCGGCGTCCTCTCCGGCCGCGTCTGCCCCTCCGGCCGCCTGCCGGTCAGCGTGCCCCGCCGCCCGGCCGGTGGCCCCTCCACCTACCTCGGCCCCACGCTCGCGCACGCCTCCTCGGTCACGTCGGTCGACCCGACACCGCTCTACCCGTTCGGGCACGGCCTGTCCTACACCACCTTCGCCTGGGACAGCGTGCGCGTCGACGGGGCCACGCCCGATCCCGAGCGGCCGGTCGAGGTGCCGACCGACGGCGCGGTCACCGTCTCCATGACCGTCCACAACATCGGCGAACGACCCGGCGCCGACGTGGTCCAGCTCTACCTCCACGACCCGGTCGCACAGGTCACCCGCCCAGTGGTCCGCCTGATCGGATACGCGCGAGTGGCGCTCGCCCCCGGCCAGTCCCGGCGGGTCGACTTCCGCGTGCACGCCGACATGTCCGCGTTCACCGGGCGGGAGGGCACGCGGATCGTCGAGCCGGGCGCGCTGGAGCTGCGGGTCTCCCGGTCCAGCGCCGACGTGGCGCACACCGTCGCACTCCGCCTGGTCGGCGCGGAGCGCGAGGTCGGCCCCGACCGTCAGTTGACCACGGAGGTGACCGTGCACTGAGCCGCGCCGCGCGGCGGTGCGGGACGCCGGTCGCCCGCACACCGTGGTGGGTTCGCCGGTGCACGGCCGGACGGACCGCTCGGAGGGCGTACGGGGCGCGACGCGTACGGCACTATGAGGGGATGTCGAGCGCGTCCACACCGAACAGTGGGGTGTCGGGGTGGACCATCCCGCTCCGCGACGGCATCCCCGGCTCGCGTTCGGCCAACTCGCCCGACCGGCGGCTCCCCCGCGGGCGGCACGATCTGCCCCGCGAGTTCGTGGCCCGCACGCAGCGCGAGCTGCTCCAGCGGAGCGTCGCGGTGGCGTACGGGCAGCCGGGGCGGTGGTCCGAGCGGATGCGGCGCGGGCTCGGCACGCTGCTGCACATCCTCGCGGCCGAGCCGGCATTCGCCGCGCTCGCGGTGGTGGAGGTCTTCGCCGCCGGACCGAAGGCGCTGGCCGGGCGGCGCCAGCTGCTCGCCTCCTATGTGGACTTCTTCGCCGCGGCGCCGCGCCGGGAGGGGCAGCCGGAGGTGCCCCGCGTGGCGGTGGAGGCGGTCATCGCCGGTGTGTACGGCGTCATCTTCGACCACGTCTCGACCGGCCGCGCCGCCGAGCTGCCCACGCGGCTGCCCGAGCTGAGCTACGTGGTGCTCGCCCCGTTCATCGGGCCCCGGGCGGCCGCCGAGGCGTCCGGCCTGCCGAAGGCCGGCTGAGGGGGCGTTCGGGCGCCCGCCACGCACCTCCGGGCAGCGAGGTTCATCGATTCTCTTTAAGAGATCCTTAATTCCCGCCGACCCGTCGATCCAAGGGACGGATCAGCTCCGTACCCCGGTGCGACAACGAACACGACGGTTGGGGGACCACGTGGAGAAGCTCTCATGTCAGCGCGCGACCTAGAAGCGCGGCCGGCGGCGGGCCGCGGCCGGCACGCGCGGTCGGTGCCCGGACCGGCCGGCCGCCCGCTGCACCGCACCGGCATCCACCGGGCCGAAGGTGGACTGCTGCGCAGCCTGTACGACCAGCACGCCGAGCCGCTGCTCATGATCGCGCTGAGCCTCACCGGCGGCGACCGGCGGCTGGCGGAGGACGTCGTACGGGAGACGCTCGCCACCGCCTGGCGCGAGGTGGACCAGATCGACGTGGCGGCGTCGTCGCTGCGTCCCTGGCTGATCAGCATCGCCCAGCGGATCATCGAGGACATGCGCGGCTACCCGTTCGGGGAGGAGCCGCCGGCACCGGTCGAGCGCCTGCCGCTGGACGAGTACCCGGACGACTTCGGTCCCGAGATGCGGCGGATGCTGGTGCTCGACGGGTTGCGCTCGCTCCCCGGGCCGGACCGGGAGATCCTCGTCGAGGCGTACTTCCGCGGCCGGGGCGTGCGGGACGTCGCCGACGACCTCGGGCTGCCGCCGGAGACGGTGAAGTGGCGGCTCTTCTTCGCCCTCCGGGCACTCCAGAAGCTGCTCGTGCGGAGCGAGACCGCCGATGCCTGATCCGCCCGGCCCGTGCGTGCACCCGGATGTGGGCGCGTACGCGCTGGGGCTGCTCGAAGCGGAGGAACGGACCGCGTACGAGCGGCACCTGATCACCTGCGCCCACTGCCTCCGGACGCTGGAGGGCCTGGCGCCGCTGATCGAACTGCTCGGCCAGGTCGACGCGGCGACGCTGCTCGCCGCCGGCCCGGACCCAGGCGGCGGCACCAACCGAGGAGACGGCCCGGACCGGCGAGGCCGCAGCGACCTGAGACGCCGTCCGCCGCCGCATCCGCCCGGTGCGCTCGGGGCGCTGTTTCCCCGGCAGCGCGAGCCGGCGCACGACCGGATGCGCCGGCCGCACCTGCGTGCCTGGGACAAGCTCGACGACCGCTTCCGCGACCACCGGGACGCGGCGGCGGAGCGGGAAGCCGCGGAAGCGCCGTGGACGCCGGCCGCCGCCGAGCCGCGTCCACAGCGGACCGGCCGGCGCCGGCGGGACTGGTTTCACGGCACCACCATGCGGCGGCTCACCCTCGTGGCGGCGGCCGCGACGGTGCTGGTGATGGTCGGGTTCGTGACGATCGCGGCCCGGTCGAGCGTGACCGACCCGCGTACCGTGGCCGAGCCGCCGCCGGCACCGCCCGTGGTCGCGGCCACCACCGCCGCTCCCCCGCCGAGCGTCGCGCCGCCCCGGCGGGAGCGGGTCGCACCGCCGCCCCCGACCCGGTCCAGCTCACCGGCGGCGCCCCCGCGAGTCGCCCGTACCAGCGAAAACCCGGAGCCCACGCCGAGCGAGGCGAGGCCCGACTCGATCAAGGCCAACCCCGGGGTTGGCGCGGAGGGCAACCGCCTCGCGGGGAGCGACCCCGCGACCGGCGTGGCGGCCGAGGTGCGGCTCGGCCGCACCGCGACGGGCCTGGACGTGACGCTCACGGTGCACGGGCTGCCCGGGCCGCGCGACTGCGTGCTCCGCGTGATCGCCACGGACGGCACCGCGCACACGGCGCTGCGCTGGCGGATGGCGGACGGCGAGGAGAGCTTCACCGGGCTGGGCGGCACGGCTCTGGCCCGCGCCGAGATCGACCACTTCGAGGTGGTCGACGCGGCCGAGGCGGTGCTGGTGACGATCAGCTCCAGATCGTGACGTAGACCGGCGGGCGAAACCGGGACGGCGGCACGCCAGCGCCCGGGGCGCACATCAGCTGCATCGCGTCGGGCGTGCCGAGGAAGTTGCGCAGGCGCCGGGCGGCGTCCGGGCGCCGGTCGGGCGCGAGGGTCGTGACGTGCCAGCTGGCCTGCACCGGCGTGCGATCGGTCTCCACAATGGACAGCTCGCCGCGGCGCAGCTCGCGGCTGACCAGTGTGGACACGGCCGGTGCCACGCCGGCGCCGTCGGCCGCCGCGGACCAGGCCGCCGTCTGGTTGGGAAAGACCCGGATCCGGTCCTCCGGTACGCGGAACGCGCGCAACAGCCGCCCGGTGTCGCTGTCGGGATCGGTGCCGGACGGGTCGACCAGCCACGGCCACCGGCTCGCCGGGCCGGTGGGGCGGCTGCGCGGCGAGCCGACCACGACGAGGCGGTAGCGGAGCACCGGCTCGGAGGCGAGCGTGGGGTCGCCACTGAGGTCGGGACCGATCGCCACGTCGGCGAGGCGGTTGGGGAGCAGGACGCGCATCTCGGCGGCGCTCGCCACGCCCGAGCTGGTCTCGATCTGCCCGCCCCACCGCCGGGTGAACGCCTCCACCAGCGGCGTCGCGATGAACTCGGCGATCGTGCTGGTCACCAGCAGCCGCAGCTGGGCCGCCGCGCCCTGGGCCGCGCGGACCGCCGCCTCGGCCTCGGCGCCGAGCGCGACCATCTGGGAGGCGATGCCGAAGAGGCGGTTGCCGCCCTCGGTGAGCGTCATCTCGTTGCCCTCGCGGACGACGAGCTGGTCGCCCAGGTGCTGGCGGAGCGCGGCGAGCGAGCGGGACACCGCCGGCTCGCTGACGCCGAGCACGTCGGCCGCCGCCCGCACCGAACGCAGCCGCGCGACGAGCACGAAGACGCCGAGCTGCGTGAGGGTCATGTGCCGATCTTTCCGCCGCGCGAGGCCCGCCGCCAGGGCGCCTAACCATTTGGTTATCGGCCTGTTGCGGAGTGCTCACCACGCGTCCAGGCTGGGCCGATGCAGGTGCCGGCGCATTTCGAGTACGAGCGGGCGACCAGTGTGGACCATGCCCTCGCGCTGCTGGCGAAGTGGGGCAGCGAGGCACGCGTGGTGGCCGGTGGGCACAGCCTCATCCCGATGATGAAGCTACGGCTGGCCCGGCCCGAGGCGCTCGTCGACATCAACGACCTGACGGAGCTGGCGTACGTGCGGCTCGACGGCGACGTGCTGGCCGTGGGCGCCATGACCCGCCACGCCGACCTGCTCGCCGCACCGCTGGTGGGCGAGCACTACCCGATCTTCCACGACGCGGAGAAGGTGATCGCCGACCCGATCGTGCGCAACCGCGGCACGGTCGGCGGCTCGCTGTGCCAGGCGGACCCGTCGGAGGACCTGTCGGCGGCGTTCGCGGCGGTGGGCGCTTCGGCGGTGATCCGCGGCCCGGCGGGGACCCGGACGGTGCCGGTGCGGGAGTTCCACACCGGGCCGTACGAGACGGTGGTCGCCCCCGGCGAACTGCTCGTCGAGGTGACCGTGCCGGTCAAGCCAGGTGGCGACGGTTCTTGGTCCGCCTCTGCGAAGCTCCGCGGAACAAGAACTGTCGTAGGCTCGGCCTACGAGAAGGTCGAGCGGCGGGTCGGCGACTGGGCCGTGGCCGCCGCGGGCGCGGCCGTGTGGCTCGACGGCGAGACGATCCGCGACGCCGGCATCGGGCTGACCGCGGTCGGCGCGGCGCACTTCCACGCGCCCGAGGCCGAGGAGTTCCTGCGCGGGTCGCCGGCGACGGACGCCAGCCTGGTCGAGGCGGGCCGGATCGCCGCCGAGCACTGCGAGCCGGTCGCCGACCAGCGCGGCCCGGCCGACTACAAGCGACACCTGGCCGGCGAGCTGACCACACGCGCGCTGCGCCGGGCCGTGGCCCGAGCCTCAGGGAGGGCGTGACCATGCAGATCACCGTCACCGTCAACGGCGACGAGCACACCGCGGACGTCGAGCCGCGGCTGCTGCTCGTCCACTTCCTGCGCGACACGCTCGGGCTAACCGGCACGCACTGGGGCTGCGACACCTCCAACTGCGGCGTCTGCGTCGTGTGGCTCGACGGCACGCCGGTCAAGTCGTGCACCGTGCTCGCGGTGATGGCCGACGGCCGGGCCGTGCGCACGGTCGAAGGGCTGGCCGCCGGCGCCACGCTCGACCCGGTGCAGGAGGGCTTCGTGCGGTGCCACGGCCTCCAGTGCGGCTTCTGCACGCCGGGCATGATGCTGACCGCCCGCTGGCTGCTCGACCACAACCCCGACCCCTCAGAAGACGAGATCCGCGAGGCGATCTCCGGCCAGGCGTGCCGGTGCACGGGCTACGAGAACATCGTCCGCTCTGTCCAATGGGCGGCTCGCGAGGGTGCGGCGGTGAGCAAGCCATGACCACTGTGGACAAGCCGATCGGCTTCGGGCGGATGCACCGCAAGGAGGACGCGCGCTTCGTCCGCGGGCGGGGCACCTACGTCGACGACGTCAACCTCCCCGGCATGCTCTACGGCGCGGTGCTGCGCAGCCCGTTCGCGCACGCCCGGATCGTCTCGATCGACACCGCCGCCGCGCAGGCCCATCCCAAGGTCAAGGCGGTCATCACCGGGCAGACGCTGGAAGGGCTCAAGCTCGCCTGGATGCCCACGCTCTCCCAGGACACGCAGGCCGTGCTCGCCACCGACAAGGTCCGCTTCCAGGGCCAGGAGGTGGCCTTCGTGGTCGCCGAGGACAAGTACGCGGCCCGCGACGCCCTCGAGCTGATCGACGTGGAGTACGAGCCGCTGCCCGCCGTGGTGGACGCCCGCCGCGCGCTCGACCCGGACGCCCCCGTGATCCGGGACGACAAGGAGGGACAGACCGACAACCACATCTTCGACTGGGGAGCGGGCGACGAAGCGGCCACCGACGCAGTCTTCGCCTCGGCCGAAGTGGTGGTCGCGCAGGATGTCCTCTACCCGCGCGTGCACCCCGCGCCGCTGGAGACGTGCGGCGCGGTGGCCGACTTCGACGCGGTCACCGGCAAGCTCACGATGTGGTGCAACACGCAGGCGCCGCACGCGCACCGCACCGTGTACGCGCTGGTCGCCGGCCTCCCCGAGCACAAGATTCGGGTCATCTCGCCGGACGTGGGCGGCGGCTTCGGCAACAAGGTCCCCATCTACCCCGGATACGTGTGCGCGATCGTCGGCTCGATCGTCACCGGCAAGCCGGTCAAGTGGATGGAGGACCGCTCGGAAAACCTCATGAGCACCGGCTTCGCCCGCGACTACCACATGCGCGGCGAGGTGGCCGCGACCCGCGACGGGAGGATCCGCGCGCTGCGGGTCAAGGTGGTCGCCGACCACGGCGCGTTCAACGGCACCGCCCAGCCGACCAAGTTCCCGGCCGGCTTCTTCCACGTCTTCACCGGCTCGTACGACGTGGAGGCCGCCCACTGCGCGGTCACCGGCGTCTACACCAACAAGGCGCCGGGCGGGGTCGCGTACGCCTGCTCGTTCCGGATCACGGAGGCGGCGTACCTGATCGAGCGGATGGTCGACGTCCTCGCGTACGAGCTGGACATGGACCCCGCCGAGCTGCGCATGAAGAACCTGCTCAAGCCCGAGCAGTTCCCCTACCCCAGCCCCACCGGCTGGGAGTACGACTCCGGCGACTACCCGCGCGCCCTCCAGCTGGCTCTCGACATGGCGGGATACGCCGAACTCCGTGCCGAGCAAGCCTCGCGGCCCGCGGGCGGGCCGCTCATGGGGATCGGCATCAGCTTCTTCACCGAGGCGGTCGGCGCCGGGCCGCGCAAGCACATGGACATCCTCGGCCTCGGCATGGCCGACGGCGCCGAGCTGCGCGTCCACCCCACCGGCAAGGCGGTGCTGCGCATCTCGGTGCAGTCGCAGGGGCAGGGGCACGAGACCACGTACGCGCAGATCGTCGCCGAGGAGCTGGGCATCCCGCCGGACGACGTCGAGGTGGTGCACGGCGACACCGACCAGACGCCGTTCGGCCTCGGCACGTACGGCTCCCGCTCGACCCCGGTCTCCGGTGCCGCCACCGCCGTCGTGGCCCGCAAGGTGCGCGAGCGGGCCCGGCAGGTGGCGTCGGCGATGCTGGAGGTCGACCCGGGCGACCTGGAGTGGGAGAAGGGCCGCTGGTACGTGCGCGGCGACCACGCCCAGGGCCGCTCGATCCAGGAGATCGCGCTCGCCGCCCACTCCAGCCTCGAACTGCCCGAGGGGGTCGAGGGGCACCTGGACGCCACCACCGTCTACAACCCGCCCAACCTCACGTTCCCCTTCGGCGCGTACATCTGCGTCGTCGACGTCGACCCCGGCACCGGGCAGGTGAAGGTGCGGCGCTTCGTGGCGGTCGACGACTGCGGCGTGCGGATCAACCCCATGATCGTCGAGGGCCAGGTGCACGGTGGCCTCGCCGACGGGATCGGGATGGCGCTGATGGAGCTGATCGCGTTCGACGAAGACGGCAACTGTCTCGGCGCGTCCTTCATGGACTACCTGCTCCCCACCGCGATGGAATGCCCGTCGTGGGAGCTCGGCGAGACCGTCACTCCCTCGCCGCACCACCCCATCGGTGCCAAGGGAGTCGGTGAGTCGGCCACCGTCGGCAGCCCGGCCGCCGTCGTCAACGCGGTCCTCGACGCCCTCAAACCCCATGGGGTACGACACGCCGACATGCCCCTCACGCCAGCTCACGTGTGGCGGGCCATCCAGGGGCGTCCCCTGCGCACAGATCTGGCGATCACGTGATCCACGCCGACCTGCTGCTGCGCGCGTCCGACCTTCGGGCACAGCGGAGGCCGTTCGTGCTCGCGACCGTGGTGCGCGCCGAGCGCCCGACCAGTGCCAAGGCGGGCGACGCCGCGCTGGTGCTGGCCGACGGCACGCTCGACGGCTTCGTGGGCGGCACCTGCGCGGCGTCCACCGTGCGGTCGCAGAGCCTGCTCCTGCTGGCGTCGGGCGAGTCGACACTGCTGCGCATCGAGCCCTCCTTCTCCGGTGACCCGTCGGTGTCCGAGGGCTGCGTCACCGTCGCCAACCCCTGCCTGTCCGGCGGCGCGCTGGACATCTTCCTGGAGGCGATGATCCCGCCGCCGCTGGTACACGTGCTCGGCGACGCCCCGGTGGCCCGTGCCCTCGTCGCCCTCGGCGAGCCGCTGGGCTACTCGGTCGCCGCCACGGTCGACCCGGCCGCGCCCATCCCACCGGACGCGGTCGCGGTGGTCGTCGCCTCGCACGGCCACGACGAGGAGCCGGTGCTGGCGGCGGCGTTGCGGGCCGGCGTGCCGTACGTCGCGCTGGTCGCCAGCCGCCGCCGGGGCGCCGCCGTACTGTCCGCTGTGGACACTCCCGGTGTGGCCCGCGTGCACTCCCCCGCCGGCCTGGACATCGGCGCGCGTACCGCCCCCGAGGTGGCGCTCTCCATCCTCGCCGAGATCATCGCGAGCCGCCCCCGCACCGCGCCCGCGCCGCCGGTCGTACCCCCGTCCGCGTCCCTCCTTCCCGTGTTGGAGTAGCCGTGCGCCTCGACAACGAGTTCGTCGTACCCCGCCCGGTCGACGAGGCGTGGGCGGTGCTCACCGACCTCGAACGCATCGCCCCCTGCATGCCCGGCGCCAAGCTGACCGGCGTCGAGGGCGACGACTACCACGGCACCGTCAAGGTCAAGGTCGGGCCGGTCGTCGCCCAGTACGCCGGCGTCGCCCGCTTCCGCGAACGCGACCCCGAGCGCCACCACGCCGTACTCGAGGCCACCGGCAAACAGAGCGGCGGCGCCGGCCGCGCCTCCGCGGTGGTCACCGCCGACCTGACCGGCGAGGGCGACAGCACACGCGTGACGGTGGTGACCGACCTGACGGTGGCGGGCCCGCTGGCCCAGTTCGGGAGGGGCGCGATCGCCCAGGTGAGCGGCAGGCTCCTCGACCAGTTCGTGACCCAACTCCGCGAACGCGTCCTGGCCGACGCCCCTGCACCCCTTTCCCCCTCGGCGGAAGGCGGCGCCGCGCCCGCGTCGGAGGGCGCGGCGCCGTCCGCCGGCCCTGCGCTGGCGGCTGCCGGCCGGGCTGGGCCGGCTCCTGCTGACACGGCCGGCCCGGCCTTGCCCAGCGCGGCTGGGCCGGGCCTTGACGGCGCGGCTGCATCGAGCCTGCCCGGCGCGGCTGGGCCGGGCCTTGACGGCGCGGCCGGCGGCGCGGCTGGGCCAGCCGCTGGTGGTGCGGCGGGCGGCGGGGCTGGGGTGATCTCGGGCGGCGCGGCCTCGGGAGGTGCGGCCGGGCCGGCGGTGGGCGGGTCCGGTGCGGTGGCCTCGGGCAGGGCCGCAGGTCCTGGTCCCGCCGGCGGGTCCCCGCCGGACGAGCCCGCGGCGGCCGACCTGCTGCGGCTCGCCGCCGGACCGGTGCTGATCCGCCTGATCCCGGCGGTCCTGGTGGTGGCGGCCGTGATCGCGCTGATCGTGTGGCTCGCCTGACGGCCAGCGTCCTGGTTCGTAGCCCTCGCAGGAGTCATCCCGGCCGTCGATCGGCGATCGCGCGCAGCGCGGCGACCACGTCGGACAGCGCGGTGCAGGCATCGCGAAGCCAGCTCCCCCGGCACAGGGTTGGGTGCATCGGTGCGCCCAGCTCGACAGCTTCTCCGACACACGACCCACACCAGCGGGCCGTCGCCACGTCCCGGCAGGCCGCGGTCTCTCGGCTCGCGGCCGGGCGAGAATCCGGCGCGTCGAGGCCGCCCACCGCCGGAGTCGAATACCGCGAGCCGAACGGGCCGCTTCAGTAAACTCCAGCCCATGCTCGTCGTCACGAAGGCGACCGGCCGGGCGGGCGCGTCCCGGTGACCAGGTCCTACGTGGTCACCGGCGCCGCCCGCGGCGTGGGCCGCGCCATCGCCGAGCGACTCCTCCACGCGGGTCCGGTGGTCGCCGTCGACCTCGTCTGGCCGTCGCCGCCGCCGCACGCCCGCACGGAGGTCGACATCGAGGTGGGCTGGCCGGGCGAGCCGCCCGCGCACCGCCTGCTCGCGCTCACCGGCGACGCCGCCGACGAGGCGGTCGCCGCACGCGCCGCCGACCTGGCCGCCTCCGAAGGCACGCTCGCCGGCTGGGTCAACAACGCCGCCGTCTTCCGCGACACTGCCCTGCACACCTCCCCGGCCCGCGAGGTGCTCGACCTGATCTCGCTCAACCTCGCCCTGGCCGTGTCCGGCTGCGCCGCCGCGGTGAAGCACTTCCTCGCCGCGGGCACGCCGGGCTCGATCGTCAACGTCTCCTCCCACCAGGCCCAGCGACCGGTGCCGGGCGCCCTGCCATACGCCACCGCCAAGGCCGCGGTGGAGGGGCTGACCCGCGCGCTCGCCGTCGAGTACGGCCCGCACGGCATCCGCGTCAACGCGGTCGCGCTCGGCTCGATCGCCACCGACCGCTACGACGCCTACCTCGCCGACTCCGGGTCGGAGGGCGCCGCCCGGGTCGAGGCGGAGATGCGGCGCCTCCATCCGCTGGGCCGGGTCGGGCGCCCGGAGGAGGTCGCCGCCACGGTGGCCCACCTGCTGTCCGACGACGCGGGCCTCATCACCGGCGCCGTGCTCCCGGTGGACGGCGGCCGGGCGGCGCGCGGCCTCGACCCCGAGGAGCGCGGGGCCTCGTGATCCACCGTGTCCGATATCCGACTCCACATCGGTCGCTCGACCGACACCCCCGCCAGCCTGCACCGAAACGATCTCGGGCCACCACGGTCGGCTTCCGGGCCGAGGTACGACGCGCTTCGCGACCTGGGAATATCGACGTTCGGCCAAGTGAAACCGACTCTCGTCGGGGATACGCTGGACTTTCCGCCATCGGGCGGCGATCGTTCCTGTATCAGAGAGGCTGGTAGGTTGTAGCGAGTTGTTTCGGGGTAGCTTGTGGTGATTTATCCGGCCTGAATCAGTAATGGTAGGAGGCGGGCGTGGTCGGGGAGCGAGCATCCCGGGAGACGATCACGATCTCGACTCCCGACGGATATCGCTTGGCTGTCGAAGAGACCGGCGCCCCCGACGGACTGCCTGTCTTCCTCATGCACGGCACCCCCGGCAGCCGCGGCGGCATCAAGCCGCGCGGCATCGTTCTGCACCGGCTGGGCGTGCGGCTGATCTGCTACGACCGGCCCGGTTACGGCGCCTCCGACCGCCGCAAGGGGCGTCGCGTGGTCGACGCGGCCGCCGACGTCCGGGCCATCGCCGACGCGTTGGACCTCGACCGGTTCGCCGTCGTGGGGCGCTCCGGAGGTGGGCCACACGCGCTCGCGGTCGCCGCCTCACTGCCCGACCGGGTCAACCGTGCGGCCGTGCTCGTGAGCCTCGCTCCCGCCGACGCGCCCGGCCTTGACTGGTACGGCGGCATGGGTGAGTCCAACATGGACGAATACCAGCTGGCCGACCTCGGGCACCGGGCGCTGATGGCCAGCCTCACGAGCCAGGCCGACCGACTGCGGCGCGACCCGGAAAGCCAGATCGCCTTCCTGGAAAAGGAGCTCAGCGGCCCAGACCGGCGGGTCGTCGACAACGTCGCGATGCGCCGTCAGCTGGCCGAAAGCTGGGCTGAGGCCGTGCGCCTCGGCGCCGAGGGATGGATCGACGACGCACTGGCCTTCCGGCGCGGCTGGGGCTTCGACCCGGCCACGATCCGCGTGCCGGTGCGGCTCTGGCACGGCACCAACGACCAGTTTTCGCCGGTGGCGCACACGCGCTGGCTGGCGGCCCGGATCCCCGGCGCGGAGATCCAGGTGCAGCCCGGCGTCGGGCACTTCGCCGCGGTGGAGATCCTGCCGGCGATGCTGGCCTGGCTGACCGACACCGCCGGCGCGACGATCAGAACGGGTGCGGGTCGAGCACCCGGTATACGAGCTGCCCTTCCCGCAGCGCCGTGACGATCGGGTGGTCGGTGCCGAGCACGCCGGCCAGCCGCTCCAGCGCTCGCGCGTAGGTGCCCGCCGCTCCCGGCTCGTCGAGCCGACGCGAAACGACCGCCAGGTGGGTCTGGCAGCTCAGCGTGTCGGGATGGTCGGCACCGAGCGCCTCGGCCATCCGCAGCGCCGTCACCCGCAGCAGGTCGCGCGCCTTCGCCCCGTCTCCCACCTCGACGAGGCAGATCGCCTGGTTCATCCGGGCCGCGAGCGTGTACGGGTGCTCTTCGCCGAGCACCTTCTCGAACTGCTCGGCGGCCTCGGTCGCCAGGTCGCGGGCCTCCTCCGCGGCACCGGACATCCGTGCGGCGCCGGACATGTTGTTGAGGCACACGATGGCGTGCGGGTGCGCCGGGCCGAACCGCTCCCGGTACACGGCGAGGACCGTCCTAGCCTCCTGCGTACCCCGCTCCTTGTCACCGATGACCACGAGCGTGGCCGCGCGGCTGAGCCGGCAGGCGAGAGTGTCCTGGTTGGACTGTCCGAACAGGTCACGCAGCCGCTCGTACGCGTCGTCGAGCAACCGCGCCGCCTGGCCGCCCCGGCCGATGCTACGGAGCGACACGGCGAGGTTGGCCTGCGCCTTGAGTGTGTCCAGCGCGTCCGGACCGAACCGCGCGTCTTTGCGGAACGCCTCGAACACCTGCTCGAGCATGGCGTACGACCGCTCGTACTCGCCGGCCTCGCGCAGGTCACGGGCGAGTTGGGAGGCGGAGTGGCGGGTGTACGGGTTGTCCTCGCCGAGCACCACCTGCCGCCGCTCGTACACCTCGTGGTCGAGGTCGCGGGCCGCCCGGAAGTCGCCCACCAGACGGTACGTGGTGGCCAGGTTGTTCGCCGCCGCGAGCGTGCGTGAGTAGTCGTCGCCGAACACGCGGACCCAGGCGGCGTGCGTGTCCCGGTCCATCGGCAGAGCCTCGGCGTAGCGCCCCTGGCCACGCAGGTTGCTGGCGAGGCTGCCCGCCGTCATGAGGGCGTGCGGGTGCTCCGCCCCGAGCAGCTCGACCTGCTTGGCGTACACCTCCTCGTCGATCCGGCGGGCCTCGCCGAACTCGCCTTGGGACCAGAGCACGTTCGCGACGTGGAAGCGGAGATGCAGCAACTGCCGGTACAGCGCCTGGCCGGGCGCGCTCCCCGGGCTGAACTCCGGGTCGTCCGCCCGCAGGCGGGACCACTTGGTCTCGATGTCGTGCCCGAAGCGGATCCCCTGCTCAAGGTCGCCGCGGCGCCACAGGTAGCGCAGCCGGTCGATGAGCAACTGCCGCACTTGCTCGTCCTGGCAGCTCACGGCCGCCGAGACGGCCAGGTGTGGCCAGATCATCCGCAGCCGCGGCCAGTTTTCCGGGTTGTCGACGTCGCCGCCCGGCTTTGATCGGGCGAGTACGAGGTGTACCTCGTGCCGGGCCTCGGCCCGCTCCTGCGAGGTCATCCGGTCGCGCACGGCGGCCTGGATCAGCCGGTGCACGTGGATCTGCCGGGCGTGCGTGTCCACTTTGAGCAGAGCGAGCCGGTTGATCTTCTGGACCAGCGAGGCGAGCATCTGCCGCTCGGAGACCGACTGGTCGTACGGCGTGATCGCGGAGGCCATCTCGTCGCTGTAGACCAGGTCGAGCGCGATCTCCGAGGCGAGCACCGAGCAGAGCTGGAGGAGCCGGTACGCGCCCGGCGACTGATCGCTCAGCCGGTCGAGCGACAGGTCCCAGGTCTGCCTCCACGCGGCCTCGCCACCGACGCCGCCCCGCTCCAGCTGGGCCAGGTACTCCGCGACGGGCGTGCCGGTCTCGGCGAGCCAGGCGCCCGCGTTGGCGACGGCGATCGGCAGGTCGCTCAGCGCCTCCGCGATCTGGTCGGCGTCGTCCCGCGACGCGGTGGGGAGCCGGTCGAGGAGGTGAGCGACGCTCTCGTGGCGCTGGAAGACGTCGATCGGCACCGAATCGGTGCGGTTGGCCCACCCCTCGTTGCGGGAGGTGATCAGTACGTGGCCGTTGCCCTGTGGCCGGAAGCGGTCGACCTGCTCGATGTCTTCCGCGTTGTCGAAGACGATCAGCCAGCGGTCGCGGCGCTTGAGCGCCTCCAACGTCGCCTTCGCCGTGTCGGCCGCGGTGGCGCCCAGCGGCACGGACATCGCCACACCGAGGTCGGCCAGGGAGGCGTCGATGAACTGGGGCTGGTCGGCGGGGATCCACCACACGATGTCGTACGCGGAGCGGAACCGGTGCACGTACTCCATCGCCACCTGGGTCTTGCCGACACCGCCCATGCCCTGCAGGGTGACCGGCAGCACGACGGCGCTGCGACCGGCCTTGAGCCGGGCGCGCAGCGCGCGCAGCTCCTCTTCCCGACCGGTGAACCGGGCGTTGCGCACCGGCGCCTGGAAGATCGCCGGCTCGGTGCGGGGATAGCGCACCGAACCCGCGATCGCGTCGCCGACCAGGCCGATGGGGCGGCCGAGCAGACGCATTATCCGCTCCGCCGCGGCCTGCTCGTCCCGGCCGGCGATGCTGGCGGACGCCTCCGCCGGGATGTCCAGCAGCGGGCGCGCGTCCGCGACATAAACGACGAGCGGCTGCCGGGCGGCGGTCCGGTCGCGCGTGGTGAGCAGCCCCGGCTGCGGCGTCGAGACGATGGCGAGGGCGCGCGGCGCGTTGCCGCCGGCTTCGGCCTCCCCCGGTTCGACCACCCGCACGCCGACCACGCCGAGAACCCACTCGACCCACTCGGCCCAGACCTGGTCGGCCGGCGCGTACCGAAGGACGATCTCCTCCTCGACCTGCTCCGGTGGCTTTCGGGTGAAGCGGGCCACCTCGCGCAGCCGTTCCGCATCGTCCATCGGCGGCAGCCCGGTGACATCCCCGTCCGTGATGTACGAGGTGAGCCGCTCGTACGCGGAGAGCAGCAGGCGCGGCGAGTTGGGATCGTCGCCGAAGGTCGCCAGCATCTCCTCGTACGCGTAGTAGGTCTGGTAGGGCACCTCGACCGCGGCCCAGTACCGGCGGCGCTGCTCGTCGGTCATCCCGGTGGGCAGTCCGGCGAACTGGCTCCGGGCGAGCAGCCGCCCCGCGTTCGCCTTGTCGTTCTCGGCCTGGTCGACCCGCATCGGCACGGGCAGCACGCGGATCGGCCGCTGCCGGCTGTTGCGCGCGTTGTATCGCGTCTGCACGGTGTGCGCCACGTGCGCCGCGCCGAGGATTCCCTGGTCGCTGAGGGTGAAGCAGTCGACGAGCGTGTCCGGCAGGTGGACCGTGCAGATGTCCGCCACGTCACTCAGCCCGGTGCGGCTGTCGATCAAGGTGTAGTCGTAGTGGCGCCGCATGTCCTCACGCAGTGCGTCGAAGAACTGCGCGCCGCCGAGGCGGTCCCAGAACGTGTCCCAGTCGAGCCCGATCACCGATACCGCGTAGTCCTGGTTTTGCAGCCCGGCGGAGAGGAAGTCGAGTGTGCCGCCGTCGGGAAACGGCCAGGCCACGGAGAACGCGTGCCGCCCCACCTTCGCGTACTCCTCGTGCCACCGCTCCGGGCGGGGAGTGTCGCGCGTGGTCTCCCACTCGTACGTACGGATGAGATCCACGATGCCGGACGAGCCGCGGACCGTCTCCGGGTCGAGGAACGGCTTGAAGAAGCGGTGCAGGCCGGGCGACTCCAGATCCCAGTCGGCGACGAGCACGCGCTTGCCGTTGGCGGCCAGGATCCAGGCCACATTGGCCAGTGCCATGGTGCGCCCGGTGCCGCCCTTGTACGAGTAGAACGTGACGATCCGGCCGGCGCCTGTCTCAGTCATTGGTCTGCTTCCCGGACTCTATGGGCGTCGCTGTGGTGGTCGGCCGCAGGCTCGGCCGCTCGGTGGACGGGCCGGCCGGCGGATAGACCGGGGCGCGCCGGAGGTACTGCCGGCGTCCCTCGTCGACCACGCTCGGCATGATGTCCACGAACTCCTCCACCTGGGTCACCCGCTTGGCGTGCGGCATGCCGGCCTTCCGGAGCATAGCCACCACGTCGTCGGCCAGTTGGGCGCCGCGCGCGGCGTACTGAGGGTCGTCGCGGTCGGCGATCACCAGCGGCACGACCCACTCCGGAAGGTCCTTTGTGGCCGCGCGGAGGGCCTGTTGACCGCCCGGTGCCTCCACGACCCAGGGGTCGACGAGCAGCACGCCGGGCGCCTGCGCGAACAGCCCCGAGCCGTCCGCGTAGGACTCGGCGCGCGCCTGGAGCCCGAGCCGCTCGGCAGTGCTGACGGCGTAGTCGGCGACCGGCAGTGCCTGCCGCCCGGCGAACGGTCGCCACTGCGTGCTGTCCGGCCCGTAGCCCCGCGCGGCGCGCCCCTCGGGATGGTCCACATCGGTCGGTGCGGCCACCGCCACGATGAACGCCGTACCCGTCTCGCGGCTCGCGGCGACCGGCTCCACGACCACGTGGTCGAGGGCGGGCGCCAGGGACGGCTCGACCGGCGACTGCTCGGCCAGCTCCACGATCCGGTCCGCCAACCGTTCGGTCAGCCGGCGGTAGGGGTCGCGGTAGAGCGACAGCATGCACAGCGCGCGCATGCCGTTGTCCGCATACTCTGGGGTGTCGGCGCCCAGCTCCAGCGCCCGCCCGATCTCCGGACCGATCTCCGGCGTCTCGTCCCAGGGCGGGACCGGGGTCCAGAGCACCGGCAGGATCCGGCCGCCGGTGTGCGCGGCGCCGGAGGCGGCCAGGCGCTCGGCGAACGACTCACGCTCCCGCATCGACCACGAACGGCTGAAATAGTCGGGCGAGTAGAGCGGCACGAAGACCTGCGCGCCGCCGAGCGCGTCGGCGAGCGCGGCCTTCCAGTCGGCGCCGGGAGGCACCTGCTGGTCGAGGAAGCCGATCTCCATGCCCGTCGACGGCCGGGCGCGCCGGAGCACCTCGCCGGAGAGGTCTTTGAAGAAGACCTCCACCCACACGTCGGTGTCGGTGCGGAGCTCCTGGCCGCGGGGATCCTCCGGCATGGGCGCCGAATGGGCGTAGCTGAGGAAGAAGTACGTCCCGCGCCCGTTCGCGGCGCCGCCCGCCTCCGTCATGCGCCCTCCTCCCGAAAGACATCGCGAAGCTCCGCGGGCTCGGGCAGGTCGTCCAACGGCTCGACCCGGTGCGCCCGGGAGATCGCGACGATGCGCTGCGCGAGACGCCAGACCACCGCCCGGTAGGTGGTGTGGAGGCTGAGCTTGTGCAGGCCGACCACGCCCTCCTGCTGGTACTGCGCGGCATAGTCGAGGTCGGGCAACGGCAGGGGCGAGAAGAACTGGACCTCCCGCACGACGCGCGGAAGCGAGGCGAAGTCGGTGGGCGCCCAGGCGACCGGGAGGATCGCGGTCTCCGTGCGGCCGTCGCCGCTGTCGATCCGCCGCCGGGAGAACAGGTCCCACTCCATCGCGCACCATCTGCTGGTCAGTAGCGACGGTGAGATCAACGGTACGAAGACCTGGCAGGTCGCCGCGGCGCGCAGCAGCTCCGGCGTCCACCGCTGGCTGCCGTCCATGCTCCGGTCCATGAACCCGGGAGACCAGCCCGGGAGCCGGCCGACCAGCTCGGCGACGTTGCCCGACAGCTCCTTGTAGAGCTCCAGCACGTAGCGGTCGGCCTCGTATCCCGACTCCAGGAACTGCTGGTTTCCGTGGGCGTAGCTGAGGAAGAACACGGGAGGGCGACGGGAATGGGCGTTCCCTCCTGATGCCGTCAAGGTGCTGCTCTCCCGGCCGTCGGAATGCGTCGCGAACCAACATCGTAGGAAGTCTCGGCCAGTATCCGTAAGCCGAAGGACAACGGAACATTCCGTCGCGTCGGCTAACCGACCGGGAAAGCGGCTCGTCGGGGCCGGGCTCAGCCGTGGGGGTCGCGCCACGACTCCACCGTCTCGCGCATCCGGGCGGTGAAGCGCCGCCCCTCCGCGGTAAGCGCGCCGGTCCCCCGCAGCCGCTCGATCGCGTCGGTGACCCAGCCGCGGTAGCGGTGGAAGTGCGCGCGGGCCGCCTCCGCCTCGGCGCTCGGGCGCAGTGCGCGGGCGCGCCAGACGTCGGCGACCGCCAGGTGGGCGTACGCCCCCTGGAGCACCGCCTCGACCGGGCGCGGCACCGGGCGCCAGGGCACCTCCAGCAGCTCGGCGTAGGTCGGGTCGAACAGGTCGTACAGGTCGAGCAGCGCGCCCAGCTTGACGTGCTGGACCTCGTGCACCAGCAGCAGCGCCAGGGCGTCGCCGTCGCCAGGCGGGGCGACGGCGACCGCGCCGAAGGCGTTGCGGTTGGAGGCGCTGCGCAGTTCGCCGCGGACGTCCACCTCCAGCGGTACGAGCGTGCGGAGGGTGAGCCGCACCGCGGTCGCCTGCTCGGCCGCGTCGCGCTGGATGCCCTGCCAGGCCGCGGTCATCAGCCGCTGCCACGAGGCGACTGCGGTGTCACCGGCACGGCCGTCGACGGGCCACTCGTAGCAGTCGCGGTACGGGTCGGTGTCCTCGATCGCGACAGCCTGGTCGCCGAGGTCGAGCCGCTTGGCCGGTAACCACTCCGGCGCCGTGCCGTCCACCGCGAACGTGCCGTCCGAAATGGACAGCCGCGCCGTGCCCGCTGCCGGCGTGCCGAGCCCGAAGGCGCCGAGGCCGGGCAGGTGGAATCGCCCGCCCCGGGCCGGCACCTCGATCTCCGCGCTCAGCCCGGCGAGTACGGCCGCGGCGGCGGCGATGCTGGCCAGGTGCGGCCGGTCGGCGTCGCGGTCGGGGCCGTCGAGGTAGCTCACCGCCCAGGTGCGTACGTGCGGATGGGCGAGCACGGCCGCCACCGACTCGGGCGCGGCGCTCTCCGCCCGCTGGAGCAGCTCCCACGGGAACGAGCCGGCCTCGGTCTCGCCCACCAGCGCCATCAGTACGCGGGTGATGGGCACCTGCGCCGCGACCAGACGCTCGAGCGAGGCCGCGTCGCCGTATCCCGTGCCGAGGTCGTCGAGGATGCGATCCGGCTTGGCGCTGTCGGCCTTCCAGTCCACCCTCTCGATCAGGGTCTTGAGGTCGGCGCAGTAGACCGAGGGGTTGTCGAAGCCGCTGCCGGACCTGTGCCGGTGGGCGAAGAGCCCACCACCGCAGCGCTCGACCACCGGGCAGGCGCGGCAGGTCGCGCAGACGCCGGCGAGCCCGGACTGCCGCCCGGCGATGCCCGGATGCCCGGCGACCTCGTCGACGCTGTGCGCGAAGACGTCGAGCCCGGTGCGGGCGGCGCCGTCGTACGCGGTCTTCAGCGAGTCGGCCTGCTCCCAGGTGCCGTCGGTCTCGATGACCACCACGTCGGCCGGATCGAGCCCGACCGCCTCGGTGCCGCTGGGTCCACGGAGGACGGTCGAGGTCAGCGAGTCGAAGAGCCGGATCGGCACCGGCCGCCCGTCGGCACTCCACCGGTCGTGGACGCGGGCCAGCCAAGTGGCGTATGGCGTCGGGTCTCCGGGCGGCCGCGGCGGCGGATGGTCCCAGGTCGCGTGCGGCAGCAGAAGGTCGATCCGCGGCGGATCCTCGGCGAGCAGCGCCTCGTACACGCCGATGGGGTCGTTGGCGAGATCGACGGTGCAGAGGATGCCGGCGTAGATCGGGCGGTATCGTGGCCGGCGCAGCAGCGCGAGGGCGCGGCGCACCTGGGCGTGGCTGCTCGCCCCGGAGGCGAAGCGGCGGTGCCGGTCGTTTGCCGCGCGGTCGCCGTCGAGCGAGATGCCGACCCGCACGCCGTGGCGGAGCAGGACGTCGCAGATCGCGGTGGAGAGCAGTACGCCGTTGGACTGCATGCGCAGGTCGAGGCGGGCGGACGGGCCGATGCCGGCGCGCAGGTCGGCGAGCACGGCGTCGAGCCCCGCGGCCCCGAGCAGCAGCGGCTCGCCACCATGCAGGATCACCTGCACTTCGGCCAGCCCGTGTGTGGACGCGTGCTCGGCGATGCGCTTGGCGGCCGCCTGGACGGTCTCGGGGGTGATCGCGCGCGGCTTGGTGCGCCAGGTCTGGTCGGCGTGCTCGTAGACGTAGCAGTGATCGCAGGCGAGGTCGCAACGACCGTGGACCTTCAGGACGTAATGCCGCAACGGCTCTGTCAGATCGCGGAGTTGAAAGGTGTCGCCCCGACGCTCACCGCGCCGGCCTCCGCACGCAGCACCCGACGGCGGACGGCCCGGACCGCCTCGGTGTTTCTCGTGGTGATGTCACACAGCGGTGTGTGGGCGACTGCCTGGAGGGGATCGGTTTCGGTGCCCGGGCGGGTGGGCGCGACGCGATCCATGGCGGCTCCCTCACGTAGGCAGGGCTGACTCCCCACGGTAAGGATAGAGATTACTCGACGTGATGTCACTGGCTGTCGACACCAGCGACCCTCCTGTGAGGACGGACGGCGGCACGTCACGCGGCGCGGGCCGGCCGCCAGGCGTACTCGGCGTCGGCCGGGTCGTCGCGGGCCGGCTCGGTCGCCGGCTGCTCGGTCGCCAGCGCCACCACCGCGAGCAGTGCGAACGCGAGCCCCGCCGCGCCGAACGCCCACGCGTACCCACTCGTGGTGGCCGCGGCCGCGGCGGTGCCGGCGCCGCCGACGTGCGTGGTGCGGGCGGCGGCCACGGCCATGAGCAGCGCGACGCCGAGCGTGGGGCCGATCTCCATGAAGGTGTTCATCAGGCCGCCGGCGAGCCCGGCCTGGCGGGGCCGCACGTCGGCCATCGCCAGCACCGTGGACCCGGCGAACGTGAGCGCGACGCCCGCCGGCACCAGCACGAGTCCGGGCAGCAGGCCGGTGAGGTAGGTGGTGCCGAGGTCGAGGCCGGACAGGTGCAGGAAGCCGGCCGCGGAGAGCGCGAGCCCGGTGGCGACGACGGCGGGCGCGCCGTACCGCTCGATGGGGCGCCGCCCGATGCGACCCATGATGATCAGCGAGACCGCGTACGGCACGAAGGCGATCGAGGTGTGCAGCGTGCTCCAGCCGCGCACCTGCTGGAGGTAGAGGCCGAGGAGCAGGCAGATGATCGACGAGCCGGCGGCGGCCAACGCGATGGCGAGCAGCGCGATCACGCGGCGCGAGTTGCCGAGGAAGGAGAGCGGCAGCAGCGGCGTACGCCCCCGGAGCTCGACCAGCACGAACGCCAGCATCAGCGCGGCCCCCGAGGTGAGCGGCCCGGTGACCTGCGGCGCCGACCAAGGATGCTGGTCGGTGATCACGAAGCCGTAGCTGAGCAGCGTGATGCCGCCGGTGGCGAGCATGGCGGCGGGCAGGTCGAGGCTGGGACGCTGGCCGGGGTGGGCGCGGGCTCCCGGCGATACCAGCCGGGGTGTGGTCAGGAGCGCGAGTGTCGCGATGAGCGCGGAGAGCGCGAACATCCACCGCCACGAGACCCAGGTCGTCGCGATCCCGGCGAGCACGACGCCGGACGTGGCGCCGAGCGCCGAGATGCCGCCCCACTTCGCCATCGCGTGGTGGTAGCTGGCCGGGTCGGCGAAGACGCCCCGGAGCACGGCGGTGAGCGAGGGCGCGATGATCGCGGCCCCGATGCCCTGGGCGAAACGGGCGCCGAGCAACATCGGATATCCGACCGCGTATCCGGCGGCGATCGACGCGGCGGCGAAGGCGAAGAGTCCGATGAGGAGCATCCGCCGCCCGCCGTAGCGGTCGGCCAGCCGCCCTCCGAAGAGCAGCAGGCCGCTGAACGAGAGGGCGTAGGCGGCGCTGACCAGGATCAGCTCGGAGCGCTGGAGGCCCAGCTCGCGGCCGATCGCGGGCAGCGGCACCGAGACCACGGTGATGCTGAAGATGAGTGTCGCCTGCACGAGCCCGAGCAGCGCGAACACGCGCCGGCGCCGGCTCACCACACGCCGGGGCAGCGGGACGATGGCCAGTGTCACGGCTCCTCCTGCACAAGAGAACCGCGGATGTCTTCACCTATACGTTGACGCTGTGTGCCGGGTTCACTACCCGGCGCATCAATTCTCGGTGGCGAAGCTGCTCGATGTCCACTCCCGGCACAGAGGTACCGTGCCCGGCTACCCTCGCATCGACCCCAGCGCGACTCCCGCCGCCCGCTCCACCAGCTCGATGCCCTTCTCCTGCGTCGCGTGGTGGTCGGAGAGCACCGCGAGCAGCCAGTCGTGCCCCTCCTCGGTGATCCGCCCGATGCTGTTGACGACCCAGAGGTTGTCGTCGGCGCTCACCGGTACCCAGCCGTTCTTCACCCACACGCCGGAGGCGCCGGCGGGCGCGGCGGCGGGCACGCCCCACCGCTGCTCCTCGACCACCTCGGTCATCAGCCCCAGCACGAACTTCGCCGCCGGCGCCGACAGCGGCCCCTTCCCGTCGCAGATCGACCGCAGCAGCCGCACCTGGTCGGCTGCGGTCGTGGTGGTGACGCCCCAGGCCGAGTTGGCGCGCGTCTCCTTCATACCGAATGCGGTGTTTGCCCGGTTGAGCCCGGCCACCCCGCCAACCGTGCGGAACAGCCGGCTCGCCGCGTCGTTGTCGCTCACCGTGATCATTTCGGTGGCGAGCGTCCGCTGCGTCGCGGTGAGCGTGTCGTCCTCCAGCAGCAACGCGGCGAGGATGTCCACCTTGACGATGCTCGCGGTGCGAAACTGCCGCGTGCCGACCGCCAGCCCCGCGCCGGTAACGCGGTCGTGCAGCGCGACGCTGATCCGCCCGCCGTTCGCCCGCACGAACCGTTCCAGCTCCGCCTTCGCCTCCGCCACCAGGTCGGGCGTCGGCGAGGGCGTGGGGCTCGCGCTCGCCCGTGCCCCACCGGGGCCGGAGGCGCCGGCGGGCTGTCCAGAGCGGAGGGTCACGACACCGGCACCGGCTGTGACGAAGCCGGCGACACCACAGAGGGCGGCGAGCGAGAGCAGTCCGCGGCGGGAGGTGGTCCTCACGTCGTGTCTGTACGCATCCGGTCACCGGTTTCGTTCAAACGCGAGCACGCACGAGTACGTGATCAGCCTCTCCATCCACGCCGGCGAGGCGAGCCACACGGGCCACCCGAGCCACCGCACGGCCGCCGCCGCTCGCCATGGCGTCCGGCATTAGATTAGCCTCGCCTCACTATGCAACGTGATCAAGAGGCCGTCCTGGGGCGCGCGATCGGGGGCCAGCGGCGGCACCTCGGGCTGGCCATCCTCCTGGCCGCCGGGCATCAGGCCGGCGAGGCGCTCGTGCCGGTGCTGATCGGCGTGGTCATCGACAGCGCGGTGGTCTCCGGCTCGGTGCCCCGGCTGCTGCTGTGGCTCGCCGTGCTGGGCGTGGTCTTCGCCGTACTCTCCAACAGCTACCGCTTCGGCGCCCGTGCGGCCGAGCGGGCGTCCGAGTGGGCCGGCCACGACCTGCGCGTACGCCTCACCCGCCGGATCCTCGACCCGCGCGGCGGTGCCGAGGCGGGGCGGCTGGCGGGCGAACTCGCCAACATCGCCACCGGCGACGCCAGCCGGGTCGGTGGCGTCAACGTCGTGATCCCCGTCGGCGTCTCCGCGCTCACCGGCATCCTGGTCAGCGCCGTCGCGCTGCTGTGGATCTCGGTACCGCTCGGCCTCGTCGTCCTGCTCGGCGCGCCGCCCCTGCTGTGGCTCGGCCACCTGCTCGGCCGCCCACTCGAACGCCGCAGCGCCGTCGAGCAGGAGCGCGCCGCCCACGCCTCGGGCGTCGCCGCCGACCTGGTCGCCGGGCTGCGCGTGCTGAAGGGCATCGGCGCGGAGGGGGCGGCGGTGGCGCGCTACCGCCGTACGAGCCGGGACTCGCTCTCCGCGACGGTGCGCGCGGCCCGGGCGCAGGCCGCGCACGACGGCGCCATCCTGGCCCTGACCGGCGTCTTCATCGCGGCGGTCGCGCTGGTCGGCGGCCGCCTCGCCGCCAACGGCGACATCAGCGTCGGCGAGCTGGTCGCGGCCGTGGGCCTCGCGCTCTTCCTGCTCACCCCGCTCCAGCTCTTCGCGTGGGTCAACGCCGAGCTGGCGCAGGGCCGCGCGTCGGCGACCAGGATCGCCGCGGTGCTCTCCGCGCCGCCCGCGGTCACCGCGGGTCAGGAGCCGACCCCCTCCCCGGTACGGGGACACGTGGCGCTCACCGGCGTCCACCACGGCCCACTGTCCGGTGTGGACCTGGATGTACCGCCCGGCGAGCATCTGGGCGTGGTGGCGCCCGACCCGGCGGCCGCGACCGCGCTGCTGGCCACGCTCGCCCGCGACACCGACCCGGAGGCGGGCACCGTGACGCTCGACGGCACACCGCTGTCCACACTGGACCCGGCGGACATCCGCGGCGCGATCCTGGTCGCCGCCCACCACGCGACCCTCTTCGCCGGCACGCTGGCGTCCAATGTGGCCCCCGCCGGGCCGGCCGGTGGCGGGGCCGTGGCGCGGGCGATGGCGGCGGCGACGGCCGACGAGGTGGCCGGCAGCCTGCCGGAGGGCGCCGACACGCTCCTGGCCGAGCGGGCCAGCTCGCTCTCCGGCGGCCAGCGCCAGCGGGTCGCGCTCGCCCGCGCCCTCGCCGCCGAGCCGCCCGTGCTCGTCCTCCACGACCCGACCACCGCCGTCGACGCGGTCACCGAGGCGCGGATCGCCGCCGGCATCCGCGAGGTGCGCGCCGGCCGTACCACCATCGTGGTCACCACCAGCCCCGCGCTGCTCGCGGCGACCGACCGGGTCGTGGTGCTGGACGGCGGGGTCGTGACCGCCGCCGGCCGCCACGCCGACCTGGTCCGCGAACACGCCGGCTACCGCGCGGCGGTGCTCCAGTGAGCGCGGACCCGGACCACGCCGTCCTCCTCCCCACCGCGAACGGGCGGGAGACCTGGGCCGCCGTGCGCGGGCTGCTGCGCGGGCGGCGGCTCATGGCGGGCGGGGCCTTGGCGGTGCTGGTGGCCGCGACCTCGGCCGGCCTGCTCACCGCGCCGCTGCTCGGCCGCATCGTCGACCTCGTCGCCGACGGGCGCCCCGCGAGCGCGCTCACCACCCCCGTCGTGCTGCTCGTGGTCGTGGCGGTCGTCCAAGGTGGACTGACCGCACTCGGCGTCTCGATGGTCGCCGGGCTCGGCGAGGAGATGCTGGCGCGGCTCCGCGAACGCTTCGTGGCGCGAGCCCTCCGCCTCCCCCTCGAACGCGTCGAGCGGGCCGGTTCCGGCGACCTCAGCGCCCGGGTCACCGCCGACGTCGCCATCGTGGCCGAGGCGGTCCGCCGCGCGTTCCCCCAGCTGGCCCGCTCCGGGCTCACCATCGTGCTCACGCTCGCCGGCCTCGCCGTACTCGACTGGCGTTTCCTCCTCGCCGCCCTGCTCGCCGTGCCGGTGCAGGCGCACACGGTGCGGTGGTACGTGCGCCGGGCCGTCCCCCTCTACGCCGCCCAGCGGGTCAGCGTCGGCGAGCAGCAGCAGCAACTACTCGACACGGTGGGGGGTGCGGCGACGGTGCGGGCCTTCCGCCTCGGCGACCGCCACGTCGACCTGGTGACCGAGCGCTCCACCGCGACGGTGGGCCTGGCCCTGCGCGGGGTGCGCCTGATCACCAGCTTCTTCGGGCGGCTCAACCTGGCCGAGTACATCGGGCTCTCCGCCGTGCTCGTCACCGGCTTCGTGCTGGTCCGGGCGGACGCCGCCACGATCGGCACCGCGACCGCCGCCGCGCTCTACTTCCACAACCTCTTCGGCCCGATCAACACGACGCTCTCGCTCGTCGACGACGCGCAGGTGGCCGCGGCGGGCCTGGCCCGGCTGGTGGGCGTGGCGTCGCTCCCGGCGACACCGCGGACCACCGCGCCCGAGGTCGTGGGCGCGTCGGTGAAGGCGGCCGGGCTCGGCCACGCGTACGTGCCCGGCCATCCGGTGCTGCGCGACGTCGACCTGCACATCGAGCCGGGCGAACGGGTCGCGCTGGTGGGCGCGAGCGGCGCTGGCAAGACCACCGTCGCCAAGCTGGTCGCCGGCATCCACACGCCGACGAGCGGCACGGTGCACCTCGGCGGCGTACGCCTGGAGGAGCTGGGCCAGTCCGCCACCGGCGGCACGGTCGCGCTGATCACGCAGGAGGTGCACGTCTTCGCCGGCCGCCTCGACGACGACCTGCGCCTGGCCCGCCCCGACGCCACCGAGGAGGAGCTGCGCGCCGCACTCGACCGGGTCGGCGCGCTCGGCTGGGCCGAGGCCCTCCCGGCGGGGCTCGCCACCGTGGTCGGCGAGGGCGGGCATCCGCTCACCGTGACCCAGGCGCAGCAGCTCGCGCTCGCCCGGCTGGTGCTGGCCGACCCGCCGATCGCCGTACTGGACGAGGCGACCGCCGACGCCGGCAGCGCGGGCGCCCGCGTCCTGGAGCAGGCGGCCACCGCCGCGCTCGAAGGGCGCACCGGGCTGGTCGTCGCGCACCGGCTGACCCAGGCCGCCACCGCCGACCGCGTGGTCGTGCTGGAGGCGGGCCGGGTCGTCGAGTCCGGAACGCACGACGAGCTGGTGGCCGCGGGCGGGCGGTACGCCGCGCTCTGGGCCGCCTGGTCGACCACGCGCCCCTGACCTCACGCCCCGCGGCCGGTGCCCGCGCGGCGGTCAGGCGGTCGTGAACTGCGGGGCCGCGCTCCGGGCGCCCGCCACCGGCACGCCCCGGTCGACGATCGAGGCGAGGATCTCGGCCGCCCGGATCGCGGTGTTGGAGAGCAGCGACGACGTGATGCCGTGCGTGTGCTCGGTGCCGCCCTGAAGGTAGATGCCGGCCCCCGGCACGGGATCCGTCACCAGGCGGTAGTCCCGCCCGACCCGCAGCCGGCCCGCCTCGTCACGGTGGCAGGCGCAGGACGCCAGCAGCGGACCCGGGTCGGCCGGCCGGTAGCCGGTGGCGTAGATCACCGCGTCGGCGTCCAGCACCGTCTGCTCGCCGGTGGCCATGGACTCCACTGTGGTCCGTACCCCCGAGGCCATCTCGCTCGTGTCCGCGACCCGGGAGACGTTGAACAGCCGCAGCCGCTGCGCGCCGAGCACCTTCTCGCGGTAGACCCGCCGGTACAGCTCGTCGATGAGGTCGATGTCCACAACCGAGTAGTTGGTGTTCGCGTGGTAGTCCACAAGGGAGCGCTTGACCTCCGGCGGCGCGTCGAAGAAGGCGTCCACCGCGGCGGGGTCGAAGATCCGGTTGGCGAACGAGCTGTCGTCGGCCGGGCTGTAGCCGTACCGGGAGAAGACCGCGCACACCTCGGCGGCGGGAAACCGGTCGTGCAGGAACGCCACCACCTCGGCCGCGCTCTGCCCCGCCCCGACGACGACGAAGCGCTTGGCGTCGGCGAGCGCGCCGGCCCGTACCAGCAGGTCACGGTTGTGCCAGACGTGCGGTGACGGCACCACGCCGGCCGGGAGGTGCGGGCGCAGGCCGGTGGCGAAGACGAGGTTGCGGGCGCGGTACACGCTCACGCCGTCGCGGCCGCGTGCGGTGACGTCGAGAAAGCCGCCCTCGACCGGCTCGACGCCGACCACCTCGTGGCCGTAGCAGACCAGATCGTCCACTTTGGCCGCCGCCCACTCCAGGTAGTCGTGGAACTCGACCCGGAGCGGGAAGAGGTTCTTGTGGTTGATGAAGTCGATCAGGCGGCCCCTGGTGTGCAGGTAGCACAGGAACGAGAACTCGCTGGTCGGGTTTCGGAGGGTCACCAGGTCCTTGAGGAACGAGACCTGCATGGTCGCGTCCTCGATCAACATGCCCCGATGCCAGCCGAAGTGCGGCTGCCGCTCCAGGAACACCCCGGTGGTCTTCTCCGGGGAGATCGCGTTGCGCTCGGTCAGCGCGATGGCCAGCGCCAGGTTGGACGGCCCGAAGCCGACACCGACGAGGTCGTAAACGGGTACCGCCTGCGACATGCCTGCCCCATCACTCGGTTGCGACTTAGGACAGCCTTGCTTAAGTTACCGTGTTAGGCAAGCCTTGCTTAACTGATCACATCCGGGGAGGCACATCCATGCGGGTCGTCATGTTCGGGTACCAGACCTGGGGACATCGCACTCTGCAAGCGCTCCTGGACTCCGATCACCAGGTCGTCCTGGCGGTCACCCACCCGAAGAGCGACCACGCCTACGAGAAGATCTGGGACGACTCCGTCGCCGAGCTGGCCGAGAAGCACGACGTGCCCGTGGAGATCCGCGGCCGGCCCGACGAGAGCCTGGTCGTGCGGCTGCGCGAGGTCGAGCCGGACGTCATCGTCGCCACCAACTGGCGCACCTGGATCCCGCCGGAGATCTTCACGCTGCCCCGCTTCGGCACGCTCAACGTGCACGACTCGCTGCTGCCCGCGTACGCCGGCTTCGCGCCCCTGATCTGGGCTTTGATCAACGGCGAGGAGCAGGTCGGCGTGACCGCGCACATGATGGACGGCGAGTTGGACGCCGGCGACATCGTGCTCCAGCGGGCGGTGCCGGTGCTGCCCACGGACACGGCGACCGACCTGTTCCACAAGACGCTCGAACTCTTCGGCCCGATCACCGTGGACGGGCTCGCGCTGATCGCCAGCGGGCGCACCGACTGGGTCAAGCAGGACCGCTCGAAGGCCAGCTTCTTCCACAAGCGATCCATTGAGGACAGCCGGATCGACTGGGGCTGGCCCGCCGCCGACCTGGAACGGCTGGTGCGCGCCCAGTCCGACCCGTACCCGAACGCCTTCACCTACCACCGCGGCCAGCGGCTGCGGATCGTCTCCGCGGCCGTCTCGGCGGGCCGCTACGGCGGCACGCCCGGCCGGATCTTCATCCGGGAGGGAGACGGCGTGGTCGTCGTCGCCGGCGCCGGCGCCCGTCACGGCCGCGACCACGGCCTGCTGATCAAGCGGGTACGGCTGGACGACGGCACCGAACTGCCCGCGCCGGAGCACTTCACCACCATGGGGGGCTACCTGACCTCCCACCCGTGACCCGCGGCGCCCGACAGGAATCCCCTAGGGCCGGCGGGCCATCGCTTGACACTCATTTGGCCCTATGTAACAAAGTTGAAACGCGGTCCTGACCGCCGGGGGAGGCCGGTATGGGACAGGTTTCGACCCCGGGCGGCCATCTGGTCAGGGTGGCGATCCGTTCGTCCCGGCGACTCTTCCGGGACACGCTCGCCGTCTGCCTGGCCGGGCAGCCCGAATTCACGGTGGTGGGGCACGTCGCCGACGACGCGGCCCTGCTGGGCCTCTGCGACCTCTGCGGTCCCGACCTGGTCGTCTACGACGCTGGGGCGGGCGTGGCCGAGGCGCTGCGCGCGCTGCGTACGCTCCGCACCCGCTTCGGCCGGGTCCGGCTCGTCGTGATCTACGAACGGCTCTCCCCGGAGGACCTGGCCGGCAGCCGCCAGGTCGGTGTGGACACGCTCATCCCCTGCTCGCACGGGCTGGACGCGCTGCTCATGCTCCTGCACCAGCACGCCGACGCGCTCCGGTCGGGCGCCCCGGTGCCGGTGCCGGGCGGGCTGAGCGCGCAGGAACGGGAGATCATCACGCTCACCGCCGCGGGGCATCCGGTCAGCCGGATCGCCGAGTTGCTCACCATGACGCCGTTCGCCGTGGAGAACTGCAAGCGGCGGATCTACCAGAAGCTCTCCGTCACCAGCCAGAGCCACGCGACCGCCCGCGCCATCACGCTCGGGCTGGTCAACCGGGCACCACTCCCCCGCGCCCGGGTCTACGCCGCCGGCGGGCTCTCCCTCGCCGTCCTCTGTGGACCGGACGTGCCCGCCCGGTACGACGTCGCGGTGGCGCTGCTCGCCGAGCACATCCCGTTCGTCACCGACAGCGGCAACGACGACGAAGGGCTCGACCTGTGGGACCAGGCCGGCTCGGGGACGGTGCCGGTGATCCTCGTCGACCCGACCCCGGAGGCGTGGCAGCGGCTGGGCGACGCGCGGGTACCCATCATGGTGGTCACCAGCCGCCCGATGACCCGCGGCGAGACACTGGACGCGCTCGGGCGGGGCGCGGTGTCGATCGTGGCGGCCGAGCGGATCGGCGAGGCACTCGTACCGGCGCTCACGCTCGCCGCCGCCGGCCACCTGACCATCGACCCCGCGGCGGCGAACTGGCTGCTCGCGGCCGCCGGTACGCACGCCGGCGAGGCGGACGGCGGGCTGCCCGAGCTGACCATCCGCGAGGGCGACATCCTGCGCTCGATCGCCGCCGGGCACAGCGTGCGCCAGACGGCACGGTCGCTGGGCATCGCGGAGAAGACCGTGGAGAACACGCAGGCGCGGCTCTTCCGCAAGCTGGGCGCCCGCAACCGGGCCGGCGCGCTCGCGACCGCCCACGCGCTCGGCCTGCTGGAACTCCTGGACCCGTAGGGTCGCGCCGCCTGCGGCCCTCGGTGGGCGGCCCGCGCCAGCGCGGCGCGACCCCGGCGGGCCAGCGGCGCCCGGCGGGACCGGCCCCGGACGCGGCCGGAGCCGGCACAGCCGCGGCCGGAGCCGGTGACGCGGGGCGACCCGCGTCACCGGCCCGGGTCACCGTCCGGTGGCCGTCAACCAGGCTGCTCGCCGACGGCGAACTGGACCGCGCCGTTGGCGTCGACCGCCGCGTCCAGGGACTTGTCGTCGAGGATGCGGGCCGCCTCGGTCTCCAGGAAGACCCGCGCGCCGGCCTCGTCCCGCACCTCGTCGCCCTCCATCGGCTCGGCGGCCAGGGTGAGCATGAGCGCGCCCTGGTTCGAGTCGGTGGCGATGCGTAGGCCGGCGCCCTCGGGTACCTGTGGTTGCTCGGTCAGATTGCGGATCACCGCGACCGCGTTGTCGGTCAGCGTGAGCATCGGGAGCTCCCTCCGTCTGTTTCTGCATGCAGGTTCCCGGCCGCCATACCCAGTGATTCGCCGCCCGAACCCGTATTGACGGCATCGACATGCTCACTTGACACCCCGAAAGGCGCTCCGGACCTCCCGTGCCGGCCCGTAAAGGGTCCCTGACCTGCTGCGATGAGGTAACGTCGGACGTCCTATGACCGGTTTCCGAGAAGCATCGTGAACCAGCCGGCGCGCGGAGCGGGCGAAAGTCAGCGGGGACTGCAAGAGGCGATCAAGGAGTTGATCGTGCGGCGTGGGCTGGCTCCGGGCTCGCCGCTGCCGACCGAGCCGGAGCTGATGGCCGAGCTCTCGGTCAGCCGCCATCCGCTGCGTGAGGCGGTCAAGGCGCTCCAGGCGCTCGGCATCGTCGATGTCCGCCATGGCCTCGGCACATACGTCGGCCGGCTCTCGTTCGCCCCGCTGGAGGCCGGCGTCGCCTTCCACGCACGCCTCTCCCTCCGCGGCGACCGTCGCGAGATCGGCGACCTGGCGCTGATCCGCGAGGTGCTCGAGGTCGGCCTGGCCCGCCAGGTGCTCGCGCGGGCCGACGAAGCCGACCTCGACACGCTGGAACACGCGGTCGCGGAGATGGAGCGCGCGGCGGCCGAGGGGCGCCACTGCCCCGAGGCCGACCGGCTCTTTCGCGAGACGCTGTACGCGCCGCTCCGCGACGAGTTGGTCAGCGACCTGCTGCGCGTGTTCTGGAGTGTGTTCGACAAGGTCGAGGCGGAGCTTCCCGGCGCCGCCGAGACCCCGCGTGTGGCCGCCGCCCACCGCGACATCCTGGACGCGCTTCGGGGCGGCGACGCACGGCAGCTCACCGCCGCGTTGGCCGGCCGTCGCACCGGCGTCCACGATCGGATCTCGCGAGTCCCGCGCCGCCACGCTGGTGAGGGCGGGCGTAGCATCGGGCCGTGAACCGCGGTGAGGTGTGGACCATCGGCGACCGCACCGATCTGCGCTACCGGGTCGTGGTCCTCTCTGGCGACACGCACAACGAGCGCCCCAACGCCGCTCCCTACTGCGCGCCGGTGGTGCGGCAGCGGGGCACGACCGACCTTCCCCCGTTCGCCGTCCCGCTCTCCGAGACCGACCCGGTCTCCGGCGTGGTGGTGGTCAACCGCATGCGGCGCCTCCCGGTCACCGCTGGCGCCGAGCGCCTCGGCATGATCACCGGCGCCAGCCTCGCCCGCCTGGACAACGCGCTCCGCGACCTCTTCGAGCTCTGACCAGCCAGGCCGGCGACCGAGCGCCAAGCCAGCCAAGCCGCCGACCGAGCGCCAAGCCAAGCCGCCGACCAAGGCGACCAAACCAGGCCGCCGACCAAGGCGACCAGGCCAGACCGGCGACCAAGGCGACCAAGCCAGACCGGCGACCAAGCGCCGGTGCGGCGCCCGCTCACGGCAGGCGCCGGCCGCGCAGTGCGCGGACCAGCTCCGCCATCGCCCTGATCACCTCGGGGCGGGTCTCTGCCGGCACGCCGCGAAGCGCCCAGAGGAACATCACAACCAGCGCGACCACGGGGACGACCAGGCCGAGGGCGAGCGCCCAGGGACCGTTTGCGAGCAGTGGCTCGATGACGTTGAGCCCCACGTCCATCTCCTCGCTCCGATCGAGCGAGGACGCGCGGACCCAGCCCGACCGATGTCCTGTGCTCCGCACATCGGTATGCCAGATCCACGTCATTGGAGATCAGCAGCCCCCCACACACGGAGCTGCCCCATCAGGATAGCCGGACCGCCCCGCCGGCACCATGGCGCGACGGCGCCCGCCGCCGGTTCAGCAGTGCCACATCAGCAGCTCGGTGGTGCCCACCTTGGCCCGGCGCTCCTTCGCGAGCGAGGCGTCGGCGTCCACTGTGGGCTGGAGGCGCTCGCCGTACAGGCGGCGGTTGTCGTCGCTCAACGCGGTCGGATAGCCGTCGGCCGGTCCGGGCAGGGTGATCGCCCGCCCCTCGGGCGAGATGACCGTGGGGCCGCCGTCGCCGGGCATCGCGACCCAGCCGGCGGCGTTGACCGCGGTGGCCGGCATCGCGCGGTCGGGCCAGTACTCGACCGCGCCGGTGCGCAGGTCCCACCGGGCGGGCGCGGTGACCACCTTGCCGCCGCCGCTCGCCTTGCCGAGCAGGTCGAGCACGCGCCGGTCGGTCTCGCCGCCCTGGGCGCGGGGCGCGACCGCGACGCTGGAGGGCGGGCTGGTCACGGGCAGGCCGACCCAGCCGGCGGCCCAGTCGCCGCGGACCGCCATCGCCTGCCCCGTCGACGCGCCCGGCGGCAGCTCCAGCGTGCGGCCGGTGCCGTCGGGGCGCAGGACGTACGGCGCCGCGTCCTCGCCGCGTGTGCCGACCACCGTGCCGTCGGCGCCGATGCCGGAGCCGCGTACGCCGGCGGGCTCGGCCAGGATCGGTGACCCGTCGCCGACCGCCGGCCACGAGACCACCGTGAACCGCATCGCCCGCCACGCCTCGCCAGTCACGTCACCGCGCTCGTCGATCGCCAGCGGTATCCACCACTCGTGGCCCGGCACGCCGGCGAGCAGCCGCATCTGGCCGTCTCGGAGTATCCAGGCCAGCGGCTTGCCGTCGTCGACGAGCGCTCCACCGCCGACCACGACGCCGGAGGAGTTGACCGCACGCGGCTGCGCGGACCCGCCGACCCCGGGCAGGAGGCGCGGCTCGCCGTCGGTCCAGAGCACCGGCCGGACCGTGCCGTCGGGCAGGGCGACACTGGCCGCCGCGTACCGGCCGGTGGGGTCGGCGACCACCTGCCCGGTGAGGCTTCCCTCGCCGGGCGGCGGCGCCAGCGCGCGTACGGCGCAGCTGGTGAACGGCCCCGGCGGCGCGGTCACCGTCTCGCCGATCGGCACCTCCATGCGGTCGCCGCCGCCCGTGGCGTCGAGCGCCTGCCCGGCCACGGCGGTGCCGGCGAGCGCGCAGACAGTGGCGGCGGCCACCGCGGCGTACCGCCGGCGGCGCCGCACCACCGCCCCGGCGGTGATCGCGCGGGCCAGGTCGGCGCGGGCCGGCGGCACGTGCGCGGTCTCCAGCAGCACGCGTACGTCGTCCGCCCGCTCCTCAAGCTCGTCGGTCATCCCGCGATCCCCCCGCCCGTGCCCGTGCCCGCCCCGGCGAACGGTGCCTCGCCGAGACGCGCGCGCAGCGTCGCGAGGCCGCGCGCGGTCTGTGCCTTCACGTTGCCTGTCGAGCAGCGCATCGCCGCGGCCACACTCTCCACCGGCATGTCGCAGAGGAAGCGCATCACGAGTACGGTGCGCTGTCCCTTGGGCAGCTCGGCGAGCGCGCGGACCACCAGGTCGCGCTCCTCCACGCCGCTGTCACCGGACGCGCCCCGCTCCGGCGTGGCGGACATCAGCCACACCTTCGACCAGGCCAGCCGCTTCTCGTCGATGTACGCGCGGACGAGCATCCGGTGCACGTAGCCGTCGAGGTTGTCCGCGCCGCGCGCCCGCGCCCAGTGCACGTAGAGCTTGGTGACCGTGGTCTGCACCAGATCGTCGGCCCGGTGCTCGTCACCGCAGAGCAGGTAGGCGGCGCGGTGCCATCGGGCCAGCCGCGCCGAGACGAACTCGACGTACTCGGACGTGTCGTCCGCCCGCATGCGGTGTACTCCTCCCGACAACCCTCACCCACGATGACGGGCGAGGGTCACGTCGAGGTTGCGCGCGGCGGCGGCCAAAAAGTGAACGGGCCCCCGGAGGGGCCCGTTCCGCCACCGGCGGGCTAGCTGCCGCAGGCGACGTTGTTGAGGCGGATCCCGGTCGGGCCGGGCGAGCCGCTGCTGACGAACCCGACCGTCGTGGACGCCCCGGCGGCGAGGCTCGGTGTCCACGTTGGCGCCGCGGCCGTCACTGTCGTGCCACTCTGCGTGACCGTCGCGTTCCATCCACTGTTGACGGTCGCGCCGGCCGGCATCGTCCAGGTCGCCGTCCATGGGTTGAGCGCGGTGGTGCCGTTGTTGCGCAGCGTCACCTCACCCTGGAAACCGCCGGACCACTGGCTGGCGATCCGCACCGTCGCCGTGCACGCGCCCGTACCGCCGGGAGGCGGCGAGGTGGGCGGCACGGTGGTGGGCGGCGGCGAGGTCGGCGGGGTGGTGGTGGGCGGCGGCGAGGTGGGCGGGGTGCCACCGAACTGCACGTCCACGCAGTTGTAGAACGCCTCCGGGCTGTCCGACCGCTGCCAGATCGAATAGATGATGTGGCGGCCCTGCTTGGCGGGCAGGCGGGCGTTCCAGTAGTACTCCGACCCGGACGGGCCGGCCTTGGTGGGCGGGTTGGTCACCTGGTCGAACGGCGTCGCCTCGAGGTCCGACCACTTCAGCGGCTGGGTCGGGTCGAAGCCGTCCTTGGTGATGTACTGGTACCACGTGCCCGGGTGCGGCGCCCACGCGTTGTAGCGAAACTCCATGGTGCCGCCCGACTGGAGCTGGGTCACCGGCCAGTCGAGGCGGGCCGCGTTGTACGCCGCGTACTTGGTGGTGCCAGCGCCGCAGAGCTGGCCGTCCGGGATGATCTCCCGGTGCCGGCCGGCCGCGTTGCCGATGAGGATCGCGTAGAAGTCCCACAGCGGCTGCTTGCCGCCCTGCGCCACCGCGGCCGCACAGGCCGGGTTGGTGGGGTTGAGGTCGCCGCCACCGCCGGCCCGACCGTCCACATAGCACTGGTAGGTGCGGGTCGCCGGGGACACGAACGCGCCGTGCGCCTCCACCGGACTGGGTTTCATGAGCAGCGGGACCCCGCTGCCGAGCAGCGCGGCGGCGGCGAGCACCGCCAACCTGCGTCTCGCTTTCACGTCGTTGCCTTTCGTCCCGAGTGCAAGAGGTCGCCCGGACAGGCGAAAGCGCCCGCCGGAGGTGTCGCCTCTTCACACCCGGACCCGGCGCGCCTTCGCGGTGGAGAAAAGGCCACTCGCTGAGCTGCCACGCGTCCGGCCATTGAATCACGCATGCGAATACATCAGCAAACATCACCGCCGCCGCGCCGGCCGGCGGCACGAGGAGGGCCCGACCTCCGCGGAGGCCGGGCCCTTTCGCTGGTACGGCGGTCAGTAGCGCTGCTGCGTCTGCGCGTTCAGCACGTCGAACCGGTTGAACTCGGCGCCGAAGAGCCGCCAGTCTCGCACCTGAAGGACGTCGAGACCCTTCACGATGTCGTTGGAGTAGATGTAGCCGTTGTAGTAGTACGCGGACCAGGAGCCACCGAGGATCAGGGAGGTCTCCGAGAGCGGCCCGCGCTCCCAGTAGGCGATCTCCTTCGGCCGGGACGAGTTGGTGAAGTCCCAGATCGAGATGCCGCCCTGGTACCACGCCTGGACCATGATGTCGCGGCCGGGCACGGGGATCAGCGAACCGTTGTGGGCCACGCAGTTCTCGGTGTCGGCGTTGGCCCGGGGGATCTTGTAGTAGCTCTTGAACACCAGCCGCCGGTGGTCGCCCCACCCGGCGATGTCGTAGATCGCGTCGGCGCCCTTCTCGGGACCGACCTCGTCGTTGCACTCCGCCCCGACGCCGCCGCCCAGCTCGTCCGTGAAGACGACCTTGGTACCGGAGTTGTTGAACGTCGCCGAGTGCCAGAACGCGAAGTTGACCGTGTCGCGGACCCGCGTGATCACACGCGGGGACTCGGGCCGCTTGATGTCGAGCAGGATGCCGTCACCCATGCACGCGCCGGCGGCGATGTCCTTGGCCGGGTACGCCGTGATGTCGTGGCAGCCGCTCGTCTCGGTGCTCGGCGTGCCCGGCGGGTTGCCGGTGTCGCCCGGGAAGAGGTTGGGCGTGGCCACGATCTTTGCCTCGGCCGGCTTCTTCACCGGCACCTTGATGATCGAGATCAGGTCGTGCGGGGGCTGGCAGTCCGGGAACGTGGCCGACGGGAAATACGACGACACGTACAGGTAGACCGTCTTGCGGTCCTTGCCGGGCACCAGCGTGTGCGTGTGCGAGCCGCAGTTGGTCTCGACGGCCTTCACGTACCGCGGGCTCTTCTTGTCGCTGATGTCGAAGATGCGGATGCCCTCCCACGACTCCTTGACCGACGCGGGTTGGCCCACGCTGGTGCAGGAGTCGTCGCTCCGGGAGGAGTCGACCGACAGGAACAGCAGGTCGCCGTGGACCGACACGTCACCCTGCCCACCGGGGCAGGCGACCTGGCTGACCAGGCGCGGGCTGCTCGGCCGGCTGATGTCGAAGATGGCGAACCCGTTGTAGTTGCCGGCGTACGCGTACTTGCCCTGGAACGCGATGTCACTGTTGATGCCGCCGGCCATGGCGCCCGTCAGGGGCACGTTGGTCACGAGTCGGATGTTGTTGCTGCTGACGACCTCGTCGACGCCGGGGATCTCGTTGGTCGACGGCGAGTGGGCATTCGTCGGAGCTGCGGAGGCCGCGACCGCCAGCGTGAGGGCGAACGCCGCCGCCGCGACGGCGGTCAGCCGTCGCAACCCTTGTGGGGCGGATCTGAACATGGGCATACCCCGTCTTTCAGGCCCCGTTCAACGGCGAAGGGGCGCTAGATTGGTGCACACGTTACCGAGGCATCGTAACCGTCGATGTGACAGTCGTCATTGGCCCGAGCGGTGGGGTGGCATAAGATCATCGGCCCGGTTTGGGCGGAAAGCGGGAGGTAAATCGGATGACCCGGCGCTGGTACGCGGCGATCGCCGCCGTGGTCGTGGCCGTCGCCGGCGTCGCGGTGGCCCTCGGGGTGCGCGCCGCGGGCTCCGGCGACGAGCCGTCGGCCAGCGCGTCGCCGACCTCCACCACGTCGCCGATACCGGTGGTCGTGCCCGGCCGCCCCGGCGAGTCGGCGTCGGTGGTCCCCTCCGACCAGCTCCCCGCGCCGGACGGCAGCCTCTACAACCAGGCCGACGCCTACTTCGTCCGGATGATGATCCCGCACCACGGCCAGGCGCTGGAGATGGCCGCGCTCGCGCCCGACCGGGCCGCCCATCCGCAGATCCGCGCGGTCGCCTCGCGCATCGTGGCGGCACAGAAGCCCGAGGTCGAATACCTGCGCACCTGGCTGCGCGACCGCGACCTCACCGAGGAGCAGTCCGGCCACGACCACGGCGGCATGCAGGGGATGCAGCCGCCGGAGGCGATCCGCGGGCTGGCCAGCCTGAGCGGCGAGGCGTTCGACAAGATGTTCGTGGACATGATGGTCGCGCACCACGAGGGCGCGATCGCGATGGCGACCGACGTGCTCACCGCCGGCCGCGACCAGCGGATCAGCGAGCTGGCCACGGGCATCGCCGCCGAGCAGAGCGCCGAGATCAGCCGGATGCGCCAGATCGCCGCGTAGCGCGGGCCGCAGGCCAGAGGCCGCAGGCCAGAGGCCGCAGGCCAGAGGCCGCAGGCCAGAGGCCGCAGGCCAGAGGCCGCCTTGTGAGGCGACCCCTGTGAACAGGCCCCTAGCAGCCGATCCGCTTGGTGGCGAGCGCGATGTCGTCGAAGAGCACGTCGTACGCCGACGGGGTCGGGTCGCCCTGGTAGAGCTGCCAGCCGATCTTCACCGTGTCGAAGCGGGGGAAGACGAAGTCGACCGGGTTGCCGCCGTGCTCGGTCGTCGTCACCGTGAGGTCGGGCTGGTGCACGCCGTCGATCCAGACGTCGACGCGGTTGTCGCGCGCGTCGGCCCGCCACTCGACGCACTGCCAGCGGCCGGCGACCGACGGGGTGGACTCGCGCCAGTTGGTCCAGTCGCCGGTGGGGCCGCCGTCGGCGCCGACGCCCCAGAGCGCGCGGTCGAGTGTCGGCACGTACTGGCCGCCGAGCGGGCGCACGATCTCCGGGCCCTGTCCGGTCGCCTCGACCAGCGTGTAGTGCGCCCAGTCCGGCGCGGTCGGGAACGCGGCGACGCGCAGTCGCACGCGGCCGAAGAAGCTGTTGCCGGGCGGGGCGAAGTCGTCGACCTTGAGGAAGGCCCGCCCGTTTCCCTCGGTGTGCACGCGGAGCACGCGGTCGCCGCGGTGACGTTCGACGGTGAGGGTGCCGTGTTTGGTGTCGATCCCCCAGTCGAGGCTGGCGGCGCCGCCGAGCGGCAGCCGCTCGAAGTCCTCGCAGAAGAGCAGCGCCCGATCCTTGCACGCGGCGCTCCCGCGGGAGTGCGCGGGCGCCGCCGCCGGGGCGGCGAGCAGCAGGAGTACGCCGGCCGCGGCGGCCGCCAACCTCGTCATCATGTCGATATTCTTACATGTCTCGATGCATTGGTGTGTCCCACCGTGACCGCGCGACGTCGAGCGGTGTCAGGGGAGGGTGAGGCCGGCGTCGTGGGCGAGGAGCGCGACCTGCACGCGGTTGTTGAGCTCCAGCTTGGTCAGTACACGGGAGACGTGCGCCTTGACCGTCGCCACGCTCATGAAGAGCTCGGCGCTGATCTCCGCGTTGGACCTGCCGCGCCCGACCGCCACCGCGACCTCGCGCTCCCGCTCGCTGAGCCGGTCGAGCAGCTCCAGCGCGCGGCGCCGCCGCCCGTCGGCGCCGGTGTCGCTCACGTGGTCGATGAGGCGGCGGGTCACCGAGGGCGAGAGGATCGGCTCCCCCACCGCGACCCGGCGCACCGCGCGCAGGATCTCGGCCGGCGGCGTGTCCTTGAGCAGGAAGCCACTGGCCCCGGCGCGGAGGGCGCGCAGCACGTACTCGTCGGCGTGGAACGTCGTCAGCACGATCACCTCGGGCGACTCCGGCCGGCGGCGGAGCGCCTCGGTGGCGGCGAGCCCGTCGACGCGGGGCATGCGGATGTCCATGAGCACCACGTCCGGCGCGGACGAGCGGACGGCGGCGGCCACCTCGGCACCGTCGGCCGCCTCCCCCACCACCGCGACGTCGGGCGCGCCGCCGAGAATCATCGCGAGGCCGGCGCGGACCAGCGCGTCGTCGTCGACGATCAGCACCTTGATCGGCCCCTCGCCGGCTCGCGGGGCGCCCCCGTCCGGGGTCACACCGGCCACGGCAGCCACGCCCAGAGCCGGAAGTCGCCACTCGGGGTGCGGCCGTGCTCCAGCCGCCCGCCGGCGAGCGTGGCCCGCTCGGTCAGCCCCACGAGGCCGGTGCCGGTGCCGGGGATCTCGGGGCCGACCGGCACGCCCACCGGCCACGGGTTGCGCACCTCCACCGAGAGCCCGCCGCCGGCCGCCCCCGCCACGATCACGTCCACAGTGGAACCGTACGCGTGCTTGCGGGCGTTCGTCAGGCCTTCCTGCACGATCCGGTACGCGTTTCGCCCCACCGCCGCCGGCACCTCGGCCAGGTCGGCCACCTGGTGGTCGAGGCGTACCCGCATGCCGGCGGCCCGCGACTCGTCGATCAGCGCGGGCAGGTCGGCGAGCGTGGGCTGGGGGCGGTCGGGCGCGTCCTCGGCCGGGTCCTCGCGGAGCACGCCGATCACCTCGCGCAGCTCCTGGAGGGCCTGGTGGGCGCTGTCCCGGATCACGCCGGCCGCCCGGGCCACCTCCTCCGGCGGCGCGTCCGGCCGGAACTCCAGCGCCCCCGCGTGCAGGCTGAGCAGCGAGATCCGGTGCGCGAGCACGTCGTGCATCTCACGGGCGATGCGGGCCCGCTCGGCCTGGCGCGCCTGGGCGACCCGGAGCTGCTGCTCGGCCTCGGCGCGGTGGGCCCGGTCGCGGAGCGAGAAGACGAGCTGGCGGCGGGCCCGCACGACCAGTCCCCAGCCGAGGATCAGCGCGGTCACGACCACGGACCAGATCATGTCGGTCCAGAGCGGGGAGGTGGACCACTCCGGCCGCAGCACCGCGAAGACGACGCCGCCCACGACACCGAACAGGCCGACCAGCGCCACGGCGGCGGCGCGCCGGTGCACCACGACCGTGAAGAACGCGACGACCGCCGCGCCGAGGCTCGTCGCCGAGTACAGCCCGGCGGCCGTCACGACGACGGCGACCCCCACCGGCCACCGGCGCCGCAGCCACAGGCCGAAGCAGCACAGCACCCCCATCGCCAGGTCGAGCGTGGTGCGCCCCTCGTCGATGCCGCTCTCGTAGCTGTACGCGGCGAGGCTCACGGCCAGCAACAGGGCGAAGAGGAAGAAGACCGTGTCGACGAACCAGTCGCGCGCCGTGCGGCGCACCGGCCCCGCGGCATCCGGGGCGGACTCCACCAGCGAACCGGGCAGCAGCGCACGGTATTCGGGCGTCGCCGCACCAACCATGATCAAATGGTACGGCCCGCGGCCCGGCCCCGGCATCCGACCAAAGTCGAATCACCCTGATAGACCTCGGTCGCGCGCCACCGACCTCGGGCCGAGGCGGAGGTACCGGCCGGCGCCGCAGGCTGGACGCATGATCAGTGTGGAGCACCTGACGAAGCGGTACGGCCCGCACACGGCCGTCAACGACGTGTCGTTCCGCTGCGAGGCCGGCACCGTGACCGGCTTCCTCGGGCCGAACGGCGCCGGCAAGTCCACGACCATGCGGATGATCTGCGGCCTGACCCCGCCCACCGCCGGCGCGGCCACGGTCGACGGCCGGCCGTACAAGCGCCTGTCCAACCCGGGGCGCCACGTGGGGGTGCTCCTCGACGCATCCGCCCAGCACCCCGGCCGTACCGGGCGGGAGGCGCTCACCCTCGCCGCCCAGGTGATGGGCGTGGACCGGGGGCGCGTGGACTCGCTGCTGGCGCTCGTCGGGCTGGACGCCAAGGCGGGGCGCAAGCGCGTGAAGCAGTACTCGCTCGGCATGCGCCAGCGGCTCGGCCTCGCCCACGCGCTCCTCGGCGACCCGCGCGTACTCATCCTGGACGAGCCGGCCAACGGCCTCGACCCGGAGGGCATCTTCTGGATGCGGGGCGTGCTGCGCGACTTCGCCGACCGGGGCGGCACCGTCCTCCTCTCCTCCCACCTGCTGCGCGAGGTGGAGGCGGTGGCCGACCGGCTGGTGGTCATCGGGGGCGGCCGGATCGTCGCCGACGGCACGAAGGAGGAGCTGCTCGCCGGCTCCGGTACGCGCGTGCGCGGCCTCGACCCGGACAAGCTGGAGTGGGCGCTCACCACGGCGGGCGTGTCGGTGACCCGTACGCCGGACGACGCGCTGATCGCCCAGGCCGACGCGGAGACCGTGGGCCGTACCGCCGCGGCCGGCGGCCTCGTGCTGCTGGAGCTGCGCCCCGCCGACGGCGCCGGGCTGGAGCAGCTCTTCCTCGAACTCACCACGCCCAACGGAGCCGCCAGGGAGGCCGCCCGATGACCGCCACCGCCACCGCCACGCCCACCGTGCCGACCCCGCACGTCGCGCCGGTCAGCCGCCCCTCGATCCCCCGCCTCACGCTGGTCGAACTCCGCAAGATGACCGACACGCGGGCCGGGTTCTGGCTGCTGGCCGTGACCGCGCTCGGGTACCTCGCCCTGGTCGTGGTCATGTTCTTCGCGGCCGGCCCGGAGGAGCAGACGTTCTACGGGTTCTTCCAGATCACGCTAATCCCCTCCGGCATCCTGCTGCCCGTGATCGGCATCCTCGCGGTCACCAGCGAGTGGACGCAGCGGTCCGCGCTGACCACGTTCACGCTGGTGCCCGAGCGGGAGCGGGTCGCGGCCGCGAAGCTGCTCGCCGGCCTGGTGCTGGCGGTCGCCTCGGTCGTCGCCGGGCTGGCCTTCGCGGCGGTCGGCAACCTGGCCGCCATCGCGTTCCAGGACGCCGACGGGAGCTGGCAGCTCACCGCCGGAGCACTGGGCAGCGCGCTGCTCTTCCAGGTGATCAACATGCTCATGGGCATCGCGTTCGGCATGCTGCTGATGAACTCGGCGCTCGCCATCGTGATGTACTTCCTGCTGCCGATGGTGTGGGGCATCCTCGGCGGCCTGGTCAGCGCGCTGAGCACCGCCGCCAAGTGGCTCGACCTCAGCATCACCTCGACGCCGCTCACCGAAAACGCCATGTCCGGTTCCGACTGGCCCAAGCTGGCCGCCTCTGTCGGCCTGTGGGTCGTCGTGCCGCTCGTCGTCGGATTGGCGCGACTCATCCGGCGCGAGGTCTCGTAGCGGTATACAGAGGGGATGGCTGCTGACGACGTACCGGCGGAAATGTCCGAGGCGGCGAAGGCGCTGCTGGCCGCGCTCGACGGCGAGCAGCGCTCCCTCGCGTCGCGGCCCTTCGCCGACGAGGCGGCCCGGCGGTGGATCGAGTACCGGCCGAGGCCCCGCCCCGGCGCCTGCCTCGCCGACCTCGACCGCGTCGCCCGCAAGGCCGCGCACCGGCTGCTCGCGACCGCGCTGAGCCCGCCCGCCTACGCCCAGGCGATGGCGATCATCGCGCTCGAGGAGGTGCTCGACCGGCGGGAGGGGTGGGCCCGAGGGCGGCACAGCGGCGACTACTGGGTCGCGGTCTTCGGCGAGCCGGCCGGGGGCGGGCCGTGGGGGTGGCGCTTCGAGGGCCACCACATCTCGGTGACCATGACGGTCGCCGACGGCGTCGTCTCGCCCGCGCCGATCTTCCTGGGCGCCAACCCGCACCGGGTCGGCTACGCCGGCGGCACCGTCCTGCGTCCCCTCGCCGCCGAGGAGGACCTGGCCCGCGCGCTGCTGGAGGCGCTGGGGCCGGACGGGCGGAGCGCGGCGGTCGTCGCCGACCGGGCGCCGGGCGACATCCACACCGCCACGCGCCCGGTCGTGCAGGCGCCGATCGAGCCGCGCGGCGTCGCCGCCAGCCGCCTCGGGCCGGGCGCCCGCACCGCGCTGGACCGGCTGGTCGCGCTCTACCTCGACCGCCTCCCGCCCGACCTGGCCCTGCGCGAGCACGCCCGCATCGCGAGCGGCGAGCAGTGGTTCGCGTGGGAGGGGCCGACCCGGCCGGGCGGGCGGCACTACTACCGGGTCCAGGGCGAAGACCTGCTGATCGAGTACGACAACACGAGCGACGACGGCAACCACGCGCACACCGTGCTGCGCCGCCCGCACGGCGACTTCGGCGAGGACGTGTTGGCCGCCCACCGGGCCGCCGCACACAGGGCGTAGCACCGGCCGGGTCCGCGGTCAGGGGGCGGACCGGCGGGTCGCCGCCGGAGGTGACCGGTGTGAGCGTCATGAACGCCCGTCCCGCGATCGACGCGCCCAGCGACACCGGCGGCGGGGCGGGGGCGTCGGGCGCGGTGGTCAGCTCACGCGTGAGCGCGCGCAGCCGCTCCTGCTCGTGATCGACGAGAAGGAGCGTGACGCCCACTCCGACGCGCGCGGCCGCGTCCTCGACGATCGCCACCAGCCCGCTCGGGCCGACGAAGTGGGCGGCCTCGACCAGTTCGGCGAGGATGTCGTGCCACGCGCCGGCGGGCGGGATGGTCATCCCGGATCGGGCATCCCGAACAGCGCCGCCACACCGGTGATCCGCAGGACCTCCTCGACGATGCGGTGGGGGTTGCGGACGCGGAGCTGTACGCCGCGCCGCTGGGCCGCCTCCCGCCCGCGTAGGAGTGCGCGTACTCCGCTGGAATCGAGGAAGGGCACGCGGGACAGGTCCACCACGATGTCGCGCTGGGGCCCGACCAGCGCCGTCTCGATCTCCGCGACGACCCGGTCCTCGGCCTGCATGTCGATCTCGCCCTCGAGGAAGACCACGGCCACGCCGCGCGCTCCGCCCACACCGTCTCGCGCGAGCGTCATGGATCGCCTCCTTACCGTGATCAAATCTGAGGTACCCCAGACGCGCCATTCTCACACCAGCCTCGCGCTCCCGCTCGTCGGCGAAACCGCGGGGCGGACCCGGCGGAGCGCGGCTCGTTCGCCCGGCTAAGTTGTTTCGCGTGTGGAACTCATCGCGTACGGACGCGCAGGCCGGCATCGCCGCCGGGGTCACCGCGTACCGGGCCGGCGACGGCGACCTGATCCACGCGTACGTCGCGCGGCCCGAAGGACCGGGGCCATTTCCGGGTGTCGTGCTCGCCCACCACATGCCCGGCTGGGACGAGCTCTACCGGGAGTTCGCCCGCCGCTTCGCCGACCACGGTTACATCGCGATCTGCCCCGACCTCTACTGCCGCACCGGGCACGGCGACCCGGACGACGTGGCCGCCGCGGTGCGGGCGGCCGGCGGGGCCTCCGACGACCTGGCGGTGGCCGACCTGGTCGCGGCGCGTGACTGGCTGCGCGCGCTGCCCACGTCCAACGGCAAGGTGGGCGTCTTCGGCACCTGCTCGGGTGGGCGGCACGCGCTGCTGGCGGCGAGCAAGGTGGGCGGTTTCGACGCGGTGGCCGACCTGTGGGGCGGGGGCGTGGTGGCGACGGCCGAGGAGCTGACGCCGCAGCGGCCGGTGCCTGTCGTCGACTACACGGCCGGGCTGGACGCGCCGCTGCTCGGGCTCTTCGGCGACGAGGACCAGTACCCGACGCCCGAGCTTGTCGACCGGCACGAGGCGGAGCTTCGCCAGCACGGCAAGACGTACGAGTTCCACCGGTACGCCGGCGCCGGCCACGGGTTCTTCTACTACCACCGCGCCGCGTACCGCCCCGAGGCGGCGATGGACGGCTGGGAGAAGGTCTTCGACTTCTTCGGCCGCCACCTCTCGTAGCCCCGTACCCCCTCCGAAGGAGCACGCCCATGTGCACGAACATCTCCGTGACCGTGCCGGCCGCCGGCGCCGCGAAGGGCGGGTCGGGCTGGTTCGCGGTCAGCGCGGCCAACGTCGGCTTCGACCACGCGGTGGGGTCGCGGTTCGACCACGCGCTGCTGCTCGACTTCGTCGACCCGGAGCGCGGGCCGTCGGCGCGCGTGGCGGTCGAGCTCGACCTGGAGACCGGGCGGGCACTGCTCGCCGCGCTGGAGCAGGTGATCGACGCCGCCGAGCGCAGCGGAGCGCCGGTCTGAGCCGCGCCGGCGGCCGGCACGGTCACGGAGATGTTCGTGCCGGCCCGAGCGAGGGACGCCCCATGCGGCTGCACGTGGGATGTGCGATGTGGACGCTCAAGGCGTGGCAGGGGCGCTTCCTGCCGCACCCGCTCCCGCCGCACGAGCGGCTGCGGCACTACGCGAGCTGGTGCGACGCGGTCGAGGGAAACACCACCTTCTACGCGACCCCGACCCGCGAGACGGTGGCGTCGTGGGCGCGGCAGACCGACCCCGACTTCCGCTTCGTGGTCAAGCTGCCCAGGACCGTCACGCACGAGTACCGCCTCACCGACGCCGGCGAGCCACTGCGCGCCTTCCTCGACGCGGTCGAGCCGCTCGGCCCGCGCAACCACGCGCTGTGGATACAGCTCCCCGGGTCGTTCGGCCCCGCGGAGGTGTCCACACTGGAACGCTTCCTGCGCCGGCTCCCCGCCGCCCACCGGTACGCGGTCGAGGTGCGCCACCCCGCGTTCTTCACGGAGCCCGGCGCGGCGCGCACGCTGGAGGGGACGCTGGCCGCGGTGGGCGCCGAGTGGATCCCCTTCGACACCACGACGTTCTTCGCGCGGCCGCCGACGAGCGACGCCGAACGCGACGCCTGGCTGAAGAAGCCGCGCATGCCGCTGCGCACGCGGGCGCTCACCGACCGGCCGATCGTGCGCTACGTCGGCCGCGACGACACCGCCCCGACCGTGGCCGGCTGGCGCCGGTGGGTCGAGGCCGCCGCGGGCTGGCTGCACGAGGGGCGCTCCCCCACCGTCTTCATCCACACCCCGGACAACGCGGACGCGCCCGCCCTGGCCCGCCGCTTCCACGACGACGTGCGCGCGGCCGTGCCCGCCCTGCGCCCGCTCCCCGAGCCGATCCCGGCCGAGCCCCTGACCCTCTTCTGACCACCCCGCCGGGCTGGACCATCCATTCCGAGGGACAGAATCGGGCTACCGCGACGTCGCCGCCGCGGTCCAGACGATGCCGCTCAGCTTAAGTTGATCATGGGGCCGGGCGCATCCTGGACCCCCATGTGAGCAGGGAAATCCATGCGCGCCCGAGGGAGCCGGCCCTTCCTGGCACTCCCCGCGCGGCGGCGCGTGACAGCAATATCGGGGACTTTGCTGCCTCGTCCGCAGCGGGAGGCAGCAAAGACAGGGAAATTGTCGGGATCTTGGTGGTGTGCTCGCTTCGGTCTGTCCGCGCTAGGTGCTTTTCCTGCCTCCGGCCTTCCGTGTCACCACCCCGGCATGGGAGGCCGCGATCAAGACGGCTGACGCCACAACTCGTCTCGATCCCGAATCTGCCACCGCGGCGCGACCGGTCACATATTGATCATGTGGCCGGCTAGGCCGTGGAGGGCTTCCTTGACCGCCTCGCCCAGCGTGGGGTGGGCGTGTACGTTGCGGGCCGCCTCGTGCACGGTGAGGTCCCATTGCTGGGCCAGCGTCAGCTCGGGCAGCAGCTCGGTCACGTCGGGGCCGATCAGGTGGGCGCCGAGCAGCTCGCCGTACCGCGCGTCGCTCAGGATCTTGACGAAGCCGGTCGTGTCGCCGAGTCCGTTGGCCTTGCCGTTGGCGCTGAAGGGGAACTTCGCCACCCTGACGTCGAAGCCCTCCTCCCGCGCCTGCGCCTCGGTCCAGCCGAAGCTGGCGATCTGCGGCTGGCAGTACGTGGCCCGCGGGATCATCAGGTAGTCGAGTTCCATCGTCTCCGCGTCGCCGATCGTCTCGGCGGCCACGATGCCCATCGCCTCGGCGGCGTGGGCGAGCATCAGCTTGGCGGTGACGTCGCCGATCGCGTATATGTGCGGCACGCTGGTGCGGCACCGGCCGTCGATGTCGATGGCGCCGCGTTCGGTGAGCCGCACGCCGGTCTTGTCCAGCCCGTAGCCCTCGACGCGGGGCTGGAAGCCGATCGCCTGGAGCACCTTGTCGGCTTCGAGCACCTGCCGCTGCCCGTCGCGCGAGACGGTGACCCGCACGCCGGTGCCCGACTCGTCGATCGACTCGACGCGGGTCGAGGTGAGCACGTCGATGCCGAGCCGCCGGAAGCGCTTGGCCAGCTCGGCCGAGACCTCCTCGTCCTCGGTCGGCACGGGCCGGTCGAGGAACTCGACGATGGTGACCTTCACGCCGTAGTTGCGCAGCACGTACGCGAACTCGACGCCGATCGCGCCCGCCCCGGCGATCACGATGCTCGACGGCAGGTCCGGGGTGAGGATCTGCTCCTCGTAGGTGACGACCCGGTCGCTGAGCGACGTGCCGGGCAGCAGCCGCGTCGTGGCGCCGGTCGCGATGATGCAGTGGTCGAAGGTGATCGAGTCGCCGTCGACCCGAAGCGTGTGCGGGTCGGTGAAGACGCCGCGGGACGAGTACTGCCTGATCTTGTTCTTCTTCATCAGGTAGTGGACGCCCTTGACCCGGCCGTCGGCGACCTTGCGGCTGCGGTCGTACGCGACGCGGTAGTCGAAGGTGACCTCGCCCTGGATGCCGAACGTCTTCGCGTCCTGCGTGAAGATGTGCGCCAGCTCCGCGTTGCGCAGCAGCGCCTTGGACGGGATGCAGCCGACGTTGAGGCAGACCCCGCCCCAGTACTTCGCCTCGACGACCGCGGTCGACAGGCCGAGCTGGGCGGCCCGGACCGCGGCGGTGTACCCGCCCGGCCCGGCGCCCAGCACGACGACATTGAAGTGGTCACCCATACGGGAATGGTGACCTAACGGGAGGTGAGTCGGCGCCCAACCGCGGAGATGAGTCGGTCGAGCTCGGAGCCGAACGGGTTGTCGTGCACCAGGTACGTCCACGTGGCGCTCGGGCGGACCATCTCCGCCTCCTCCGGCTCCCAGTCTTCGCTCACCTCGATCGACTCGAAGGTCTCCAGCGTCAGCTGCTCGATCTTCGGGAAGAGGGCGTTGAACGCCGGCACCGCCGATCGGTGGAACTCGTCGAGCGGGTCGAGCCGCCCCAGCGCCCGCAGGTGCACGCCCTCGCGCACCTCGTTGAGCTCGGCCAGGTGCTCGGCCCAGAGGCGGTCGAGGTGGAAGAGCGCGATCGAGCGGGCGATGCGGGACAGCAGCTCGTCGTCGATCTCCTCGGTCTTCTCCTCGAACCGGTCGCGCAGCAGCTCGGCCGCCACCTCGGTGGTGAGCAGCCGCTCGCGCCGCTCGGCGAGGGCGATGCGCTGCTGCTCGATCACCACGCTGTAGCGCCAGGTGTTGCGGTGGATCTCGTGGTTGACGCCCTCGGCGACGCGCTGGGCGTGCTCGACCGCGTACGTGACCGCGTCGTCCTGCACGAGGCCGTCGGCGTGCATCTTCGGCGAGGCGGGGACCAGCTCGGGCGCGTGCCGCACGACAAGCTCGTCTTCCAGGCTCACGAAGAAGACCGAGTGGCCGGGGTCGCCCTGCCGCCCGGAGCGGCCGCGGAGCTGGTCGTCGACCCGGCGGCTGTCGTGGCGGCCGGAGCCGATGATGTAGAGCCCGCCCAGCTCGGCGATGCGGTCGTAGTCGGCCTGGTCGCTGCCGCCGAGGCGGATGTCGACGCCTCGGCCGGCCATCTGCGTGGAGACGGTCACCGCGCCGTGCGTGCCGGCCTCGGCGATGATCGCCGCCTCCTCCTCGTCGTTTTTCGCGTTGAGCACGACGCACGGGATGCCGGCGCTGGTGAGACCGGCGGCGAGCTGCTCGGACTCCTTCACGTCGAGCGTGCCGACCAGCACCGGCCGGCCCGCCACGTGGGCGAGGCGGATCTCCTCGATCAGCGCCTCTTCCTTCTCGGCGCGGGTCGCGTAGATGCGGTCCGGCTCGTCCTCCCGGATGCAGGGCGTGTTGGACGGGATGACCGCGACCTCGAGCTTGAAGAACTCGCGCAGCTCGTTGCCGACCAGCACGGCCGTGGCGGTCATGCCGCAGAGCGTCTTGTAGAGCGCGATGTACGCCTGCACGGTGATGGTGTCGAGCACCTCGCCCTCGGCGGTGGCGGTCAGCCCCTCCTTCGCCTCCACGGCCGCCTGGAGCCCGTCGGGCCAGCGGCGGCGCTGGGCGACCCGGCCGCGCATCTCGTCGACCAGCTCGACCGCGCCGTTGCGCACGATGTAGTCGACGTCGCGGTGCAGCAGCGCCTCGGCGTGCAGGGCGACGTTGACGGCGGAGAGCTGCTCGACGTTCTCGTCCGCGTACAGGTCGATGCCGCCCAGCCGCGCCTCGACGGTGCGCAGCCCCCGGTCGGTGAGCGCGACGCTGCGGCCGTCGTCGGCGATCTCGTAGTGGCGCTTGTTGACCAGGCCCTTGACCAGCGCGGCGGCCTGGTGCACCGGGTCCTGCTCGCCGGGCACGGTGCCGGCCAGCACCATCGGCACGCGCGCCTCGTCGATCAGGATCGAGTCGGCCTCGTCGACGATGCAGCAGGCCAGCTCGCGCTGGACGCGGTCGTCGATGTCGGTGACCAGCTGGTCGCGCAGGTAGTCGAAGCCGGCCTCGCTGACCGAGACGTAGGTGACGTCGTTGCCGTACGCCGCGCGGCGCTGCTCCGGGGAGGACGTCTCGGTGACCCAGCCGACGGTCAGCCCGAGCAGCCGGTAGACCGGCGCCATCCAGAGCGCGTCGCGGCGGGCGAGGTAGTCGTTGACGGTGAGCACGTGGACCGGGCCCTTGCCGCGGCGCACGTGCCCGTACGCGGCGATGGCGGCGGTCAGCGTCTTGCCCTCACCGGTGGCCATCTCGGCGACCTTGCCGGAGAGGAGCGCCATCGCGCCGAGGAGCTGCACGTCGTACGGCGTCTGGTCGAGGCCGCGGCGGGCCGCCTCCCGCCCGTACGCGCAGATGTCGACGTAGTCGGTCGCGTCGGCGGCCGCCTCGGTCAGCTCAGAGTCGCTGAGGTCGGCCAGCTCCTCCGCACGACTACTGATCTTGGGGAGCAGCTTCTCCAGTGGGCCGAGGTCGACCGTCGTCCCGGGGCGCTGGAGGAAGCGCTGCATCCTGCTTTTCAACCGCTGCGACACACCCATGGTCCGCAACGGTACTATTCAACATTCCAAGATCGTCGCCACCTCCTGCCGCGCCCGCGTCGCGAGGTCGCGCAGCAGCTCAGGGCCCTTGTCAAACGGCACCACCGCGGTCACCACGTGCCGCCTGATCCCATCGCCGCACTCGCGCACCATCGATACGGTCTCGGCCGAGAGGCGCTCCCGGTCCCAGGTCGCCTCCAGCCCGCGCGGCACACGTCCGATCTGCGCGCACCGCACCGAAAGCCCGTTGTGGTGGAACTCCTCCCCCAATCGCACCTCGTCCGCCCCGCCCTGGTAGAACGCCAGGTCGATCACCGTCCCCTGGGGGCGCAGCAGCCGCATCGCCAGGTGCAGGGCGGACGGCTGCCCCCGGCACTGGAAGACCAGGTCGGCCCCCCGGTCGCCGGGCCCCCGCCGCCACCGGCTCTTGACCGCGACCGCCGGGTCGCCGTCGGCCGGGTCGAGCACCGCGCAACCGAGGGCCTCCGCGACCGCCCGGCGCCGCGACGTCCCATCGAGTACGAGCACCGACTCGGCGCCGTGGCGGAGGGCGAACAGGGCGGTCAGCAGGCCGATCATCCCGGCCCCCACGACGGCGACCCGCCGTCCCCGGACCCCGTCGCCCAGGGAGCGCACCCCCGGCCCGAAGGCATCCGCGGCGGCGTGCAGCAGCCCGTTGGCGCAGATCGGCCCGGCGTGCGCCACGTACACGCCGAGCATCGGATCGAGGTCGGGCGGCAGCGGGACCCACCGGTCGACGAGCGGGTCGGCGAGGTGGCCGGTGCGGTGCCCGTACGCCATCGCGACCAGCGTGCCCTCGGCGACCGCGGGCGTGGCGGAGGCGGTGACCCGCCCGACCTCCATGTACCCGAGCCGGGTCACCGGGTACGACTCGGCCGGCCGGTCCGGCTCGAAGAGCCCGAGATCGCGGTCGAAGCGGGCGGAGAGCAGCGGGTTGGTGCCCTTGACGTAGCTCAACTCGGTGCCCGCCGACACTCCACTGTAGAGAGTGGCGACCCGGAAGGTGCCCTCCCGCACGGGCGGCGCCTCCTCCTCGCGGATCTCCACACGCTCCGGCGCGGTGACGACGATGACCCGGTCAGACACCGACCGGCTCCTCGGTCAGCGCCGAGCGGGCGACCGCGGTGGCGAGCCGGTGCGTGCGCAGCGCCTCCCCGTACGGCACGCGCACGTCGTCGGCCACGCCCAGCACCGCGTCGACGAACGCCCGGTCCACCGCGACCCGCGCCGCGACCGGGTCAGCCGGGTAGCGGTGCTCGCCCCCGCCGTCCCGTACCAGAAGGGACTCCTCGCCGACCTCGACGGCGAGGCCGTCCGCGATCACCTCGACGGAGGCGCGGTGCTTCCAGCCCAGCACGGAGGTCGTGGTGAGCGAGCCGGGGACACCGCTCGCGAACCGCACCAGCGCGGCGGTGGCCGCGTCGACGTCGGCCTCCGGCACCGGCGGGCGGCCGCCGCCGGCCGCGTGCACCTGCACCACCTCGCCGCCGAGCAGCCGCATGAGGTCGAGTACGTGCGGAGCCTGTTCCACCACCTGCCCGCCGGACGACTCCCGCCGCGTCCACCAGTCGACCGGGGGCACCTTGTCCAGCCACGCCGCGCTCACCAGGCGCAGCTCGCGGCCGGCGAGCAGGTTGCGTGCGCGCTCGACCACCGCGAGGTACCGCCAGTGCAGCCCCACCGCGGTCACCACGCGCTCGGCGAGCGGGGCGAGCCGCTCGGCGGTGGCCAGGTCGACGGCGAGCGGCTTCTCCACGAACATCGGCAGCCCCGCGCCGAGCACCGCCTCCTCGGCCGGGCCGTGCGCGAAGGGGGGCACGCACACGTACACGGCGTCCGGTCCGGCGGCGAGCAGCGCGGACACGTCGGGGTACGCGAGCGCGCCGTGCTCCGCCGCCAGCGCCCCGGCCGCCTCCGGCACCACGTCGGTCACCCCGACCACACGCACGTCCGGAAAGCCCGCCAGTACGGCCGCGTGCCGCCGCGCCACACTGCCCGCGCCGACCATCGCCACGGCGCACTTGCTGCCCATCCGAGCCCCCAAAAGCCCATCTCTTCGCGGGGCGCACCCCGCGATGCCGGCGAGCGCGCCCACTGCTCCGCCTGCCGGCCGTCGCTCCGGTCGCCGCACTCCCTCCCGCTCGGTGGTGCCGGGGGCGGCGGCGCGCTCGCGGCGGTTGGATACCCGGTCATTGGGAAACCACGCGCCATGTGGCATCCGCTTTCGGTGAGCCCTGTCGTGGAGGCCTGGTCCGCCTACCGGACCAGCACCGCGAACCAGTGGAAACCGCGTGATCTGGTCCGGGCGAAGGGGTCCAGCACGGTTTCCGTCGTGCTGCCCGCCCGCGACGAGCAGGACACGGTCGGCGAGATCGTACGCACGATCCGCCGGCACCTCGTCGACCGGCTACCGCTGGTGGACGAGGTCATCGTCGTCGACTCCCGCTCGAGTGACGAGACCGCGCGCGTCGCGGGCGAGGCCGGCGCGCGGGTGGTCGACCAGGACCAGATGACCCGGGGCCTGCCCCGCCTGGAGGGGAAGGGTGACGCGCTGTGGGCCGGTCTCGCGGCGGCCCACGGCGACATCGTGGCGTTTCTCGACGCCGACCTGCGCGAGTTTCGCCCGCACTTCGTGACCGGGCTGCTCGGGCCGCTGCTCGCCGACCCGTCCGTCGTGTACGTCAAGGGTTTCTACCACCGCCCCCTGGAAGCGTCCGTCGACACCGAGCGCGACGGCGGCGGCCGGGTCACCGAGATCATGGCCCGCCCGCTGCTCAACCTCTGCTGGCCGGAGCTGGCCGGTTTCGTGCAGCCCCTCGCCGGCGAGTACGCGGGCCGCCGCGACCTGCTCGAACAGCTCCCCTTCGTCTCCGGGTACGGCGTCGAGCTGGCCATGCTCATCGACCTGCTGGAGAAGGTGGGGCTGGACGCGCTCGCCCAGGTGGACCTCGGCGAGCGGCACCACCGCCACCAGAGCACCGAGGCGCTGGGGCGGATGGCCGCGCAGATCCTCTACACCGCCTGGTCCCGCCTGTACCGCCAGGGCACCGTGCCGACGGCCGAGCCCGCGGCGGGCGCGCTCACCCAGTTCCGCCGGGGTGGGGCCACACCGCCCGGCCTGGGGCGCGAGGTGGTCGTCCACGACGTCTCGGTCAGTGAGCGGCCGCCACTGGCCCAGTTGCGGGCCGCGGTCCCCCTCCGGACCGGCGTCCTGTGAGGGTCATGATGAACGCGGGACCGTGGCTTTCGGTCCCGCCCGGCGGCTACGGCGGCATCGAGAACATCGTCGCCACTCTCGTACCCCCACTGCGCGACCTCGGCGTCGAGGTCGTGCTCGTCTCGGTGGGCGACAGCACGCTCGAGGTGGACGAGCTGCTGTCGGTCTTCCCGGTCGGGCAGTTCCGCCAGCTCCAGCGCCCGTACAACCAGGTCAACGGCGTCGTGCCGGCGCACCAGCACGCGGTGGTACGGGCCCTGCGCGAGCGCTCGGACATCGACCTCGTACACGACCACGTCGAGGCCGCGGGGCTGGCCACGCTCGCCGCCCTCGGCCGGCACGACCCGCCGGTGCTGCACACGCTCCACTGGGACCTGCACAAGCATCCGGAGCTGTACGGCACGTTCGACGGCGGCGGCCGCGTGTGGGTCAACGGCGTCTCCGCGGACCAGATCGCCCGCGCGCCCGAGGCGCTGCGCGCGCACGCGGTGGGGCACGTGCACCTGGCCACGCCGCTCGCCGAGGGGGCACACCTGCGGCGGCCGCCGGAGAAGGGCGGCCACGTGGTCATCCTCGGCCGGATCACCCCGGGCAAGGGGCAGGACCTGGGCGTGCGCCTGGCCCACCAGCACGGCTTCGACCTCATCCTGGCCGGGCCGGTCGGGCCGTACCACTCGGCCGCCGACCTCGCCGCCGCCGGGAGCACGGACAACCCCGACGTGGCCTACTTCCGGGAGAAGGTCGAGCCGTACGTGGACGGCTGGCGGGTCCGCTGGCTCGGCACCGTACGCCCACCGGCCCGCGACGACCTGGTGGCCAGTGCCCGGGCGGTGCTCGCGCCGCTGCGGTGGGCCGAGCCGGGCGGGACGTTCGTGGTCGAGGCGCTGGCACTGGGTACGCCGGTCGTGGGCCTGGCCCGCGGCTGCCTGCCCGAGCTGGTCGACCACGGGCGCACCGGCTACCTGACCGAGGTGGACGACGAGCTGCCGGACCTCCTGGAGGCGGCCGCCAAGCTCGACCCCGCCGAGTCGATGCGCGATGCGGCGGCCCGCTTCACGCCCGCGTTGATGGCCTCGCGCTACGTGGAGCTGTACCGCCAGGTGCTCGCGTCCTAGCGGCGCTGCTGGCACGCTTGAGTGCGGCGTACGGCTCAGCCGGCCCGCTGCTGTCGCGTACCGGCGTCGGCGTAGCGCAGCACCGCCCCCACGCCCCGCCGCAGGTCGGTGTCGTCCGGGCCGACCAGCACGAGGTCGGCCCCGGTCTCGGCGACCGCCCGCACGAGCGCCGCGTCGGCCCGCACCAGCACCGGCTCCTGCACGCCCATGTCGCGCAGCTCGGCCGGGTCGAGCGCGAGCTGCTCCGCCTCCGGCCCGATCCACAGCTCGTCGGTCGACGAGGGGTCGTCCACGATCAGCATCGCCTCGACCTGTTCCCGTTGGAGGGCGCTGACCACGGCGGCGAGCCCATTGCCGAGCCCCTCCTGCGCGCCGAAGCGGTCCACCGCCTCGCGCGTGCGCCGGTCGGCCACCTCCGCCACCGCCACCGTCGTCGCCTCGTCCAGCGGCTCGTGGTCCGCACCCGAGGCGCGTACGCCCGCGTCGGTGAGCACCGCGCGCCGCTGCCACCGCTTGGGCAGCCGGTCGAGCAGCAGCTGCCGGGCCCGTACGTCGCCGGCGAGGACCAGCACGTCCGGCCCGAGCGCGTCGGCCAGGTCCGTGGTGGCGGCGGCCACGTCGCCCGCGTTGCGCTGCCAGGTGGTCTCCGCGTCCCGCTGGTACCGCGCCTGCGACCAGCCGCCCGGCTTGGTCTTCTGGATCGGGTACGACTCGTGCCCCCGCACCGTCTCGCTGCGCCGCACGCCGCCCGCGTCGAAGACGGACACCTCGGCACCGGTGCGGTCGGCGACCACGCGCAGCCAGCCGACCTCCTCGCCCCGCTGGGCGACCAGCGGCATGGCGTGCGGCAGGGCGCCGTAGCGGGCCAGGTTCGCGCGGGGCGGGCTGGGGAGCCGCTGCACGGTCACGTCATCGGGCGCCGCCTCGGACGCGAACAGCGCGGTGCCCAGCCGGTCGGGCTCGGCGGGCGTGGCGTCCAGCGCGTGGTCCATCGCCACCAGCACGCCGGCACTGGCCCCCTGCGCGGCGAGGCTCTCCCGCAGGCCACGCCACCGCAGCGCCAGTGCCCGCGCGGCATCCTCGGTGGACGGGGTGGCGTCCAGGTACGCCGAGGCCCACGGCCCCGGATGGGCGTAGAGCGAGCGGAGGAATGAGAGGTCCATAACGCGGGCCTTACCCCATGAGAACGCATTCACTCACCCGCCGCCCCCTCGTGGTCATGAACCGATGTCGATACGCTGTGTGCTTACGCCACAAACACACAGTAGGAACGCTATGACCTGGGACCGGGAGCTCTTCCCCGAGCCTGTGGCGCACCGGCCGGGCCCCATCATCAACGGGCACGTCGTCAAGCTCGAGGACGGTTACTCCCGCGAGGTCAAGGTGGGCCAGCCCATCCTGGTCGCGGTGGTCGCCGCCGCCAGCGTGACGCGCCTCGTCACCAGGGCGGTCGTCTCCGTCCTGCGCGCCGGTTCCGGTGGCGGCGGCGGGCGCAAGTGGAAAGAGCTGAAAAAGGGCCCCGAATATCTGGTCACCCCACTGCGCATCCGCGCCACCGACGGCGTGCTGTGCGAAATGGAGATCCACGGCCATCTGCCGCAGAGCGCCCTCGAACCCCGCGACCACGTCCAGGTGACCGTACGCCGCCAGAAAGACCCCGAACTCGCACCCCGCGTCGAAAAGATCGTAAACCTCACGACCGCCCAACTGCTCACCCCGCACCCGCCGACCCTCTGGTCGCACCTGGGCCCGGTGCTGCTGACGCAGGCGTTGCTGGGCGCGGTCGTCTTCGGTACGGTCGCCGCCTGCACGGTCATCACCTGACGCCGTAACTGGGTGTTTTGATCTTTTCTGTGGTTGATTACCGTATTCGCCATATCAACCGAGGCCGGCGGCGACAGGAGGAATCGTCACTTTCGCCTTGGTTCATCCCGATCGATCCGGTAGCGATCTGCCGGCTTTGCTCCGCGGAACATGTCTGGTTCAGACAACTCACGAATCACCGACTTCAATGCCATTCGTCACCTACCGTCCATAGTAGAGCCGCCAGATGCCCGAAGACCCGCAAGTCAACGTTTCAGCGTGGTCAACGGCGGTGGGTCGTCGAATACACCCTGGGCTGGCTCATGCACCACCGGCGCCTCGTACGCGACTACGAAACCCGACCCGACAACTCGGCCAGCATGATCACCATCGCGATGATCGACAACCTCGCCAAACGCCTCACCGCGGAAACCGCCCCAACCCGGCGAGACACCTAAACCCGCATAACACCCAAAAGACCTGAATCAGACGCCCCCCTCAGGGGGCAACCGTCGCCCATAACAGGGCCTATTGCGCGGTTTCGACGCGGGCGTCCTCATTGTCAATGCACGTCGTTAAGCATGATTGTTAAGTTGGGCCAAGTGACACCTTCTGAGCGATCGTACTAAGAAATGCCTTAGTTGCTCCGAATGTGGGTAGAGAAAATGCATCGTGAAGTCGAACCCACCGAGCTTCCACTACCTCTGAAACCTGGAAGCTTGGGTCGCTCTCCGTCTCTGCGCACCATCCAAACACCGACCCGAAGCCCTTGTCCCTAGGACGCTCTCCGAGAGGAATGAGGTCTTCGCGCACAATTCTAATAGACGTTTCCTCGGCAACTTCTCGTATGGCCGTCTCAACAGAATCGGCGTCGTCGGCAATCGCCTGACCGCCGACCGGCTGCCAAAGCGATGGGTTGCGGAATGTGCGGATCATCAGAAGTCGTCCGTCGCGAATCAAGAACACGAAGGACGCCCAGCGGTCCGCGCGACCGCTTTCCATGCGATAAAGATCGTCGAACCGCTCGACGAATGGAGCCAAACTCGGAATTGATGATCGCCTGTTCTGGATCACGTCAGGAGTGTCAACGAGTGCCAGAACCAGCGAGTCATTCCTTGTCGCATGCGCCGTTGCGGCGACCGTTAACGCAATTGCGCCTGACTGAGGCGCAGGAGTAGTCTCGTGGAACTCTCCGCGAGCAATCCTAAACGGCTCGTCCTTCACCGACTTCTCAGCCTCAAAAACAAGATCGGCGGCGAACCCGCACTTTCGTCGCAGCAGCACGCTCCACCCAACTCCAGGGTCGCTCTGCACAGAATAGACACAGTACCTACCGCGCTGCTTGTCTTCAGCCACCGAGTACCTTTTCTGAACGACGCTTCCCACCAGCGTTCGGGACAGGGTCTCCCAGCCATGAGAATGGATCGTCTGGTCGGATGTACGTGTCTGAATGCAGTATCGATCGAACTCGGCACGCGGAGGCCAGATGTGGAGACGAATACCCCAGTCCGGAAAATGGTCAATGGACGTGCGGACAACAACGAACCCGTACGGATGGCGGTACGCCATCGTCGGATCGCCGAGCATCTCGTCTCGCAGGTCAGGCCACGTTTGGGTCTTAAGCCAAGAATCGATGTCAGCTTTAGTGGCCATATGGGCTAACCGGATTCCTCAATGCAGTCAGGACATGTGACACTACTTTGTTCCTGTCTTTGGTCACCACGTTCAGTTCGTCCAAGACGGTTGTTACATCATCCCTCTTACCGACGACTTTTATAGCCGATCGGCTTATCGATACGCGACGCGCCAGCCGGGCTGACAAATGAAGATCCTCGCAAACTGAGTCATAAAAGCTGGATCCAGCAGGGTACTTAATAGCGTCGTGTTTTGCGCTTTCACGGGTCACGATCGCCTGTGTGTCGCACAGGTCTATCGTGAAGGGCGACACCAGTCTTGTTAGGTACAGATTGCATGCCAGCCGTGAAGAGTTGGTCGCTGCGACAGCCAACGCGATGACTGTCGCGGCCACCTCGGCTCTTGCCTTATCCGGCGTCCAGTAGTCTGCACGATCCCGATTGACGCTGGCGCGATACTCCGAAAAGAACGCGATTATACTCGGATCATCCGGATCCAAAATTTGCAGGTTGATATCGATGTAACGACCATGCTTGTTAGCGGCCTCCGCGAGAATCGGAAGAATCGTCGTCCTGAAGTATCTGCCTGTGTGACCTCTATAGGTCCACGTGGTAGCCGTGATAGCGGAATTACGAAGCTCATTGGATATGCTCGTGGGTGCCACGAGCACGGTATCCTCCACGGCACTCCGGTTTCCCGGAACGAGCCAGTAAATCAGACCTGAAACGATCAGTGCTCCCGCCGTTACTCCAATCAAGGAGTCGAGGATCTGGCCAATACTTGCACCGATAGTCGGCGTAACGGAGGAGTCGATCTCCGGCATCACGAATACCCTTGTGACTCCGAGGAGTAAGACCGCACCGAGCAGCATCAGCGCATACATCCGCCAGCCGAGAACTGTCTTCACGGCCCGTACTCCTTCCGTATCTTTTCGCCTCCGCCTTGTTACTGTGGGCCCCTTTCGTCTAGTCGGGCACGATCAAGGTAAGGTCGTCCGTTCACGTTTGACCTGTCCACCGCGAGACACTCTGGTGGAGCAGGACTCTCTCACGCGTGATCTTAGGCCGGGATGCCCTCACCTCATGTCCTAGAGCCGACAGAGCGCCATAGATGTAGGCAAGCGATGCTTCCCCTAACGTCCTGTCCCGCAGGTTCGCCCCCGTCGCAGTGAACGGCTTCATCACGACGAAGGACGCTGAGCTGTGCCGAGATCTGAGGCGCGCTGGCTTTCGTCGTGGGCTTTCCAAGTTCGTGACGTCCCGTGGCTGACTCGGCATCGAGCGGTCATCCAGCACCTAGCGGGCATGGCAGATTAGCTTCTGACCTGCGCATACGTCGCGGCAGGAGTGTCTTACAAATAGCTATTCGGTGAGGTCAGGAGCGTTTGTGTAGGCCACGGTGCCGTCGCCAGCCTCTTACAAAGTTGGACGTTGACACAGTGACGGGAGCGGAGCTTAGATCATGAGTCTCGCCACCATGACCCTGCGCCCAAGCCGTTCTGACAGTGTGAGGTAGAAAGAGCGCCCTGGCCCGCTTCGGGACCGGGAACTCTAACCAGACTGCTCCTTGCGGTCCTACCCGTTGCGGCCACGCGCGCTGTAGGCGGGCTTTGGGAGATCCGTGATCGCCTCAATGGTCAACGCCCCAGCCATCGGAGATCTTGACTCCTCCTGACCAGTCCCTGGAGCAGCGGTACGGACCACGGCGGACAGAGCGGCGGCCCGAATCCGCCCCTTGCCCTTGGCACAGATCGCCTACGTCTAGGCGGTTTCGCGGGCGACCAGGTGCGACGGGTACGCGGTGGCGAGCGGGACCTTCGCGCCGGTCAGCACGGCGGTCGCGGCGCCGGCGGCGATCAGCTCGACGGGATGGGTCGCGGTCGTCAGGGCGGGCAGGCTGAGCGCGGCGAAGGGGATGTCGTCGAAGCCGGCCACCGCCACGTCGCCGGGCACCTCGGCACCGCGGGAGCGGAGAGCGGCGATCACGCCGAGCGCCATCGCGTCGCTCGTGGCGAAGACCGCGTCGGTGTCGGGCCAGCGGGTGAGGATCTCGTGCGCCGCCGCCCGGCCGGAGGCGGCGCTGAAGTCGCCGGGCACCAGGCGTAGCGGGAGGCCGGCTTCGCGCACGGCGGCGCGGTAGGCGTCGATGGGGCGTTGCGTGCACGGCATCCAGCGGGGGCCGGTGACCATCGCGACGCGGCGGCGGCCGGCGGCGTGGAGGTGGTGGATCATCGCGGTGGTGGCGCCGCCGTTGTCGACGTCGAAGGAGGGGACCGCGCGCGAGCCCACGCCGATCGACGCGACGCGGCCGGCCAGCGCGCGGGGCATGGCGTCGAGGATGGCGGCGGTGGTGTTGGCGACCACCAGGCCGCGTACGCCCCGGTCGGCGGCCAGCCTCCGCAGCACCGGCGCCGGGGCGTCGAGGGGCAGCCACTCCAGTGACACTCCCACGCCGTGTTGCGCGCCGGTCGCGGCAGCGGAGCGGAGGACCCGGTCGACGTACGGGTCGTCGAGCACGCCCGGAGTCGCGCCGGCGATCGCGACCACCAGGCGGTAGCCGGCGCCGGTCACGAGGGCGCGGGCGACCGTGTCGGGGGCGTAGCCGAGCTGGTCGGCGGCGGCGCGCACCCGCTCGCGCGCGGCGGGGGACGCGGGGCCGTACCCGGCGAGCACGCGGGACGCCGTGGAGCGGGAGACGCCGGCGGCTCGGGCGACGTCGTCCAACGTTGGTGACATGTACAAATGATGCACCCGCTTGTGATGCACCCGCTTGCAGTGAGAACGCTCTCAGCGTTGAGATACCCCAATGCGTGAAGGGGAGCACCTCATCGCCGCCCGCAACGGCGTGGCGGTGGTATTCGGCCTCAACGGGCTCGCGCTGGCCTCGTGGTTCGCGCGGGTGCCGGCCGCCCGCGACGCACTCGGGCTGGCCGCGGGCGAGCTGGGGCTGCTGATGTTCGCCCTCTCCGCCGGCGCGGTGCTGGCGCTGCCGGTAGCCGGGCTGGTGGCGCAGCGGCTCGGCGCCGCCCGTACCGTGGCGGGCGCCGCCGTCGGCGCGTCCGCCGGGCTGGTCCTCGCCGGCGTCGCCGCGGGCACCTGGGGTTGGGCCCCCGCGGTGGGCGTGGGGCTCTTCGCGATCGGGTTCGGCGCCGGCAGCTGCGAGGTCGCGATGAACGTCGAGGCGGCCGCCGTCGAGCGCCGGCTGGGACGCACCATCATGCCGCGCTTCCACGCCGCCTGGAGCCTGGGTACCGTCGCCGGCGCCGGCCTCGGCGCGGCGGCCGCCCGCGCCGGCGTGCCGATCGAGGTGCACCTCGCCGTGATCGCGGTGGTCGTGGGCGGTGGCACGGTGGTGGCGGTCCGCTCGTTCCTGCCCGGCGAGCGCGCGGCCGCCGGCGGCGCGGCCAAGGGAGGTGGGCTGCGGGCCGCCTGGCGCGAGCCGCGCACCCTCCTCATCGGAGTGTTCGTGCTGGTGATGGCGTTCACCGAGGGCACGGCCAACGACTGGCTCGCGGTCGCCTTCGTCGACGGGCACGAGGTGAGCGAGGCGGCCGGCGCGGCGAGCTTCGGCGTGTTCGTGGCGGCGATGACCGTGGGGCGCACGGTCGGCACGGTCGCGCTCGACCGGTGGGGCCGGCTGCGCGTGCTGTGGGCGACGATGGTGCTCGCCGCGGTGGGCGCCACCGTCGCCGTGTTCGCCGACACGCTCCCCCTCGCCCTCGCCGGCGTCGCGCTGTGGGGCGTGGGCGCGTGCCTCGGCTTCCCGGTCGGGATGAGCGCAGCCGCCGACGAGGAGAGTCGCGCGCCGGCCCGGGTCAGCGTGGTGGCGGTGGTCGGCTACACCGCGTTCCTGGCCGGGCCGCCGGCCGTGGGGCTGCTCGGCGACCGCGTGGGCGTACTCCGCGCGCTGCTCATCGTGCCGCTGCTGATCCTCCCCGCGCTCGCGCTCGTACCGGCCCTCCGCCCGCCGAAGGCCGCCGAGCCGAGGCGTGAGCCCGCCGAGGCCACCAGCGCGCGGGGCTGAGGCGCGGGGTCAGAGGAGCTGCTTCTGCACCTTGCCCATGCCGTTGCGGGGCAGCTCGGCCAGGAAACGCACCCGCCTCGGCCGCTTGTGCGCCGACAGCTCGCTGGCCACGAAGTTGATCAGCTCGTCGGCCTCGACGCCGTCCGCCACCACGTACGCGACGATCTCCTGCCCCAGGTCGGCGTGGGGCGCGCCGACGACGGCGGCCTCGCGGACGGCGGGGTGGGCCAGGAGCGCGTTCTCCACCTCGCCGGCCCCGATCCGGTAGCCGCCACTCTTGATCAGGTCGGTGGACTGGCGGCCCACGATGCGGTGCCAACCGTCCGGCCCGATCGTGGCGACGTCCCCGGTGCGGAACCAGCCGTCCGCCGTGTACGCCGCCGCCGTCGCGTCGGCCCGGTTGAGGTACCCGCTGAAGAGCGTGTCCCCGCGCACCTGGAGCTCGCCAACGGCCTCGCCGTCGTGCGGTGCCGGTGCGCCGTCCTCGCCGACGAGGCGGGTGCGCACGCCGGACACGGGCAGCCCCACCGCGCCCGGTCGCCGCTCGCCGTCGGCGCGGGCGGCGACGGTGATCAGCGTCTCGGTCATGCCGTACCGCTCGACCGGCTCGTGCCCGGTCAGCTCGCGCAGCGCCGCGAAGACCGGGACGGGCAGCGCCGCGCTCCCGGAGACGAGCAGCCGGGCGGGGGCGAGGGCGCGGGCGGAGGCCGGGTCGCCGGCGATCCGGTGCCACACCGTGGGTACGCCGAAGTAGAGCGTGCCGCCCGCCGCCGCGTACAGCTCGGGGCGCGGGCGGACGGTGTGCACGAGCCGGGAGCCGGTACGCAGGGCGCCGAGCACGCCGAGCACGAGCCCGTGCACGTGGTACAGCGGCAGGCCGTGCACGAGCGTGTCGTCGGCCGTCCAGTCCCAGGCGTCCGCGAGCCCGTCGAGGCCGGCGGCGATGGCGGCCCGGCTCAGGAGTACGCCCTTGGGCGCGCCGGTCGTGCCGCTCGTGTACAGGATGAGCCCGGTCGCGTCGGCGGGCGGCGCGGGCGGCAGCGGGGCGCGCGCGTCGAGGTCGACCGAGTCCAGCGGGAGCGCGCCCGCGTCGCCGAGGATGTGCGCCCGCTCCATCGGCCCCGAGTCGGGCGGGACCGGGACGACGGGTACGCCAGCCGCCAGACCGCCCAGCACGGTCACCACCGTCTCGAGGGAGGCGGTGGCGGTCACCGCGACCGCTGGCGCGCCGGCGATGCGGGCGGCGAGGGCGCCGGCGGCACCGGCCAGGTCGGCCCACGAGGCGTGGCGGTCGCCGATCCGCACGGCCTCCGCACGATCTCCAAAAGCGCCGGTCAGCGAGGGCAGCAGGTCCATGCCGGACACCATAGGCTAGGGGGCATGGGACGAAATCCCACAGTCGTCGACCTTGAGGCCGGCCAGCGGAAGGTCTTCGCGTGGGCGGTCGATTGGCCCGGTTGGTGCCGCTCCGCCCGCACCGAGGAGCAGGCGCTCGCCGCGCTCGCCGACTACGTGCCGCGCTACGCCGTGGTGGCGGGCAGGGCCGGGCTGCGCTTCCCGGCGACGATCGGCGACGCGTTCGAGATCCGGGAGCGGCTGCCCGGCGACGGGGGCACCGAGTTCGGCGTGCCCAGCCAGATCTCCACGGGCGACCGCGCGCCGGTCAAGGCCGCCGAGGCGACCCGCGCGGCCAAGCTGCTCACCGCCGCGTGGGAGCTGCTCGCCGAGGTGGCCGCCCGCTCCCCCGCCGAGTTGCGCAAGGGTCCGCGCGGGGGCGGCCGCGACCGGGACAAGATGCTCGACCACGTGGTGGGCTCCGAGGCGGCATACGCGCGGCAGCTCGGCATCAAGCACAAGCAGCCGGCCTTCGACGACGAGGCGGCGGTGGGAGCCCTCCGGGCCGACCTGCTGGCCGTCCTGGGCCGGCCCACGCGGGCCGGCGACGCGCCGAAGTGGCCGCACCGGTACGCCACCCGTCGCATCGTCTGGCACGTGCTCGACCACGTGTGGGAGATGGAAGACCGGGCCACGAGCGCCTGACCGGGGCGTCACCCTCCTGGAAGGCCGCGAGGTCTCCCTCTTGAGGAGGAGACGGCCTCCCCCTGATACCGCCCATGACGTAGCGCACAAACCAACTGTTGGCGGACGCCGAACGACATCCGGCGCGAGATCATCATTCGCATGAGTGCGGTGGCGCTGGCCGTGATCTTCGCGATCGCGTCGGCAGCGGCGTACGCGGCGGGGGCAGTGGTGCAGGAGCGGCTGGCCTCCGACGCGGCCGGAGTGCCCGTCCTGGCGCTGCTGCGTCGGGGGCGGTGGTGGTTCGCGGTCGGCCTCAACGCGGCCGGCGGAGCGCTGCACGTGGCGGCGCTCGCATACGGCCCGCTCTCCCTGGTGCAGCCGCTCGGCGTACTGACGCTGGTGCTGGCGCTGCCGATGGGCGCGGCGCTGGCCGGGCGGCGGGTCTCCGGCCGGCACTGGTCGGGCGCCGGCTACACGGTGGCCGGCCTGGTCGTACTCCTGATGCTCGTCAGCCCCGCGACCGGCGCCGAGGCTCTCGGCGGGCGCGACGCCACGACGCTGGCCGTCGCCGCGACCGCGACGGTGCTGGTGCTGATGGCCGCGGCCCGGCTCAGCCGCTCGCTGGTGATCCGCAGCCTGCTCAACGCGACCGCCTCGGGCGTGGCGTTCGCGGTGGCGTCGGCGCTGACCCAGACGGTGGCGCTGCGCACCAGCGAAGACGGCCCGACCGCGATGCTCAGCCCATTCGCGCTGGTGCTCGCGGTGATGGCGGTCGCCGGCCTGCTGCTGTCCCAGATGGCCTACCGGCACTCCGGCCTCGGCGCTCCGCTGGCCACGGTGACGCTGGCCAACCCGATCGCCTCCGCGGTGATCGGCATGACGCTGCTCGGCGAGCGCTTCGTGGGCGGCACGCCGGGCGCCATCGCCGCGCTCGCCGCCGCCGCGCTCGCCTCGTCGGGCGTGGTCATGCTGGCCCAGCCCGACAACGGCACGACCCGGCGACGGGGCGGCGGCGGCCCGAGGCTCGCGAGGTGCATGGCACCGGCCGGCGGCCCGGCGCCCGCCGGCAGCGCGGTCTCCAGCGGTGGCCCGGCGCCCGACGGCCCCGAGACCACGCTCGAACGCCACCCCGCCCTGGTCTGACCCGCGCCGGGCGCAACCGCGGGATTCCACTACCGCCGCCGGTCACCGCCGTGCCACCGTGGACGGATGGGCACGGAGGTGGAGCGGCACGAGTTCAGCCGGGAGGACCGTGCCCGGCACCGGCGCAAGGTGCGGCAGTGCCTCGACGTGTTCGCGGAGATGCTGCGCGAGTCGCGGTTCGAGTTCGAGCGGCCGATGACCGGGCTGGAGATCGAGCTCAACCTCGTCGACGAGCAGGCCGAGCCGGCGATGCGCAACGCCGAGGTGCTGGCCGCGATCGCCGACCCCGACTTCCAGACCGAGCTCGGCCAGTTCAACATCGAGATCAACGTGGCGCCCCGCCGGCTGACCGGCGACGGCATGGCCAGCTTCGAGCGGCACGTGCGCGACAGCCTCAACGCCGCCGAGGCCAAGGCCCGCACCGCCGGCGCGCACATGGTCATGATCGGCATCCTCCCCACGCTCAACCGCGAGCACCTCACGATCGAGTCGCTCTCCGCCAACCCCCGCTACGCGCTGCTCAACGAGCAGATCTTCGCCGCCCGTGGGGAAGACCTCGACATCCGCATCGACGGCATCGACCGACTCGCGGTCACCGCCGACACGGTCGCGCCCGAGGCGGCCTGTACGAGCACGCAGTTTCACCTCCAGGTCAGCCCGGGGCAGTTCGCCGCGTACTGGAACGCCGCGCAGTGCATCGCCGGCGTCCAGGTCGCGCTCGGCGCCAACGCGCCCTTCCTGTTGGGCAAGGAGCTGTGGCGCGAGACCCGCGTCCCCCTGTTCGAACAGGCGACCGACACGCGTCCGGAGGAGATCAAAGCCCAGGGGGTACGCCCGCGCGTGTGGTTCGGCGAGCGGTGGGTCACCTCGGTCTTCGACCTATTCGAGGAGAACGTCCGCTACTTCCCCGCGCTCCTCCCGGTCTGCGACGACGACGATCCGGCGCAGATCCTGGCCCGCGGCGACGTCCCTCAGCTGACCGAGCTGCGGCTGCACAACGGCACGGTCTACCGCTGGAACCGCCCGGTGTACGACGTGGTGCGCGGCCGCCCCCACCTGCGCGTGGAAAACCGCGTGCTGCCAGCGGGCCCGACGGTGGTCGACACGGTGGCCAACGGCGCCTTCTACTTCGGCCTGGTCCGCGCGCTCGCCGACTCCGACCGTCCACTCTGGTCGCAGATGTCGTTCAGCGCCGCCGAGGAGAACTTCCACGCCTGCGCCCGCCACGGCATCGACGCGACGGTTTTCTGGCCCGGGCTCGGCTACCTGCCGGTGACGGAACTCGTCCTGCGGCGCCTGCTCCCCCTGGCCCACGCCGGACTCGACGCGTGGGAGGTCGACCCGGCCGAGCGCGACCGCCTGCTGCGCGTCATCGAGCAGCGCTGCCTGACCGAACGCAACGGCGCGACCTGGCAGGCCCAGACCCTCCACCGCCTGGAGGACGACGGCCATCTGGCCCGGCCCGACGCGCTCCGGGCGGTGCTCCAGCGGTACATCCCGCTCATGCACGAAAACCGCCCCGTCCACGAGTGGCCCGTCGACTAGGCCCGCCCGAGCCCGACCCGGGCCTGGCTTGTTCGGGGCCCAGCTGGGCCTTGGTCGGGCCTGGCCTTGGCCGGACCTGCTCGGGCCTGGCCTGCTCGGGCCTGGCCTGCTCGGGCCTGGCCTGCTCGGGCCTGGCCTGCTCGGGCCTGGCCTGCTCGGGCCTGGCCTGGTCGGGCCTGGTCGGGCCTGGCCTGGCCTGGTCGGGCCTGGCCTGGGTCGGGCCTGCTCGGGCCTGGCCTGTTCGGGCCTGGGCCTGGCCTGGTCGGGCGGGGCCTGACTGGGCTGGGGTCGGGCGGTGTCCGTGCGACCGCGTCGCCGACCATTTTCAGCTCCGCGACTGGGCGGATGGTTGTTGGATGGTCAGTGTTGCCCAGCGGGCGGGGCGACTTCCGGATCGAGACGAGTTAGGGCTGCTATCGGCGCCACAAGTCGTCTTGATCCGGCGGCTTCGTCGTGGCATCCCCTGATCGCCGTAGTGTGAGGGCTCCAGGGCTCCAGGGCTCCAGGGCTCCTGGGACGGCAGCGGGCGGGGATGTGTGCGCGGCTGGGTTTGGTTGATCGAGGGCGTATCCGCGTGCTTGGGGCGAGACACTCGCGGTCATGGAGATCCAGGTCGTCCGTGGCGAAGAGTTCACCCTCTGGGGTCAGTTGGTCGCCACGGACGGACCCTCTCCCCTGCCTGGTCGCCCCGCGCAGGAGGCTTTGTCGGGGACATAGCCCCTTGCGGCCGGTTTGAAGAGGATATGTCCCCGACATTGCCCACGCACCTGCCGGGTCCGGCGTGACAACCCCGGCGGACCCGGCATGCACGCCGCGAGTCGCGGATCCGGCGTCCGCCCGGGTTGGGCGCGTCGGTGCGCCCAGCGTCGCGCCAGGTGCGGTCGCCGACTCTCCGCCGCCTGGCCAGTGACGTCGTCCCCGCCCGGGAGGCGTTCGCGTCGGCGCCCCGGGACGGCCGCACCCATGCCCGGAAAGCCCCGCCAGCACTCGGGCGCCGCCAGCACTCCGGAGGGGCCGGCGCCTCAAGGTGCGACAGCGCCGGCGATCCCGTGCCGCTGGCTAGCCGGCAGTGAGTACGGATTCGTCGACCGGGGCGATGACCGTCGCGCCCTCGGGGGCGGTCTTCACGAGGCGGACCGGTCGGCCGACGGCGATGTCGTCGGGCGTGCAGATGTACTCGTCCGTGAGCATGAACTCCCACCACGGGTCACGCGCGCAGACCCTCGGGCCCATCCGGTCGCCGTGCACGACCAGCGCGGTGAGCGCGGGCCAGGTGTCCTGCTGCACGTCGAGCACAGCGGTGCGGCCGCCCGTGTACGCGTGCAGAGCCGCCATCACCGCAGGCATGTCGGGCACGTGCTCGGGCATGGTGTGCAGGGCCGGCGCCCGGCTCCCCACGCCCAACGCGCCGATCACCACCGCCGCCGCGAACCACACCGGCAGCCGCCGCCCGTCGGACGCCAGCCACACCGGCAGCCGCCCGCCATCCGCCGTCGGCCCCGACCCGACCCGACCCGCCGCTCCCGCCACGCCCGACACGGACACCGACCCGACCGACAGCCCCGCCACGCCCGAAGAGGCCCCGACGGCAACGGGTCCGCCCGAGAGCCCGACCACGCCCGAAGAAGCCAGCCCGCCCGAAAGCTCCGCCACGCCCGAAGAGGACGACAGCTCGGCCACGCCCGAAAGGGCCCCGGCCGAAGCCGCGACGCCCGACAACCCAGCCACACCCGAAGAGGACGCCAGTTCGGCCGCCTCTGAGGATGGAGGCGGGTCCGTCGTGCCAGCGGACGAGCCCCCGCCCGCCACCTCGGCCGGGCTGGCCGGCGGCCCGGCCGCGACCGGCGCGGCACGACGGGAGAAGCGCGTCAGGTGGCGGAGGCCGGCCGCCGAGAGCGACCCTAGCCACCCCGGCACACGGGCGCCTGGCGCGGACGCGGACGCGGCCACCACCACCAGCAACAGCAACAGCGGTACCGCGCGGCTGAACTGCCCGACGTAGGTGAAGCGGAGGTCGTCGACGGCGCGTGCCACGTACCCCACGAAGAGGATCGTGGCGAGCACGGCGGCGCACACGCCGGCGGCGAGGAAGCGGCGCGGAGGCCCGGCGGGGAGCCGGCGCACGAGCAGCGCGGCGCCGCCGAAGAAGGCCGCCGCGGCGAGCGCGCCCAGCGGCGTCCAGGAGGCGTAGTAGCGCAGCACGTAGTGGAGGACGTCGCCGGCGGGCGGGGCGACGTGCGCGCCGCCGTACCCGAAGTAGCGGGCGAACTCCCCCGGCCAGTGCAGCAGCAGGTTGAGCACGATCGGGAGCGCGAATAGGGCGAGGACGCCGGCCGCGCCGAGTACGGCCAGCCGGCCCGCGCGCCACGCCGGACGGCCGGTCCACAGCGAGGCGAGCACCGCCGCGCCGGCGATCACCGGGGCGAAGAGCAGGAAGCTCACGTGGCCGTGTACCAGCAGCCCGGCGGCGAGCGCGAGCGCCGGCAGGTGCGCCACGCGGCCGGCGGCGACCGAGGCGGCGGCGGTGAGCAGGAGCAGGAAGGGCGCCACGTAGAGGTCGGGCATCCACGCCGACGCCAGGATCGCCGGCTGCACCGCGAAGTAGAGCAGGCCCGCCGCGCCGCAGAGGGCGGTCACCCGCCGCGAGGCGGTCCAGCTGTGCAGGATGGCGAGGCACAGCCCGAGGAGTACGGAGTTGAGCGCGAGCAGGCCGATCCACTGCCCGTTCCAGGGGGTGGGTACGGCGCCGAGCAGGTCGTACCAGAGCCACTCGCCGAACGCCTGTACGTAGAAGAACGCCGGCCCGGGGTGGTGGAAGCCGAGCCGCGAGTAGTTGCCGACCAGCAGCTCCAGGTGCTTGGCGTCGGCGGTGATGACCGAGTTGGCCGCGAAGTCGCCGCGCTCGTACACCACGCGGCCGAAGGTCACCGGGTTGCGCAGCAGCAACAGCGCGAAGAGCGAGCCCGCCGCGACCGCGAAGACGGCGGGGTCGAAGTTGCCCCGCCGTCCGCGCACCGTCTTCTCTTGTCCCGTCACGACCCGCTCCTTCGATCGGAGCGGATCGTACCCCGGGCTAGCGCTCTTCGATCGGGACGTAGCTGCGCGCGGCGGCGCCGGTGTAGACCTGCCGCGGGCGGCCGATCTTGTTGGCCGGGTCGGCCATCATCTCGCGCCACTGGGCGATCCAGCCGGGGAGCCGACCGAGGGCGAAGAGCACCGTGAACATCTTCGGCGGGAAGCCCATCGCCTTGTAGATGAGGCCGGTGTAGAAGTCGACGTTGGGGTAGAGCTTGCGGGAGACGAAGTAGTCGTCGGCGAGCGCGATCTCCTCCAGCTGCATCGCCAGGTCGAGCAGCTCGTCGGGCTGGTGCATGCGCTCCAGCACGTCGCGGGCGGCCTGCTTGACGATGGCGGCGCGCGGGTCGTAGTTCTTGTAGACCCGGTGGCCGAAGCCCATCAGCTTGACGCCCGGCTCCTTGTCCTTGACCCGCCGCACGAACGCCTTGACGTCGCCACCGTCGGCCTTGATGCGGTCGAGCATCTCCAGCACCGCCTGGTTGGCGCCGCCGTGCAGCGGGCCGGAGAGCGCGTGCACGCCCGCGGAGACCGAGGCGAAGAGGTTGGCCTGCGCGGAGCCGACCAGCCGCACCGTCGACGTGGAGCAGTTTTGCTCGTGGTCGGCGTGCAGGACGAAGAGCATGTCCAGCACCTTGGCGACCACCGGGTCGACCTCGTAGCTCGTGGCCGGCACCGCGAACGTCATGCGCAGGAAGTTTTCCACGTAGCCCAGCGCGTTGTCCGGGTACATGAACGGCTGGCCGATCGACTTCTTGTACGCGTACGACGCGATGGTGGGCACCTTGGCCATCAGCCGGATCGTGGAGATCTCCACCTGGTCGGCGTCGAACGGGTCGAGGCTGTCCTGGTAGAACGTCGAGAGCGCGCTCACCGCCGAGGAGAGCACCGGCATGGGGTGCGCGTCACGGGGGAAGCCGTCGAAGAAGCGCCGCAGGTCCTCGTGGAGGAGCGTGTGCATGCGCACCTTGTTGCCGAACGTCTCGAGCTGCTCCTTGTTGGGCAGCTCACCGTAGATCAACAGGTAGGAGGTCTCGAGGAACGACGCGCGGTACGCCAGCTCCTCGATGGGGTACCCCCGGTAGCGGAGAATGCCCGCGTCGCCATCGATGTACGTAATCGCCGAGGTCGTGGATGCGGTGTTGACGAAACCCGGGTCGAAGGTGACGTACCCGGTTTCCTTGAGCACCTTGCCGATGTCGATGCCGGAGGCGCCCTCGACCGCGTCGTGCACGGGCATCGGGAGCTGTCCGCCGTGGTGCTCGAGCTTCACAACCGTCATGGGTGCCTCGCTTCGCCCGCAGATTCTTTCGTGTACGGCTTTACTCAACCGTAATCCCTCCGGCCCTGGTAGGCCCGGCCGCGCCCGTGGCTGAGGAATGCGTCACTATGCCTTGTCTGTTTTGTTCAAGACCCCTACCGGGTGACCTCATAGCGTGGTGACCATGGCACCTCGAGTAGACGCGATCGGCCTGGTCGTGGCCGACATGAGCCGTTCCCTGTCCTTCTACCGCCGTCTCGGCCTTGACTTTCCCGAAGGAGCCGACTCCGAACCCCACGTGGAGGCGCCCCTCCCCGGCGGCCTGCGGCTGCTCCTCGACACGGTGGAGACCATCCGCTCGTTCGATCCCGGATGGCAGGCGCCCAAGGAGGGCGGCGCGAGGATGGCGCTCGCCTTCGCCTGCGACGACGCGGCCGACGTCGACAAGGTCTACGCCGACCTGGTGTCCGCGGGGTACGAGGGGCACAAGGAGCCCTGGGACGCCGTCTGGGGCCAGCGGTACGCGGTGGTCCACGACCCCGACGGCAACGGCGTGGACCTCTTCGCCCCGCTGTCCTGAGCGTCCCTCGAAGGCCGGCGTCGGCGACTGCGCACGCCGGCGCTGTCAGGGGCCGGCGGTAGCCTCGCCGTGTGTACGTGGAGCGCCCCTCCCGCCTGCCCGGCGCCTACGTGTGGCGCCGGTCGGCCGGGCGTGAGCCGCGCGCCGGGCGGGTCCTGCCGGACGGCTGCATGGACCTGCTCTGGTGGCGCGGCGAGCTGGTCGTGGCCGGCCCCGACACGCGTGCGTACGAGTCGTCGCTGGCCGCCGGTGAGACGATCGTCGGCCTCCGCTTCGCGCCGGGCGTGGCCCCCGCCGCGCTCGGCGTGCCAGCCGACGAGCTCCGCGACGCCCGCGTCCCGCTGGCCGCGCTCTGGCCGGCCGGGTCGGCGCGGGAGGCCGCCGAGCGCGTGGCCGCCGCCCCGGGGCGGGTCCTGGAGGAGGTGGCGGCGGGGCGGCTCACCGCGGCCGGCGGCCCCGACCCGGCCCTCCCGCGGGTCGTCGCGCTGCTGCGGGCCGGCACACCGGTGGCCACCGTCGCCGACCAGGTCGGGATGACCGAGCGCCACCTGCACCGGCGGTCGCTCGCCGCGTTCGGCTACGGGCCGAAGACGCTGGCCCGCATCCTCCGCCTCGGGCGGGCGCTGGAGCTGGCCCGGGGCGGCACGCCGCTGGCGGCGGTCGCGGCCGAGGCCGGCTACGCCGACCAGGCCCACCTGTCCCGCGACACGCGCGCCCTGGCCGGCGTCCCGCCACGCGCCCTGCTTCAGCCCTGACGGCCACGCCCGCTCCCACCGGAAGGCCCGAACGCGGCTCCCGCACGCCAGAAGGGCCCGCAAGGCCCCGGAGGCCCGCAAGGCGCGAAGGCCCGCAAGGCCCGAAGGCGCTAAGGTGCGCCCGCGCGGTCATCGGGCCGGTGCGCGGGAGGCGCTGCCGGCCCAGGCCCGAAACCCCTCCCGCCAGTTCGCGTACCGCGGCTCCCAGCCGAGTTCCCGGCGCGCCTTCTCGTTCGAGGCGCCGCGCACGGCGGTCATCTGGGCCACGACGAACTCCCCGGCGAGCAGTTGGCCGAGCCAGGCGGGCAGGTGCCGGGGCGGCTTCGCGCCGGCGACCTCGGCCAGGTAGGGCAGCCACTGCGCGACCGGCGCCGGCTCGTCGTCCACCACGTTGTAGGCACCGGGAGCGCCGCGCTCGACCGCGGCGAGCGTGGCGGCCGCGGCGTCGCTGATCTCGATGAACGACCAGATCCCGGTACCGCCCCCGATCACCGGCAGGTGCCGCTTCCGCACGCCGTCGAGCAACTGCTCCGAGGCGCCCGGCCCGTAGAAGGTGCCGTAGCGCAGCACGACTCCCTCCGGCACGGTGGACGGGACGGTCCGGTCCAGGTACTTCATCGCCGTCACCGTCCGCGTGGCGGCCGTGATGGGTCGCGCGTCGAGGGGGTCGTCCTCGGTCTTCACCGGGCCGCCGGAGCGCTCGTACACGAAGTTGTGGCTCTGCGCGACGACCCGGCGCGTGTCCGCCCGGGCCGCGGCGGCCAGCAGGTTGTCGGTGCCCCGGGTCCGCAGCTCGTTGGTGGCGGCGAAGACCCGGTCGACCCGGCGGAGGCTCCGCAGGCCGGCCAGCGCGGTCATCTGGTGCACGATCACCTCGGGGCGGGCGTCCGCCACGGCCGCCAGCACCGCGTCGTGGTCCAGCCCGTCGAGGACCACCGGCTTCGCGCCCGCCGCGCGCAGTTGCCCGACCTTGCCCGGCGTCCTGGTGGTGGCGGTGACCTCGTGACCCGCCGCGACCAGCCCTGGTACGAGGTGGCGCCCGATCGCCCCGCTCGCCCCCGTGACGAAGACTCGCATGTCCTTCACCTCCGCGTGGTGCTTTCCCCCTCGCGGAGAAAGCACCACCGGAAGCCGGCGACACACCGGCACACACCGCCCGAAGCGGCGGCACACCGGCACGCACCACGCGCGAGCGGCGGCACACCGGCACGCACCGCCGGTAGCGGTGCCACGGCGGAAGGCACCGCCAGGAGTGGCGGCGCGCCGCCCGGGGGTCAGCGCTGCCGCGCCAACTGCCCGTCGAGCCGCAACGCCAGCGTCGGGCAGGCCGCGACCGCCCGCCGGGCGTGCGCCACCAGGTGCGGCGGCAGCGGGTCGGTCTCGATGATCGGGAAGCCCCACTCGTCGAGCGACACGCGTTCGGGCAGCAGCTCCAGGCACGACGCGTGGCCGACACACTTGATCATGTCCACCTGCAACCGCAGGCCGGCCGGGACGGTCACTTCCAGGTCCGGTCGCGGTGCCGCCGGTCGGGCAGCGGGAGGATCGGGTCGCGGCTGACGCCGGTACACGTCCAGCCGTCCATGTGGGTCTCCAGGTCGGCGGCGAAGGCGGTGAGCGCGCTGGTCGCCAGCCGGGTCGCCCCGTCAGGATGCCGGCAGGCGCCGCGGCCGTTGATCTGGGCGATGCGGCGGGTGAGGCGCTGGCGGGTCGCCGGGTCGCAGCGGCCGTACGCGACCGCGGCCAGGTCGGCGGCGATCGCCGGGAGGCCGAACATGCACGGCCCGCACTGCTGCGCCGACTCCTCGGCGAGGTAGCGCACCACGCGCGCGGTCTCGGCGAGGCCGCACGACTCGGCGGGGAGCGCGACGATCGCGCCGGCCCCGAGCGTGGTGCCGAGCGGGCCGGTGCGGTCGTGCGAGAGGGGCAGGCTCCAGCCCTCGGGCATCGGGACCCACGTGCCGAAGTAGCCGCCGACCAGCACCGACCCGATCGGCTCCACCGCGCCGCCGGCCGCGTCGAGCACCTCGCCGATGCGCATGCCAGGCGCGATCTCGTACACGTTGGGGCGGGCCACCGCGCCGCCGATCGTGACCAGCGTCGAGCCGGGGTCGGTGGGCGTGCCGATCTCGCGGAACCAGCCCGGCCCGTACGCGGCGATCAGCGCCACGTGGGCCAGCGTCTCCACGTTGTCGACGAGCGTGGGGCGGCCGCCGACGCCCTTCTCGAACGGACGGGGCGGCACCGCAGTCGGCCGGCCGTCGCCGTGGTCGATGAAGTGGACGAGGGCGGACTCCTCGCTGGAGACGTACCGCCGGGGGACCCGGACCAGCTTCCACTTCACCGGGTCGTCGCGCTGGGCCAGCTCGCGTTCGAGGCGGTCGGCGATGCTGGTGCCCCGCTCCACGCAAAGGTAGACCCGGTCGGCCCCCACCGCGTGCGCGGCGAGCACGGCACCGTCGAGCACGAGGTGCGGCGCGCAGGCCATCAGCATCTTGTCCTTGCGGCAGGCCGGCTCGGACTCGCAGCCGTTGGCGATCACCACCGGCCGTTTGGCGCCGGCGGCGACGCTGGTCATCTTCTTGCCGGTCGGGAAGCCGGCGCCGCCCCGCCCGCGCAGCCCGGCGTCGGCGATCGCGCGCACCAGCGCCCGCCGCCCGTCCTCGCCGGAGAAGCGGCGCAGGGGGATCTGCCCGTACGTCGCGCGGTGCTCGGCCAGCCGCCGCCCGCCCGCCAGCAGCCGGGGCAGCGTGCCCTGCCGCGCGCCGCGTTCCAGCATGATCGTCATGAGAGCCTCGCCAGGATCCTCTTGCGGGCGGCGATGACCCGCCAGCCCACGCCGGCCAGTACGGCCGCCGTGCAGAACACCGACAGGCCGAGCGGCCAGCCGGAAAGCGCGTCGGTGCCGATCCCCAGCCCGTGCACCAGCGCGAGCGGCCAGCAGAGGTACGCCGACCAGTGCAGCACCCGCCACAGCCGCGGGTTGATCCTGGGCCGCAGCAGGCTGGTCACCAGCAGGGCCAGGAGGATGTCGAACGAGACCGTCCCGAGCCCCAGCCAGAACGGGTGGTACGCCGACACGAACGGCACGACCAGGTCGGCCCAGGTGATCGGCACGTACGAGTCGATCGCGACGGCGGCCAGGTGGATCGCGAGCAGCACGAGCGTGAGCAGCGAGATGTTGCGGTGCAGGCCGGCGAGCGTGAACCGGGGCCAGCTCGGCGTGCCGACCCGCATCGGCCCGAGGATGCCCAGCAGCACGGTGGCGGTGAGCAGCAGCGTCGAGACGAAGCCGCTGGCCCGCGCCACGTGCCAGAGGGACACGTCAGGCATGTGACCTCCACCCCCCGACGGTCACGACCCCTCCGTCGTGACCGACCAGCCGGGCCGGGAGCCGGGCCCCGTCGAGCCAGGCGTCCGCGCCCTCGCCGCGCACGATCGCCGCCGTCGCCGCGGCGTTCGCGTCCACGCAAGACCGGGCGGCGACCGAGACGGTACGCCACACCGGTGCCGGCAGGTCTCCGGTGCGCGGGTCGACGATGTGGTGTACGGCGCGGCCGGCCCGCCGCCACGCGCGCACCGCGACGCTGGAGGTGGCGAGCGCGCCGGAGCGGATCGTCACCACCGGGTCGCCGGGCGCGGCCGCGCGGTGGTCGTCGCCGACCCCGACCAGCCAGCCGCCCTCGGGCGCCGGCCCGGCGGTGGCGAGGTCGCCGCCGAGCGAGACGAGCACTCCGCAGCCGAGCGCGGCGATGCGGGCGGCGGCGCGGTCGGCCGCGTACGCCTTGCCGGTCGAGCCCAGGTCGAGGCGGACCCCGCGGGGCACCACCACCTCGCCGGCCTCGCTGTCCAGCCGGACCCGCCACCAGCCGGGCGCCGGGCGGGGCGCCGGTGCGGGTCCACTGGCGGCCCCGACGAGCGCGAAGTCCCGGTCGTACCCGAGGTCGATCATGGTCTGGCCGACGGTGGGGTCGACCAGGCCGTCGGTGGCCTCGGCCGCGCGCAGGGCGGCGTAAAGCGCGCCGGCGAGCAGCGGGCTCACCGGTGCGGGCCGCCCCTCGTACGCGCCGAGCCGCACGATCTCCGAGTCGTCCCGGAACCGGCTGTAGGCCGCGTCGACCTCGGCCAGGTCGGCCCGGAGCAGCCGCTCCCCCTCGGCCAGGGCCGCGCCGTCGGTGACGAGCAGGACGGCCGTGGTGCCGAGTGCGGAAAAGGCGGCGCGATGCGGCGCCGCCCGTACCGTCGTCATGATCCGCCCGACTGCGTGTCCGGCGGTGGTGGAGGTGCCGCCTTCTCCTGGGCCGGCGGTGCCTCCTCCGGTGCCTCGGCCGGTGCCTTCAGCCCTGGCTTCTCGGCCGTGCCGGCGGCCGGCTTCTTCGCGGCGGGCGGCTGCTCGGCCGGCGCGGGCGACGGCTGCTCGGCCGGCGGGTCGGCGGCCGGCGCGGGCTGTGCGAACGCCCAGCCGAACAGCAGCGCGAGCGCGGTCGCGCCGCCCGCGGCCGCCTGCGTCACCAGTCGCTGTCTGCGCAGCCCCTGGTCACGCCGGTCCACGTGCCGGGGTCGGTGGCGATCCGTCGACTCCGTCGGCTCCCTCACGCACGGCTCCCTCACACAGGTGACGAGTAACCAGTTGTACGGACGGTTCCGCCGCAGGGTTCACCGCTTCGTACGGTACGGTGCCTCCGGTGGAACGGGCAGTGACGGACGTACCTCCGAAAAACGTCGATTCGCGCCGGGCGCTCCGGCGGCCGTGGTTGCTGGCGGTGGCGGCGGCGCCGCTGCTCTTCGTGGCCTACCTGCTGATATCGCGACAACTCGGCGTCAACTCCGACAACGCGAGCAACGCGCTCCAGGCGCGGGAGATGCTCGACGGCAACCTGCTCCTACGGGGGTGGACGGTCACCGACGTGTCCTTCTACACCAACGAGCTGCTGCTGTTCATGCTGGTCGAGGTGGTGTACGGGTTCCACGACGACACCACGCACGCGCTCGCGGCCCTCGTCTTCACGCTCCTGGTCCTGGTGGTCGCGTTCGCGGCGAAGGGGCGGGCCACCGGGCGGGAGGCGGCGCTGCGGGTCGCGGTGGCGGTCGGGATCGTGGCCGTACCGGCGCTCGGCCACGCCGCGATCACGCAGCTCACCGGCCCCGACCACACCGGCACGGCGATCCCGCTGCTGATCACCTGGCTGGTGCTGGAGCGGTACCGCCCCGGGCTCCGCTGGCCGCGTTCGCTCCGCTCGCTGGGCGCCACGGGCGCCCGCCCCGGTCCGTCCTCGTCGCTGCGCTCCTCGGACCGGACCTCGCCAGCTCCAGGGCTTGGGCTGCCGCTGGTCATCGCGGCGCTGCTCGCCTGGGCGCAGATCGCCGACCCGCTGGTCATGTACATCGGCGTGCTCCCGCTCATGCTGGTCTGCGCCGTACGCGCCTGGCGCGACCGCTCGTGGCGCGGCCTCGACGCGCGGCTGGTGCTGGCCGGCGTCGGCTCGGTCGTCCTGGCCCAGGTGGCGCTCTCGCTGCTGCGCGCGGCCGGCGGCTTCGGTGCCCACGCGGCCGAGGCGAAGCTGGCCGCGTTCACCAGCCTCCCGAGCCACCTCTGGCTGGGGCTGCGCGTGGTGGCGGTCAACTACGGGGCGTACCCGCCGGACCGGGTCAACGCCGCCGACACGCTGATGAGCGCCGTACACCTGGTGGGGCTGCTCGCCGCGGCCGCCGCGCTGGTGGTCGTGGTCGCGCGGGCGCTACGCCGCCGCCCCGGCGAGCCGGGCGACCGCCTCGCCGAGCTGTGCGCCGTCGCCATCCTGGTCAACCTTGGCGCGTTCGTGGTCTCCGCGCTCCCGACCGACCTGCTCTCCGCCCGCCAGGTGGTGGCGGTGCTACCGCTCGGCGCGGTGCTGGCCGGTCGCGTGTGGGGGCCGCGCCTGGCCGAGCTGTCCCGGCAGGCGCGGGGGCGCGCCGTCGTACCGGCGACCGCCGCGGTGCTCGCGCTGCTCGGGGCGGAGCTGGTCGGCCACGCGGCGGCGAAGGGCGCGCCGGGGCACGCGGTCGACGTCGCCGAGTGGCTGGACGACCGCGGCCTCCACTACGGCCTCGGCGAGTACTGGAACGCCAACAACATCACGCTCCTCACCAGCGGCCGGGTCAAGGTCCGCCCGGTGGTGGCCGGCGACCGCGTGGCCGCGTACCGCTGGGAGTCCAAGGTGGACTGGTACGACGCCGGGGCGCAGGACGCCACGTTCCTCGTGCTGGACACGCGCAACCCCGGCTCACGGGCCGAGGCGGTGGCGACCGCCCAGTTCGGGCCGCCGGTGGAGCGGCACGAGTTCAACGGCGCGGTGGTGCTGGTCTACGGCAAGGACCTGCTGGTGGGGCTGCCCGCGTACTGCGTACCGGAGATGGTGGCGAACATCCGGGACTGCCCGGAGCACGGCGTCGCCCTTTTCTGAGCGGTCAGTCGAGGTGGGCCGTGTCGTTGTAGCGCATCAGGTGCCACGGCCCGTTCGGCTCGGTGTACTCCCACTCCGTGATCGACGTGAACGACGGGTTGACGTACGCCCCGGTGCCTGGCCGGGGCACGTCGAAGCGGGTCAGGAACGCCCACGTGATGAAGCCGCCGTGGCTGACCGCCACCACCGTCCGCCCAGGGAAGCGCCGGGGCAAGCTGTCGGTGGTGCGGCGGACGCGGGTGACGAAGTCGTTCCAGCACTCCCCGCCCGGCGCCACCACGCGGTTGGGCTCGGCCTGCACGTCGAACGACCCGTACCGCGCGGCGAACTCGGCGATCGGCAGCCCGTCGCCCTGCCCGGGGTGCAGCTCGCACAGGTCGCAGTCGACCAGGACCTCCTCCGCGTACACGGCCGGGGCGAGGATGCGCGCGGTCTCCTGCGCCCGCGGCGTGCCGCTGGAGAGCAGCACGTCGGCCGTGAACTCCTCGTCGGCGAACCGGCGCCGCAGCGCCCGCGCCTGCTCCCGGCCCCGCTGCGTGAGGCCGGGACAGCCACGGGGCCCGGCGACGAGGCCGCGCCGCCCGTGCTCCGATTCACCGTGACGGACGAGTACCAACCGCATGGCGCTCAAGCCTAGGACCCGAACGGGACCCGCCGTCGTGATCCCCCTCGCGGGGCCACCGGAGCCCGGACGCGACGCCCCGACAGCTCGCTAGAGGTCGTGGCCGGCGGTGCTGTCGACGTGCGCGGGGATCTCACCGGCCTCGGCGTCGCCCGTGCTCAGCGTGCCCGACGGCTCGAACATCAGGATCGAGCCACCCGGCGACGACGGCTTGTGCGGCGTGCCGCGGGGCACGACGTAGGTGTCGCCCTGCCGCAGCTCCACAGTGGTCACGGTGCCGTCGGCGGCCCGCACCGCCACGTCGAACCGCCCCGCGAGGACCAGGAAGAACTCGTCGGTGTCGGCGTGCGTGTGCCAGACGTGCTCGCCCTCCACGTGCGCGATCCGCACGTCGTAGTCGTTCATCCGCTGCACGATGCGGGGACTGTAGACGTCGTCGAATGAGGCGAGGGCGGCGCTGAGATTGACCGGCTTCATGCCCAGCATTCTCCCCCGCGTGTCCAGGACGGGCGCGCGCTACGCGAAGAGCCACTCCAGGGCGGCCAGCGACTTGTCCGCGTAGCGTTGCCGGCCGGACTCCAGCCCGTACGCCAGGTCTTCGAAGACCTTGCACCGGGCGTAGAAGACCGCGCGCCCGCGCAGGCCCTCAGGCGCCGGGCCGTACGCGGCCAGGGCGGCGTCGAGCGCCGCCGGGCCCAGGTCGCGGTGGATCAGCCCGAAGTCGAACGCCGGGTCGACGATCGCCGCGTCGCTCCAGTCGATGACGCCGGTGACCGTGCCGCTGGCCGGGTCGACCAGCACGTGCTCGATGCCCAGGTCGTTGTGGGAGAAGGCGAGCGCGGCCGGGTCGTCCGGCGGTGGTGCCTCCAGGAAGGCCTCGATCCGCCGCCGGTACGCCGACGGCACGTGTGCGGAGACCGTCGCGTAGGTCTCGGCCGCCTCCCGCCGCCACTCGGCCATGGGCAGCTCGTCGGTCTCGACCAGCCGCTCGATCCGCTCGGCCGGCGCGGCGTGCAGCGAGGCGAGCAGACCCCCCAGCGCCGCCGCCACCGGGACGCCGTCGACACCGGCGGCGTCGATGAGGGGCACGCCGGGCAGCTTCTGGTACGCCAGGCAGCCCGCGTCGGTGAAGCGCGGCACCGGTACGGGCAGCGGCGAGAAGCCGCCGACCGCGGTGAGCAGCCGCGCCTCCCGGTCGGCCTCGACGCCACCGCCGAAGCGGACGATCAGCTCGCCGTTCACCTCGTACGCCACGTGGTCGAGCCCGGCGCCCAGGCGCGCCAGCGACGCCACCTCGTAGCCCGGCAGGTGCGCCGCCACCAGCTCCCGCGCCCGCGCCTCGGAATCCCCCATGGCCCTTGATCCTATGAGGCCGTGACCTGGGCGACCACGGAGGTCACGACGCCCAGGTCCGCCGGTACCAGTAGAAGGTGCGGCGCAGCCCGTCGGCGAGCTCGACCGACGGCTCCCAGCCGGTGAGGCGGCGCAGCTTGGCCAGGTCGGGCGCGCGGCGGGCGGGCGAGCCGGGCGGGGCGGGCTCGGCCACCACGCGCGCCTCCACGCCGGCGATCCGCAACACCAGGCGGGCCACGTCGCCGACCGCCGTCAGGGGCGCGTCGTTTCCGATGTGGACGATCTCACCGACCGCCGCCGGCGCCTCCATCAGCCGCAGCGTCGCCTCGACCGCGTCGTCCACGTAGCAGAACGAGCGCTTGCGGTGCGGCCCCTTCACCCGGAACGGGTCGTCGCCACGCACCGCCCGCACGCACATCTGCGGGATCAGGTGGTCGGCGCCCATGCGCGGGCCGTACACGTCGTAGAAGCGTCCCACCACCACGCGGCTGCGCCCCGCGCGGGCGGCATGCACGAGCGCGGCCTCGGCGAAGAGGCGGCTGGCCGCGTACGCCGAGCGGGGCTCGGCCAGGTCGCCGACCACCACCGGCTCGGCCTCCTCGGTGGGCACCTGCACGACGCCGTCCTCGACGCCGTCCGCGTAGACCTCGCCGGAGGAGGCGAAGAAGACCTTGTCGCCGGGGGCGGCCCAGTCGATGAGGTGGAGGGCGGCGAGGGCGTGGGCGCGCACGGCCCGCACCGGGTCGGACTCGACCACGCGGGGCGGTGGCGCGCCGCCGAGCAGGTAGATCTGCGCCCAGCCGCGTCGCAGGGCGGCCCAGGTCGCGCCGTCGGTGAGGTCGCCGGCGACCACCTCCACGCCGGGGGTAGCGCCGAGCGCCGCCACCTCGGCCCGGTCACGTCCGCGGGTCAGGTTGTCGACGACCACCACGTGGTAGCCCTCTTTGACCAACCGCCGCGCGAGGTGCAGGCCGAAGAAGTCGGCACCGCCCAGGATCAGAGCCCGAGCTTTCAGGCTCATCGCTCCGTCGTTCACCGCCCACTTCCCTCAAAGCCCACGCTCCGACGCAGACGTTAGCAACGTGGGGCGGACCCCCCAAAGAGCTACGTCGATTGCGCGACAGCGCAGGCCAGCAGTTATGTTAGGCTCACCAAACTTTGCGGGACCGGGGGTGGTATTCCGTGCCGTCGCGGCTGGCCGGTGAGGGACTCACGCTCGCGTACGACCAGCGGGTCGTCGCCGAGCAACTTAGCGTGACAATCCCGGACAATTCATTCACCGTGATCGTGGGGCCCAACGCCTGCGGCAAGTCCACGCTGCTGCGTGCGCTCTCCCGCATGCTCCGCCCCCGCACGGGCGCGGTGCACCTCGACGGCAAGGCCATCACGTCGTATCCGTCCAAAGAGGTCGCTCGCCGCCTCGGCCTGCTCCCGCAGAGCTCGATCGCGCCCGACGGCATCACCGTGGCCGACCTGGTGGCCCGCGGCCGCTTCCCGCACCAGCGCCTGCTGCGGCAGTGGTCCCGCGAGGACGAGCGCGTGGTGCGCGAGTCGATGGCCGCCACCGGCGTGGCCGACCTCGCCGACCGGCCCGTCGACGAGCTCTCCGGCGGTCAGCGGCAGCGCGTGTGGCTGGCGATGGCGCTCGCCCAACAGACCGGCATCCTGCTGCTCGACGAGCCCACCACCTTCCTGGACATCACCCACCAGGTCGAGGTGCTCGACCTCTGCGCCGACCTCCAGGAGACCGGCGGCCGCACGCTGGTCGCGGTGCTGCACGACCTCAACCAGGCCTGCCGCTACGCCACGCACCTGATCGCCATGCGCGACGGCCGCGTGGTGGCCGAGGGCGCGCCGGGCGAGGTCGTCGACGCCGATCTGGTGCGCGCGGTGTTCGGGCTCGACTGCCGGGTCATCCCCGACCCGGAGACGGGCAGCCCGCTGGTGGTCCCGGCCGCCCGCCGCCGCCCGGCCCCGCTCGAGCCCTCCCTCGCCGCGGTCGACGCCGCCTGATCCCCGCCGCACGCGGCGCGCCGCCCGCACCGCCGCCCGCTCAGGGGGCCGGCGACTCCGCGAACGCCTCGTACGCCGGCCGCAGCCGGGCGACCAGCCCCGCACCGCCCAGCACCGGGCCCGGCGTGGGCAGTTGCCGCAGCAGCAGGTCGGGCTCGGTCTCCGGCGTCGGTGGCCGCTCGGGCAAGGGCTGGGGCGGCAGCCAGAACCGGTCGACCGACTCCTCCAGCGCGGTGTCCACGACGTCCGCGAGGGCCGCGGCCGCGCCGATCGGTGACGGCGGGCTCGGGCGGGCGGGGCCGCGTGCCCCGGAGACGGCATCGACGCCGCCGCCGCCGCGGAGCAGCCGGAGCCGGGCGAGCAGGTCGTCGCGGGAGCGGCCGCGCCAGTGCAGCAACTGGAACGGGTCGGCGTCGAACTCCTCCGCCAGCAGGTAGAACGTCGCCGCCAGGTGCTTGCACGGCACCGCGTGGTCGGGGCAGGTGCACCGCATCCGCAGGTCGGCCACCGCCTGTGGGAAGAGCGGCGCCTCCAGCCGCGCGAAAAGCTCCTCCAGCTCGGGCGGTACGTCGCCGGCGAGCAGGCGCGCGCTGTAGAGGGCCTGGCCGGCCAGTGCCTCCTCGACCCGCGCCCACACCGCGGCGGAGAAGCGGTCGAAGCCGATCGTCACCGCGTACGGGGTCTCGCGCGACCCCTGCACCACCGCGCTCACCTCGCCGGGCGCCACGGTGAGCGAGAGCACCTGGCCCTTGCGGGCGTAGGAGCGGCCGCGCGTGAGGCGGCTGCCGATGGCCAGCGACTCCAGCACCGCCAGGAAGCGGCGGGACCACCACGACTCGCCGATCGCCCCTCGGGCGCTGCGTGCCTTGAGGCCGCCCTCGACGGGACGGGTGCGGCCGTACTCGCGGAAGTCGGGCGGCTGCGTCACTCCACCACCGCCCCCGCCTCCAGCGCGAAGAGCTGCCGCAGCTCGGTGGTGGAGAGCTCGGTGAGCCACTGCTCGCCGGTACCCACGATCCGCGCCGCCAGGCCCCGCTTCTCGCGGATCATCTCGGCCACCTTCTCCTCCACCGTGCCGGCGCACACGAACTTGCGCACCTGCACCGCCCGCCGCTGCCCGATCCGGAACGCCCGGTCGGTCGCCTGGTCCTCGACGGCCGGGTTCCACCACCGGTCGACGTGGACGACGTGGTTGGCGGCGGTGAGGGTGAGGCCGGTGCCGCCGGCCTTGAGGGAGAGCACGAAGAGCGGCGGCCCGCCGTCACCCTGGAAGCGGGCCACCATCGCGTCACGGTCCTTCTTGGACACTCCACCGTGGAGGAACAGCACCTCGCGGCCGTGGCGGGCGGAGAGGTGGGCGCGCAGCATGCCGCCAAACTCGGCGTACTGGCTGAACAGCAGCGCCTTCTCCCCCGCCGCCAGCACCTCGTCGAGGATCTCCTCCAGGCGGGCCAGCTTGCCCGAGCGGCCGGCGAGCCGCGTGTCGTCGTGCAGGAACTGGGCGGGATGGTTGCACACCTGCTTGAGCTTGCTCATCGTGGCGAGTACGAGCCCGCGCCGCTCGATGCCGTCGCTCCGCTCGATCCTCTCCAGCATGTCGTCGACCACCGCCTGGTAGAGGGACGCCTGCTCGCCGGTGAGGTTGCAGAGCACCTCCATCTCCAGCTTCTCGGGCAGGTCGGAGATGATCGTCTTGTCGGTCTTGAGCCGCCGCAGCACGAACGGGCCGGTGATCCGCCGCAGCCGCGCGGCCGCCTCCTCGTCGCCGTGCCGCTCGACCGGCAGCGCGTACTTCTTCTTGAACGCCGCCGCACCGCCCAGCAAACCCGGATTGGCGAAGTCCATGATGGACCAGAGGTCGGCGAGGCGGTTTTCCACGGGCGTTCCGGTGACCGCGACCCGGTGGCGGGCGGGCAGCGCGCGCACGGCGGCGGCCTGGCGCGTGGCGGCGTTCTTGATGGCCTGCGCCTCGTCGACGACCACGCGGTGCCACGGGATCTCGCCCAGCGCCTCGGCGTCGCGGGCCGCGACCGAGTAGGTGGTGACCACGATGTCCGCAGCCCGCACCGCCGCCGCGAACTCCGCCCCGCGCGCCCGTTCGGCGCCGTGGTGCACGTGCACGCGCAGCCCGGGCGCGAACTTCGCCGCCTCCCGCTCCCAGTTGCCCACCAGCGACATGGGGCAGACGAGCAGCGTCGGCCCCACCTGCGGCCCGTCGCCCGAGATGAGCGCGAGCAGTTGCACGGTGTTGTGGCAGAGCATCCCGCCGGCGACGAAGTTGTGGTGCATAGCGACCTCGAAGTCGTACACCCAGCCGGTGTGGTGCACGTCCTCGACCTCCACCACCTCCGCGAAACGCACTTCGCTGCCCGCCCGCCAGGCGAGCGCGTCCCGAAGGTCGCCGAGGCCGTCGACGTCCAGGCGCCGGTACGCCTCGGTCACCGCCGCCGTCCACCTCGTGCGCGGGCGGGCCGCGTACTCCGCGGCTGCCTCGCCGGAGAGGATGCGGTCCATGCCCGCGACCGCGAGCGCCGCGGACGCCCGCGACGTCTCCTGGCCGCCCGCGAAGTAGACCGTGCCCACGCCGAAGTGGCGCGCCGGCAGGCCGGTGACCGACTTCGCGTACGACAGGATGTCGCCCGCCGGGACGCCCTCGACGTTCGTGTTGGCCGGCTTGGCACAGACCTTCGCCAGCTTGGCCGTCTTCATCGGATCGGAGAAGCCGATGTGCTCCTGGAAGAGACGTAGGGACGGGCCGCCGATGACACCGACGTGGTAGGGGCGGAGAATGCCGGAGCCGTTGGTGGCACGCTTGTGCTTGACACTGAAGCGCAGCCAGATGCCGAAGCGGCGCAGCATCGTGGCGAGCTGCCGCATGATGACCGGCGAGGCCGAGCTGATCTCCACCATCCGCATCGCCGGGACGACGGAGCCTTCCGCCGTGAAGAACTCCCGCAGGAACAGCGCGATGGTCGCGTCGTCGGCCGCCACGACGAAGTCCGGGATCGCCTTGCCCGCCGACCGCTGGCCCCACCGGTAGCCACGCTCCTCCAGGTAGCGCATGTACGCCACGCTGCGGATGTCGAGGATGCCGCATCCCTTGTCGTTCACGGTGATCGTCGGCCGGTTGACTCGCACGCCCAGCCGGGCGCCCACATCGAGGGCACTGCGACGCACCCGGTCGAGGACGGTCGTGTCCCTCTGCGAGATTCGCAGCGCGCCGGTCGGCAGCTCATGGCCCTCGCTGATCTGCCACGCCAGCAGCGTCGTCAGGTCGGGGTCGACCGGCTCGCCCCGCCAGGTCAGCCGCGCCGGCACGCACAGCCGGTCGCCCACCTTGATCGCGTTGGTCCAGCCGTGCGTGCCCAGCAGCTTGTGCCGCCGGGTGATCAGGACCTCGCTACCGTCATCGAGCCGGATCCGCCGGAGCCACTCGCTCACGTGCTGCCGGTAGAGGCGGCGCACCGGGGCTTCGACCATCGGACCCGGGAACGGGCCCCCGGACAGCGCGTTCACCATCAGCGGCCGCGTCGGCGCGGCCCACTCCCCCTCTCCGTCCGACATGGACGGTCCGGCGTACTCCGCCCACAGCCGCTCGGCAGTGACGAGCTTCCCGTTGACAAATACCGACATGTCGCCACTTAAGCACTTACCCAATCCCATGTCGTCCGCCAGGATGCCGCCCAGTCCGAGGGACTGGAGGAAGGTCAGCCAGGCCAGGCCGCGCCTCTGGTAGGGCCGCAGCGTGCCCGCGAAGCTCTCCGGCGGGTCGATCGGCTCAAGGTGGCGTTCCGCCTCGCCGGCCAGCAGGTCGCCGAGCGCGCCGTCGGCGGTCACCGCCTGGATCGGGAGGGCGTCCGGGTCGTCCTCCATGGACAGTCCGAGATGGAGCAGCTCGCCCACGCTCATCTCGCCGCCCGACTTGAGCAGCTTGAGCCCGGCCGCGAGGTGCTTGGCGTCCAACTCGACCCAGCGGCCACGGAGGCGTACGAGCGGCGTCTTGAGCTTCGCCAACTCGCGCAGCTCCTTCTCGGACAGTGGCTCGTCGCCGAGCGCCAGCTCCCACTGGTAGTCCACAAGGGAGCGCATGCCCACCGCGCTGGCCGAGGCGACGGTGCCGGGGGCGGTACGGCTCTTGGCGCGGAGCTTGGCGCCGAGCCGCGAGCCGGGGCGCCCCCACCACGTGGGCAGCAGCACGCCGAAGCCGGCCGCGTGCAGCAACGGCGCCCCCTCGCGCAGGAAGCGGTGCGCACCGGTCACATCGAGGTCCAGTGTGGAGGGTTTGGCGGTGCGGAGCGCGTCGTCGAGCTCGGTCCACAGCCGGCTGGCCCGCCCCAGCTCGGTGAGGAGTGTCTCCTGTGGAGCGTCGAGGTGCCGGGCGAGCGCGTCGAGTGCCCCGCGCGAACGCCACACCTCCTCCGCGTCCACCACCAGGCTGGGCTCGTCGGCGGCCTGGAGCGCGAAGTCGACCCGCCAGTCCCGCGTCTCCTCCTCCCCAGGCTCCACCAGCCGGAAGCAGGCCCGCACCGCCCCGCCGGCCGCGTCGCGCTGCCACTGCGCCACCGCCTCGGCGAGCGTGGCCAGCTCGGACGCGTCAGCGTCGACCCGCCGGTCACGCCCGGTCAGCGCACCGAGCCACGAGCCGCTGGTGGTGCCGCGCCCACCCGCGAGTCGTACCCCCTCCAAGGCGGCACGGGCGGCGGCGTCCACCATCGCGTCGAGCATGCCCCCGACGAGCGCCGCGGGGTCTCCTCCCCCGGCCCGCGCGGAGGGCGGGAGCGCGGCGGCGAGCGCGCGGGCCCACGCCGCGTCGCCGCCCGTCAGCAGCGGCCGCCACGCGGCCGCGTCGCCGGCCACCGCCGGCAGCAACCGCCCGCGCCGCACCAGGTCCGCCGCGAAGGCCGCCACCTCCGCCGCGTGCCGCAGCGAAGCACCATGAGCCACGCCGTCGTCAAGCCCGCGAAGCAGCGTCACCGCCGCGTCGGGGTCCAGCTCAAGCGTTGGTACGCGCCAGGGGGCGAGCGCCACCGCGGCCCTGGACCGGGCCGGGGCCTCGGTGCGCACGAGCTCGGGCGAGTCGAGTGGCCGCCCGCCGGCGGTGGGCAGCCGCAGCGTCGCGGACCCGTGACTCCCCTTGGCGGCCAGGTCGCCCAGCGCGGCCGCGACCACCTCGGCCGGAGCGGCGAAGGGATGCGGCCGGGCCGCCCGCCGGGTCGCGCGGGGCGGCGGGGTCGAGTCTTCCGCCCACAGGCCGAGGTGGCCGGCGGGCAGCCACAGACCGTGTACGACCAGCACCGCCCAAGTCTGCCAGCACGATCCCGCGAGGCCACGGAACGGCACGGCGGCACTGGGTAGGTTGGGGTGCATGACACAACCCACCGTGGGCATCGGCGAGGGCCACGACATGCCGCTGCTCGGCTTCGGCACGTGGCAGCTTCCCGGCAAGCAGGCGTACCAGCCGGTGCGGGTCGCGCTGGAGACCGGCTACCGGCATCTGGACACCGCCACCATGTACCGCAACGAGAGCGAGGTGGGGCGGGCGCTCGCCGACAGCGGCGTGCCGCGCGCGGAGGTCTTCGTCACCACCAAGCTCCCCGCCGAACGCGCGGGCCGCGAACGCGAGACGATCGCGGCCAGCCTCGCCGCGCTCGGCATCGACAAGCTCGACCTGTGGCTGGTCCACTGGCCGCCGAACGGCTCGGCCCGCCCGGAGACGTGGGAGGCGTTCATCGCGGCGCGGGAGGAAGGGCTGACTAGCGCGATCGGGGTGAGCAACTACAGCATCGCCCAGATCGACGCGCTGACCGAGGCCACCGGCGTGACGCCCGCGGTCAACCAGATCCCCTACAGCCCCGCGCTCCACGAGCCCAAGCTGCTTGCCCAGCACCGCGAGCGCGGTGTGGTGGTGGAGGGCTACAGCCCTTTCCGCCGCAGCGACCTGCGCGATCCGGTGCTCGCCGAGGTGGCTCGCGTCCACGGCGTGAAGCCGACCCACGTCATCCTGCGGTGGCACATCCAGCACGGGATCGTGGTCATCCCCAAGTCGGCCACGCCCGAGCGGATCCGGGAAAACTTCGACGTCTCCGGCTTCAGCCTCACCGAGGAGGAGATGGCCCGCATCGACGCGATCAGCTAGACGATCTGTCGCGCGCGAACGCCAAGCGGATGAACGTGTAGTCGATGCCGACCCGCTTCCAGTGCACCGGGCGCTCGGCGTGCTCCAGAGCCAGCTCGCCCAGCAGCCGCAGGCCGTGCTTCTCCGCGACCGCCACGAACTCCTTGATCTCCACCGGGGAGAAGATGTGGACCGGCGCGCCGTACGCCTTCTTGTCGCTGGTGTCCGGCGGGTCCTGGTCGTAGTCGGTGGAGACGACGAGCACCCCGCCGGGGCGGATGATCCGCGCCGACTCGGCCAGGAACGGCTCCAGCGGCACCCCGTGCTCGATCACGCTCATGCAGGTCACCGCGTCGAAGCGGCCGTCGGGGAAGTCGGTGCCGGTGATGTCGCCGTACCGGAAGAGGACCCCGTCGCGCCGCACGTCCTCGCCGAACTCGAGGTTGTTGCCGACCAGGTCGGTGAGGCCGAACAGGCGCAGCCACGGCAGCACGGACGAGTAGCGCGCGCTGCCCGCGTCGAGCACCGAGGCGCCGGTGCCGAGGCGGTCGAGGATCGTGGCGACGGCGCCGAGCGCGTCCCAGTTCTTGGGGCGGTCGTGGTGCAGCGGCAGCCGCAGCCGCCGGCACTCGGCGACCGCCTGCTCCCACTCCGCCCGCGTGCGCAGCACGTCGGTCGGGGGCATGGGGGCCGGACGGGAGCCCGGCGCCGCGATCGCGCGCTGGAGCCGCACGCGGGTCCAGAGCGCGCTCTCCGCAACGCGCTTGGCGAGCGCGGTGGCCGCGCCTCCGGGCGGTGCCGCCGTGCTCATGCCCGTCCTCCCTTCGCCGGCGACGGGCATGCGGCAACAGGCGGGCTGAATCTGGCGATTCGCTCGCTCCGCTCGCTCATTTCTGCTCCTCGGGGGGCCTGGTTCGGTGGATGCTGAGCGCTGCCATGCCCATGTCGACGACGGCGAGCGCGAGGCGGGAGACCAGCACGACGGCGGCCGCCGCCTGCGGGGTGATCGCGGTGGCGAGGGCGGCGCCGAGCGCCAGCTCCCGGACACCGACGCCGGCGGGCGCCGGCACGAAGAGCACACCGGCACAGTACGCCAGCGTGAAGCCGCCGACCGCGAGGGGCAGCACGGTCCAGCCCTCGGCCCCCGCGGCGCGCACCAGGATGAAGCAGTGCAGGCCCATCAGGCACCAGTTGAGGGCCTGCCAGCCGCTGGCGGCGAGCATGCCCCGGCCGGTGGGGCGGACGGTGAGCGGCGACCGGCGCAGCGCGCGGAGCATCAGGTTGATGCCCCAGGTGGTGACCGCCGGATGGATCACGGCGACGAGCACCGGCAGCAGCAGCCACAGCCACCAGAACTGGCGCAGCGCGTCACCGCCGCCGAAGGGCAGCAGGATCACCGCCATGCCCAGGCCGACCGCCAGTGACAGCACGATCGCGAGCATGCTCACCGCGAACGACACCGGGCGCGGCACCTTGAGCTGCTTGGCCAGCTCGACCTGGGCGACGAAGGTCCACACCGAACCGGGCAGGTACTTGCCGAGCTGGCTGGTGTAGAAGACCCGCCCGGCCGGGACGACCGGCAGCGGATGGCCGAGGTCGGCGAGCAGGCGCCGCCAGGCGAGCATGCCGGCGATGCCCGCCGCGACCGCCGGGGGCACCGAGGCGAGCGCCGCGCCCCAGCCGATCGAGCGGAGCGCGGGGCCGGTCTCGTCCCAGTTGGCGACGACGTACCAGACGCCGGCCGTGGCGGCGAGGACCAGAAAACCGACCTTGAACCAGATGCCGAAGCCCCGCCGCCGCGGCGGCGGGGGAAGACTGCCGGACACCGCGGTGTCCGAGGACGCGGTGGCGCTCACGAGCGGTCCGCCGCCGTGAGGACCGCACCGAGGTACGCCTGCCAGCCCGGCGCGGTGTCGGTCGCCCGCACGCCGAGCCGCAGCCGCAGCGGCTCGCCCTCGGCGTAGAAGCGGCTCAGCGCGTCGGCGAGCGAGTCGACGTCGCCGGGGGCGCAGAGCACGCCGTCGACACCGTCGCGCACGTCCTGCTCGACCGTGCCGACCCGGGTCGCGATCACCGGCCGCTCGTGGGCGAACGCCAGGAACGCGTTGAGCGAGGCGGTCGCCGCGCGGTACGGCAGCACGAGCGCGTCGACGTCGGCGAAGAGGCCCGGCACGTCGGCGGCGTCGACGTATCCGGGGCGCAGCTCCACCCTGGACGCCAGCCCGAGGTCGGCGATCAGCTTCTGGGTCTCCTCCGGGCCGCCCCAGAACTCGCCGGCGACCCGCAGCGACACCTCGGGAGGCCCGGCCGCCATCGCGCGCAGCAGCACGTCGAGCCCCTTGTACGGCCGCACGATGCCGAAGAAGAGCAGCCGCTGGAAGGGATGCTCGGACGAGATCCCCGCGGCGGCCGGCGCGGCCACCACGATCGGCGCCATGTGCTCGACCACCACCGGCTTGTCGGTCAGCGACTTGGCGAGCTTGGCCTGCTCGGCGGTGTGCACGAGCACGCCGTCCACACGGGACAGCACGCCGGCCATGAGCCGCACGTCGGCCGCGCGCCGCTCGTGCGGGAGCACGTTGTGGCACTGGGCGACCACGCGCGCGGTGCGCCGGCGGCCCAGCCCGGCGAGGATGCCCCGGTAGGCGGGCATCTGGATGGGCGTGGCGGTGACCAGCACGACCACGTCGTATCCGCGCAGCCGCCGACCGCACGCCCACCACGAGTCGGGCCGGCGCCACGACAGCTCGCGGTGGGTCCCCGGGAACGGCGGCAGCTCCGGCTCGCTGACCGTCAACTGCCCCGGGTAGAGCAGCTTCGGGTACTGGTGCGACCACGACTCCAGCCGCACCTCGTGCCCGGCCGCGGTCAGCTCGTGGGCCAGTGCCGTCGTGTACTGGGCGATGCCGCCCTTGTACGGGTGAGCCGGCCCCACGATCGCGATTCGCACGACGTGGCCCCGCTCAGTCGGCGCGGGAGCGGACGATGAGGTCGGCCAGCAACGCCACCGCGGCGATGATGAGCCCGGTGACGATGAGCAGCATCGCGTTGGTGGTGATGCGGAAGTAGTACTGGAAGATGTCGACGATCGCCTTGACCGCGCCCAGTCCGAAGAGGAAGAGCGCGAGCGGCATCAGCACCTTGATCGGGTTGAAGTACACGACCATGCGCAGCACCTGGAGGATGTACCGGTAGGCGTCGCGCACGAAGTGGAACTTGCTCGTGCCGGAGCGCTTGGAGTATTCGATCGGCAGGTAGTCGACCTGGTGCTGGTTGGAGAGGAAGGCCAGCGTGATCGTGGTGACGCAGGAGAAGCCGGGGGGCAGCAGCCGCAGGTAGGGCAGCGACACCGACTTGCGGAAGGCGCGCAGCCCCGAGTTGAGGTCGGGGATCTTCGTGCCGGCGAGCACCTCGGCGACCTTGCGGATGGCCCACTTGGCCGGCACGCGCAGCGCCTTGTGGCTGCCCTGCTCGGTGGTGCGCGCGCCGACGACCTGGTCGACGTGCTCGTTGTCGCGCAGGTAGGCGACGAACTCGGGGATCCGCTCGTTGGGGTAGGACATGTCGGCGTCGGTCCAGACCACGATGCCGCCGCGCGCCTCCTGGGAGCCGATGCGGCGGGCGGTGCCGGAGCCGCCGTTGCGCTGGAACGCCATCAGCCGCATGTGCGGGAAGCGGGGCTCGGCCTCGCGGAGCACGGCGAGCGTGCTGTCGGTGGACTTGTCGTCGATCACGAGCAACTCGTAGCTGAACCCGCTCGAGTCCATCGCCTTCGTGATGCGCTCGATCTCCTCCACGACGTGGGTCTGCTCGTTGTAGCAGGGCAGAACGATCGTCACGTCGAGCGTCGCGGGCTCTGGTGGCTTTGGTGCCATGCTGGGGCGTCCCTCGGCGGTCCGTACCGTCTGCTCGATAATCATCGACTTGTCACAATCTGGCCCCGGCGTGCGGCGCCGATGCCCTCGGATGCGGAACGGCGGCGGTCCCGAACGCGTCCGGCCAGCACCACTGCGATGAGGGCGATGACCATGAGCATAGAGACCCAGCCGCCGAGATTATCGTATGGTGCGGCATATTCGACGCGCACCACGTGCTCCCCGGCGGGTACTGCGACGGCGGCGAGGCCGTGGTCGGCGGGCACAAGATCGGCCGCGTGGCCGTCGACGGTGGCCTTGAACTGGCCCTGGATCGCGTCCGCTATGACCAGGTATCCGGCACCGCGCGCGGAGACCGACACCTCGATCGCGTCGGTGCCGTCTTCGTCGATCCGGAGGTCGGCCGGTGCTCCGTCGGCCGCCGGCCCGGGCGTGTCGAGCACGACCTGCTCAGGACGGAGCGCGCCGCTCGACAACTGCTCCACGCGGGCCACCCCGTCGGGCTCGACGATCGCCTCGCTGGCCCAGCGGATCCGCGGCGCGGCCTCCCGCCGCTCGTAGATGACCGCCGGCACCGACTCGACCAGGCGCAGCCCGTCGGTCTTGGCGGTGACCGAGCCGAGCGCGACCTGCCCGTCGCTCCCGGCGACGGTGAGCTGACCGGCGAACCCGCTCGTCGTGAAGTCGAGCGTCAGCGGGCTGCCCACCGGGACCTGCTCGGACGCCACCGGGAGGTCGAACGGTTTGCCCTCGGCGAGGCCGCTGGCGAGCCGCCTGGAGTGCCCGACCTCGCGCCCCTCGGTGTCCCGCAGCACCACGTCGATCGTCGCCTGCGGCGAACGCCAGGGCAGCGGGCCCACCGGGGTGATCGTCACCGCGCGCAGCGGCCCCTCGGTGGTGAGCCGCGCCGGGGCCGTGAGCGGGACCGGCGTGCCGCCCTCCGCCCCCGGCAGGCGGTCGCCGAAGACCATCGCGGCGGGGCTGGCGACGAAGTAGCGGACGCCGAGCCGGTCGAGCACCGGGCTGGTCGCCACCTCGGGCAGCGCGGGCAGGTCGAGCCAGGTCGGCGAGGCGAACTGCCGGGTCGGCACGCCCTGGACCAGCTCGGCGAAGCGCTGGTTGACGAACTGGTGCCCGCCGAGCGCGCGGAGCTGGAGCTTGGAGTCGGAGCCGATCATCATGGCCCGCGTGGTGCCGGCGAAGCGCTCGTGGCCGATGTTGTCCAGGAGGTACTGGTGGGTCGCGGTGACCGGGAAGAACGTCTCCTTCTCGACCCGGGGCAGGTAGGGCACGGTGAGCGTGAGCGCCTGGACCGCGGCGAGCACGGGCAGTGTGGCGGCGGCGCCGACCCGCAGCCGGCCCCACAGCGGCTCGCTCCGCCCGCCCGACCACCACACGAGCGCGACCGCGGCGGCGGCGAGCGCGAGGAAGCCGAGGCCGATCAGCACCTCTTCGTTGAGCTGCCGTAGCCGCTCGACCCGCTGCGCCGACCCGCCTGGCGCGACGTATGCGGCGTGCCGCGCCTCGCGGAAGATCACCAGACCGGCGAGACCGACCGCGGCCCAGACGCCGACGGCGTACCCGATGCGACGGCGGCGGTTGCCCTCGACGGCGGTGGCCTCCCGCCGGCGGCGCAGGATGATCTCCAGGCCGACGGCCGCGAGGGCGGCGATCAGCAGCCACACGACGCTGCGCGCGCGGCCAACGAAGTTGGAGGAGAAGACCGGCAGGTGGTGGGCGAGGCTGGCGCCCGGACCGGAGTAGAGGACCACGAGCCACACGCCGAGCGCGACGACCAGGAACGTCCAGGTGGCCCGGGGCAGGAACGCCCGCGCGGCCCACGGCGTGGCGACCGCGACCACGATCAGCACGAGCCCGGCGGCGCCGATGTAGGACATCGACTCGACGAGGTTGACCGGGAGGTACCAGGCGGGCGGGCTGGACGGCTTGACCGTGCCGAGCGCCCACGGCGCGAGCGTGGTGATCAGGCTGGCGGCCGAGAGGTGCTCGTTGGACTCCTGCTCCCGGCCGGCGATGAGCACCTGTGACATCACCGAGGTGAACGGCAGCAGCTGGAACGCGACCAGCGCGAGCGCGCCGACAAGTCCCCCGGCCGCGCCGGCGACCACCCCCGTGATGCGGCGAACCTGGCCGGGGTACGTGGCGAAGGCCCGGACCAGCAGGTAGGGCGCGGCGGTGAAGAGCGTGAACGCGGTGACCGCTGGGAAGCCGCCGGCGAGCATGCCGCCGACCGCGAGGCTGATCAGGGCGGCGTCGCGGACCCGCCGCTCCTGCACGAATCGCTCGGCCGCCCAGAACACGGCCGGGATGAACGCGGCGGTGCGCGTGTGCGGCCAGTTGGTCCACATGATCATGAACGCGCTGCTCGCGAAGACCAGCCCGCCGAGCACCGCCGCCGGGCGACCCAGCCGCAGGCGCCGCAGGAACAGGAACATCATGACCCCGCAGAACAGGGTCTCCAGGAGCTTGACGTAGCCGGGCGCGAGCGAGTCGGGCAGCAGGTAGTACGGCAGTGTGAGCGGATTGGCGAGGCCGAGCGTCGGGATCGCGCCGAGCGGCACGCCGCCGACCACGTACGGGTTCCACGCCGCGATCTCCCCGTCCTTCAACCGCCCAGAGAAGAGCAGTGTGTCCGGAATCACGGCGTTTGTCGTGTCGTCCATGAAGCTGTTCTGCACCTGGATGCCGGCGAAGCCGGTGTCCGCGTACGGGCTGCGCAGCCCCAGCTCGTCGGTGCCGGCGAGCACCGAGCCGCCCCACAACGGCGAGCCGACCGTGCCGAGCGCGAAGAGCACGAATGCCAGCACCCCGACCGTCGTGAGCAGGTCGGGCCGCCACCACCGGCGCGCCGGAGCCCGCCCAGGTGTCGGCCCGCCACCCTCCGCGGCGGGCGTGGCCGGCGCGGACGGCAGCGTGGAGTGCTGTGTTGTCATCGCCCTCTTCCGTATGACTCCTCCACGAGGTGCCCGGTGCGCTCGTGAGGACCGTAGGAGGATACCGGTGCGACCCGTCGAGGGGATGCCCCGCTCCCCCCGGTCAGATCCCTACGACCGCGGCCGATTCCGCCGGCAGGTCCACGACCTCGCCCTCCACTCGTACACCGGGGTCGGTGACCAGCAGGATGGAGCGGGCGGAGGCCGGAAGGGCGAGCCGCTGGGGATGCGGCGCGAGGTTGGCGGCGACGGCCGCGGTGCCGCGCCGCACGACCAGCGACCGGTCCCCCGGCCGCGCGTCGACCCGGTCGAGCCGCGGGTCGGCGAGGTCGGGGTGGGCCCGGCGCAGAGCGATCAGCGCGCGGTGGAAGTCGTACAGCTCGCGGTGGGCGGGCTTCTCCAGCTCGGCCCAGTCGAGGTGGGAGCGGGCGAACGTCATCGGGTCCTGCGGGTCGGGCACCTCGCCACCTCCCCACCCGTGGCCGGCGAACTCCCGGCGCCGCCCCTCCGCCACCGCCTCGGCCAGCTCCGGCTCGGGGTGGCTGGTGAAGAACTGCCAGGGGGTACGTGCGCCCCACTCCTCGCCCATGAAGAGCATCGGCGTGAACGGCGAGGTGAAGAGCAGTACCGCGCCGACGCGCAGCAGCCCGGGGCTGAGCGCCTCGCTGATCCGGTCACCGGTCGCCCGGTTTCCGATCTGGTCGTGGTTCTGGAGGTACGCCACGAAGCGGTGCCCCGGCGTGCGCTCCCGGTCGACCGGCCGCCCGTGCGTGCGCTGGCGGAAGCTGGACCAGGTGCCGGCGTGGAAGAAGGCCCCCTCCAGCACCGCGGCCAGGCAGTCGGTCCCGCCGAAGTCGGCGTAGTAGCCCTGCCGCTCCCCGGTCAGCAGCGTGTGCAGCGCGTGGTGCGCGTCGTCGTCCCACTGCGCGTGCAGGCCGTACCCGCCGGCCTCGCGGGGCGTGACAAGGCGCGGGTCGTTCAGGTCCGACTCGGCGATCAGCGTGAGCGGGCGGCCGAGGTGCGTGGCGAGGGCGTCCACCTCCGCGGCCAGCTCCTCCAGCAGGTGTACGGCCCGGTGGTCGACCAGCGCGTGCACCGCGTCCAGCCGCAGCCCGTCGGCGTGGTAGTCGCGCAGCCACATGAGCGCGCTGTCGATCACGTACCGCCGCACGCCGCCGGAGAGCGGGCCGTCCAGGTTGAGCGAGCGCCCCCAGGTGTTGGTGCCCTCGGCGAGGTAGGGGGCGAAGCGCGGGGCGTACGCGCCGGAGGGGCCGAAGTGGTTGTAGACCGCGTCGACCAGCACGCCGAGCCCCCGCGCGTGGCAGGCGTCGACCAGGCGCTTGAGCCCGTCCGGCCCGCCGTACGCCTCGTGCGGCGCGTACCAGCAGACCCCGTCGTACCCCCAGTTGTACTCGCCGTTGAACGCGTTCACCGGGAGCAGCTCGACCGTCGTCACGCCGAGGTCGACCAGGTGGTCCAGGCGGGTCACCGCCGCGTCGAACGTCCCCTCCGGGGTGAACGTGCCGACGTGCAACTCGTACAGCACGCTGCCGGGCAGGGCGCGGCCGGTCCAGCCGCCGTCGGTCCAAGGGAAGGCGGAGTGGTCGTACACGCGGCTGGGCCCGTGCACGCCGTGCGGCTGCCAGCGCGAGCGCGGGTCGGGCAGGGGCTCGTCCTCGTCGTCGAGGAGGAACGCGTAGTCGGTGGTGGGCGCCGTCGCCCGCCACCAACCGTCCTCGCCCCGGGTGAGGTCGACCTCCCGCCCGCCGTCCAGGCGGGCGCGCACGCGGGACCGTTCCGGCGCCCACACGGCAAGCTCGGCCATGGTCCTTATCCTGCCCGGTGCGCGCGTTTTTATCCCGATTTAGCCCGAGGGTTGATCCACGGCGTGGCGCGTGTTCGCCACGCCCCGCTACGCCGCGGGCAGTTACGCCGCGCGGCGGCGGAGCCACACCGCGGCGTACGGGCCCACGTGCACCTCCGCCGAGTGCCGCTGGCCGTCCGCGGGCGCACCGCCCGCCTCGACCACGCCGAAGTTGCCCACGCCGGAGCCGCCGTACACGCGCGCGTCGGTGTTGACGACCTCTTCCCACGCGCCGCTCTCGGGCAGCCCGACCCGGTGGCCGATCCGCGGTACGCCGGAGAAGTTGACCACGCAGGCCAGCGTCTCCCCGTCGGCGTGCCGCAGGAACGACACCACGTTGGCGGCCCGGTCGTCGTACCGCATCCAGCCGAACCCGGCCGGGTCGGTGTCCCGCGCCCACAGCGCCGGCGACTCCCGGTAGACCCGGTTGAGGTCGCGCAGCAGCGCGGGCGTGCCCTCGCCGGTCAGCGACCAGTCCAGCCCGCGAGCCTCGCTCCACTCCCGGTCGTCGGCCAGCTCGCAGCCCATGAAGAGCAACTGCTTGCCGGGAAACGCCCACATGTACGCCAGGAAGCCGCGCAGCCCGGCCAGCTTCTGCCACCGGTCGCCCGGCATCTTTCCGACCAGCGAGCCCTTGCCGTGCACGACCTCGTCGTGGCTGATCGGCAGCAGGAACTGCTCGTCGAAGGCGTACGCGCCGGGCCAGGTCAGCTCGTCGTGGTGGTACGAGCGGTGCACCGGGTCGCGGCTCACGTAGCCGAGCGTGTCGTGCATCCAGCCCATGTTCCACTTCAGGCCGAAGCCGAGCCCGCCCCAGTCGACCGGGCGGGAGACGCCGGGCCACGCGGTCGACTCCTCGGCGATCATCACCACGCCGGGGTGATTGCGGTACACCGTCGCGTTCAGCTCGCGGAGAAAGTCGATCGCCTCCAGGTGCTCGCGACCGCCGTACGCGTTGGGCTCCCACTGCCCGTAGCCGCGCGAGTAGTCGAGGTAGAGCATCGAGGCGACCGCGTCGACCCGCAGCCCGTCGATGTGAAACTCCTCCAGCCAGTACAGCGCGTTGGCGACGAGGAAGTTGCGCACCTCCCACCGGCCGTAGTCGAACACCAGCGAGCCCCAGTCGGGATGCTCGCCCCGCCGCGGGTCGGGATGCTCGTACAGGCAGGTGCCGTCGAAGCGGGCCAGCGCCCACTCGTCCTTCGGGAAGTGCGCCGGTACCCAGTCGAGCAGTACGCCGACACCGGCCTGGTGCAGGCGGTCGACCAGGTGGCGAAACTCGTCCGGCGTCCCGAACCGGGCCGTCGGCGCGTAGTAGCCGGTCACCTGGTAGCCCCACGAGCCGCCGTACGGATGCTCGGCGACCGGCAGCAGCTCGACGTGCGTGAAGCCGAGGTCGGTCACGTACTCCACGAGCTGGTCGGCCAGCTCCACATAGGAGAGTCCGGGGCGCCAGGAGCCGAGGTGCACCTCGTACACCGACATGGGCCGGGCGTGGTGGTCCGAGCGCCGGGCGGCGACCCAGGAGGCGTCGCCCCACTCGTAGGCGGATTGCTCGATCACCGACGCGGTGCGCGGCGGCGCCTCGGTGGCCCGGGCGAGCGGGTCGGCCTTGTCGACCCACCGCCCGTCGGCGCCGTGGATCCGGTACTTGTACCGGTGGCCGGCCGCGGCGCCGTCGACGAAGCCGGACCACACGCCGCCCAGGCCGAGCCGCTCCAGCGGCACGCCCTCCCAGCCGGTGAAGTCGCCGACCACCTGGACCTCGCGGGCGTTCGGCGCCCAGACCGCGAACCGCGTGCCGGCGCCCTCCACGTGCGCGCCGAGCACCTCCCAGAGCCGCTCGTGCCGGCCCTGGCCGATGAGGAAGAGATCGAAGTCGCTGATCCGGGAGAGGGTACTCAGCATCAGGCGACCGCCAAGAGGTTGCCCTCGCGGATGTTGATCGCCGGGCGCCCCTGCGCCATGCGGGCCTCGGCCTGCGCCGCGTTGAACGCCGGCGCCTGCGCGATGGCCGCGGAGTAGACGGCCGCGGTGCGTGCCGCGATCGAGGCCCAGCCGTAGCGCTCGTGAACCATCGCGCGGGCGCGGTCGGCCATCGTACGGGCCTGGTCGGCGTCGGCCAGGAGCGTGCCCACCGCGTCGGCGAGCGCGTCCGGGTCCTTGGCCGGAAACGTCATGCCGTTGATGCCGGGCGTGACGAACTCGGCGAGCCCGCCGGTCGAGGCGACCGCGAGCGGCGCGCCCGCGGCGGCGCCCTCCAGCGCCACCATGCCGAACGGCTCGTAGATGCTCGGCACCGTGAAGCAGTCCGACGCGGCGATCACGGCGGGCAGGTCGGTGCCGCCGAGGAAGCCGGGGAACGTGACCGTCTGGCTCAGGCCGAGGCGGTGGATGTCCGCCTCCAGCTCCGGCTTGTAGGGGCCGTCGCCGGCGATCACCAGGCGCAGGCCGGGGTGGCGGTCGCGCAGCTTGGGCAGGCTGGCGATGAGGTCCTGCACGCCCTTCTCGTACACCAGGCGACCGGCGAAGGTGAGCAGCGGGCCCTCACCGGCGAACCGCCGGCGCGCGTTGGCGACCGCGTCCGCAGGCACCTGCCAGCGGTCGGTCTCCACGCCGTTGGCCACCACGTCGAGCCGCTCGGTGGGGAGGTCGAAGAGGCGGTTGACCTCCCACTTCATGTACTCCGAGCAGACCACGACGCGGGCCGCCTCCCGGCCCAGCCACCACTCCACGGAGTGGATGGCCTTGTTCATCTCGTCGGGGAGCCAGCCCTGGTGCCGGCCCGCCTCGGTGGCGTGGATGGTCGCCACGAGCGGCAGGTCCAGGTGCTCCTTGAGCGTGATCGCGGTGTGCGTGACCAGCCAGTCGTGGGCGTGGATCACGTCGTACTCGCCGGACTCGGTGGCGCGCAGGGCGGCCCGGGTCAGCGTGTGGTTGAACGCCATCGTCCACGCCAGCAGCGAGGGCGTGGCCAGCGGGAACACGGGCGGGTCCTCGGGAGCGCGGACGATCCGCACGCCCTCGGCGTACTCCTCCAGCGGCGCGCCGGGCGCGTGCCGGGTGACGACGGTGACCTCGTGACCGGCGGCGGCCAGCGAGGTGGAGAGGTGGTGCACGTGCCGACCCAGGCCACCAACGAGGACGGGCGGGTACTCCCAGGAGAGCATCAGGATCCGGCGGCGCCCGTCGGGTGCGCTGCCGCGGTGGGTCGGGGTCTGCGGGAAGGTATCGTTCCGGGCCTGCTGAAGGGTGGGAACTGTCGGGGAGGGACGGTAGGCGCCGTCGGTGGGGTCGACCCGCAGGGTCACACTCTTCTCCTTAAACGCGAATTGGGCACGTGGCTACGCCAGCCGGCGCCTGTGACGGCAGTGCGTGAAAGTCGTGGCCGATTGACCACGTCTAGGAAAAGCCATCCGTGTTTCGCCCGCATTCCGAGGACGTGTAAAGGTGAGCGACGACACGCCGTGCCGCGTCCGCGCAGGCCACGGCGTGTCGCACGCCACTGCCCCGCGTCACGGAGACGTCACCGGGCACGGGGCGGCGCGCCCGCCGGACCGCGGGCGATCCTGAGTGGATGCCCAGACCTCCCCGGCGCCCGGCCGAGTTGGCCGGCAAGATCTTCCTGGCCCGCACCGCCCTTCGCGGGAAGCTGTTGACCCCCGCCGAACTGCGCAGCGCCGCCTGGCGGCCGCTGTTCCGAGGCGTCTACGCGGACGCCTCACTCACGATCGACCATCGGCACCGGTGCCTCGCGGTCTGCTGGTACCTGCTCCCGGCCACCGGCGCGGTCGCGGGGAGGTCGGCGGCCGCCATCTACGGCGCGAGCACCGCCACGACCGACGAACCGGTACAGGTCGTGGTCCCGCGTGGGGTCCGCTTCGGCCCGTTCGGCGGCCTCGACGTACACGCTGCCGACCTTCTCGACGGCGACGTGCGTGATCTCGCGGGCGTACGGGCGACCACGCCGGCCCGTACCTGCTGGGATCTCGCCCAGTGGCTGGATCTGGTCGAGGCCGTGGTCATCGTCGACCTGCTGATCCGGCGTGGGTTGGTGACGGTGACCGACCTGGAGGCGTACGCCAGGCACCGCCGAGGGCATCGCGGCTGGCGGCGGCTGCTGCGGGCAGCCACTCTCGCCGATCCGGGCGCCGAGTCGCCGCAGGAGAGCCGACTGCGGGTACGACTCGTGCTGGCGGGCGTGCCGGCGCCGGTCACGCAGTACGTCATCGAGCGCGACGGACGGTTCCTGGCCCGCGTCGACCTCGCCTGGCCCGAGCAGAAGGTGGCGGTCGAGTACGACGGCCTGTGGCACGCCGCCGAGGACCAGATCCACCGCGACCGCCAACGCCTCAACCGCCTGCTGGGCGCCGACTGGCTGGTCCTGCACGTCACCGCGAAACGCCTGCGTGACGACTTCGACGGCGTGGTCGCCGAATTGCGGGCAGCGCTCCGCCGCCGCGCGCGCTCATGATCCACACAAAATCCCTGACTTTGCTGTCTCCGAGTGCGCTCGAAGCAGCAAAGTCAGGGATTTTGCTGTCTCGCCCTCGGCGAGCGCGCGGGACCGGAGCGACTGTTGTGACAGGGGTCGCTCTTGATGTCTGTGGGAGGGCGTGGCAGCATCACACTCCGAATCAAACTGAACAGTTTGGTTTGACCGGCCGGTCGACCGCCGCGGGGGCGAGGGGGTGTCGTGGAGCTCGACTCGCGACGTGCCCAGGCCAAGCGTGAGCAGATCCGCCAGGGCGCGCTCGCCGCGTTCCTCGAGTCCGGCTTCTCCGGCACGAGCATGGACCACATCGCGGCCCGCGCCGGGGTGTCGAAGCAGACGCTCTACGTCTACTTCCGCAGCAAGGAAGACCTGCTCGTCGACGTGCTCGGCGGCATCGTCGCCTCCCTCGACGAGCGGGCGCCCCTGCTGGCCGACCGCACGGTGACCGACCGCGAGCACCTGCGCGAGGTGCTCTCCGAGGTCGCCTGGGTGATGACCAGCCACCTCATGAGCGACGACTACCTCGCCCTCTTCCGCATCTTCATCGCGGAGATGGCCACCACCCCGGGGCTGCTCGCGATCTGGCGGGAGACCGTGCCGGCCCGCTTCCTCGCCCGCGTCGAGGCCGTGCTCGACCGGGCCCGCGCCGCGGGCGTGATCCGTGATGTCGACCTCGACCTCGCGACCCGCCTCTTCATCGGCCCGATGATGACCTTCGTCTTTCTCGACGGGCTGGCCCGTCCGGGCAACGTCCTCGTTCCGAATCGCAAGCGGCTCGACCAGGTCGTCGAGCTTTACCTGCGCGCCGTAACTTGAGTCCCTCGGAGGCCGGCCCACATGTCCTTCAACCTCGACCACTACAAACAGACCGCCCAGGCAGTGAAGGTCGACGACATCGACTTCGACGACTTCCGCGACCAGCCGCTCTCCGCCGAGGCGCTGCGCTGCCTGCACTACATGACCGACGTGGAGACGCACACGGTCTGCTACCTGCGCGACCTGCTGGTCACCCCGTCGCACCAGAACCCGCGGATCACCGCGTTCCTGACGATGTGGAACTTCGAGGAGTTCTGGCACGGTGACGTCATCGACCGGGTCCTCGCGGTGCACGCCGAGGTCAACGGGCTGCCCCGGCACCGCTCGGTGCGGCTCGCGCAGGGCTTTCGCGGCAACGTGATCGCGCCGATCAGCCAGTGCCTCACCGCGGCCGTGCTCGGCGAGGACTTCATCGCCACGCACATGACGTGGGGCGCGGTCAACGAGTGGTCGGCGCACGCGGCGTACGGCAGGTTGATCGAGCTTGAACAGCATGCGACGCTGACCACGATTTTGCAGCGCATCCAGCAACAGGAGAGCCGACACTTGGCGTTCTACATGTCCGAGGCCCGGGAGCGGCTGGCGCGGAGCCGGAAGGCACAGCGGATCACCCGGTTCGCGCTGCGCAGGTTCTGGGCCCCGGTCGGCTCGACGATCACGCCGAAGGCCGAGACGCGGTTCGTCCTCAACCACCTGCTCGGCGGCGAAGGGGGCAACAAGATGGTGCAGATGCTCGACCAGAAGGTCGACAAGCTGCCCGGCCAGCAGGGGCTGAGCTTGGTCTCCAAGGCGGTGCGGGCGTTCGGCGTCCAGGTCGCCACAGCATGAGCGGGAGTCGCGAGGCTACGGGCCCGGACCACGACGGCGGACAAGCGCCGAGCGACGAAGCGTGGCAGGCCCAGAGCGGGCATCTGCGTGGGAAACACGTTCTGCTCACCGGGGGCACGGGGTTCCTGGGGCAGGCGCTGCTGGAGAAGGTGCTGTCGAGCTATCCGGAGACGCGGGTGACGCTGCTGATCCGGCGACGGGGCAGCTCGTCCGGGACCGACCGGCTCAACACGCTGCTCAAGCGCCCGATCTTCGCCAAGTGGCGGGAGTCGGTCGGCGCGGAGGCCGTGGCGGCGATCGTCGCCGAGCGGGTCAGCGTGGTCGACGCCGAGCTGGGCAACACCGACGTGAGCCTGCCCGCCGACATCGACGCGGTGATCCACGCCGCCTCCACGGTCTCGTTCGACCCGCCGATCGACGACGCCTTCCGCACCAACGTGCAGGGCGTGATCGACCTCTACGAGGCGGTCAAGGCGTCCGGCGCCACGCCGCACATCGTGCACGTCTCCACCGCCTACGTGGCGGGCGCGCGCAAGGGCGTCGTACCCGAGCGGTCGCTGGACCACGACGCGGACTGGCGGATCGAGCTGTCCTCGGCCCGCGCGGCGCGGGAGAGCGTGGAGTGGGACTCGCGCCGTCCCGCGGTGCTCAAGCGGGCGATCGCCGACGCCCGAAAGGACCACGGCAAGTCCGGGCCGCAGAGCACCGCGAACGCCGCCGAGGAGCGGCGGGTCGAGTGGGTCGAGAAACAGCTCGTCGAGTACGGGCGGCTGCGCGCGCAGAGCGTCGGCTGGCCGGACGTCTACACCTTCACCAAGGCGCTGGGCGAGCGCGTGGCCGAGCAGATGCTGACCGGCGTGATGCCGCTGTCGGTGGTGCGCCCGGCGATCGTGGAGAGCTCGCTGCGCCATCCGTTCCCCGGCTGGATCGACGGCTTCAAGATGGCCGACCCGCTTATCCTCGCGTTCGGGCGGGGCATCCTGCCGGAGTTCCCCGGCCTGCCCGACGGCGTGCTCGACGTGATCCCGGTCGACATCGTGGTCAACGCGACGCTCGCGGTCGCCGCCGCTCCCCCGCCGGTCGACGAGCCGGCCTACTACCACGTCGGCTCCGGCGCCCGTAACCCACTCACGTTCCGGGCGATGTACGACAGCGTGAAGGAGTACTTCACCGACCACCCCATGCCCGACGGTGGGCGCGGGCAGATCAAGGTGCCGGAGTGGACGTTCCCCGGCGCGCGGCGGGTCGAGCGGCAACTGCGCACCGGCGAGCGCGTGCTGTCGGTGGCGCAGAAGGCACTGCTCGCGGCGCCGGCCAACAAGCGCACGCGGCGGTGGCAGGACGACCTGACCCGGCAGCAGGACCAGCTCGACTTCCTGCGCAAGTACGCCGACCTGTACGGCGTCTACACCGAGGCCGAGGTCATCTACACCGACTCGAAGCTGCTCGCGCTGCACCGGTCGCTGCCCGCCGAGCGGGTCGACGACCACGGCTTCGACGCGGCCAGCATCGACTGGTACCACTACCTCCAGGAGGTGCACTACCCCGCGATCACCGCCACCATGCGCAAGGCGACCAGCGGACGGCGCACCAGCAGCAACGCGCTGCCGGCGCTCCGGCAGTCACCCAACGGTGGTGACGTGGTGGCGATCTTCGACCTGGAGGGGACGCTGGTCGCGTCCAACGTGATCGAGACGTACCTGCTGGCCCGCCTCTGCGACCTGCCCCGCTCCAGTTGGGCCGGCGAGATCGCCGACCTGGTCCGCAAGCTCCCCCGCTACATGGCGGCCGAGCGGCGCGACCGGGGCGAGTTCCTGCGCACGTTCATGCGGCGGTACGCGGGCGCCGACGAGGCCGGGCTCGCCCGCATCGTCCACGACCGGCTCGGCGACGCGCTGCTGCGCCGCTCGCATCCGGAGGCGATCCGCCAGGTACGCAAGCACCGCGCGGCCGGGCACCGCACGATCCTCATCACCGGTACGGTCGACGTGCTCGTCCAGCCGATCGCCGGCCTCTTCGACGAGGTGGTGGCGAGCCGGCTGCACATGCGCGACGGGCGCTACTCCGGCTTCCTCGAGGCGCCCCCGCTGGTCGGCGAGGCGCGGGCGGCGTGGCTGCGGCGCTACGCGGAGACCTCCGGCGCCGACCTGCCGGCCAGCTACGCGTACGGCGACAGCTACTCGGACCGGCCGCTGCTGGAGGCGGTCGGGCATCCGGTGGCGGTCAACCCCGACCCACACCTGTACCGCCACGCCAAGTCGCGCCGCTGGGCCGTGGCGCAGTGGAAGGCGTACACCCTGCCGGCCGGCGACGTCTTCCTGGAGACGGTCCCGTGACCGAGCGAGGCGAGGGCACCATCAGGCTCGGCAACAGGGGCGCGGACGGCGACCGGACGGCGGAGAACGCATGAACCTGAATCTGGAGTACCACCGATCGCCGATCCGGTACATCACGGCGCGCACCGCGACCGGCACCATCGCGACCGGCCGGGCGGCGGGCTGGTGGGCGGCGAACATGTCGCCGGTGCGGCTGGTCAACCGCCCCGAGCCGCGCCTGCCGGGGCCGGGCTGGACCAGGGTCAAGCCGCTGCTCTCCGGCATCTGCGGCTCCGACCTGGGGCTGCTGACCGGGCGCAACTCGCCGTACCTCAGCGCTCTGATCTCGTTGCCCTTCACCCCCGGACACGAGGTGGTGGGCGAGACGCTGGACCCGCTCCCCGACCTGCCCAAGGGCAGTCGCGTGGTGCTCGACCCGGTGCTCGGCTGCCTCCCCCGGGACGTGAAGCTCTGCCCCGGCTGCGCGGCCGACGAACACAGCCGCTGCGACCACATCACCTCGGGGCGGGTCTCGTCGGCCCTCCAGACCGGCTTCTGCGCCGACACCGGCGGCGGCTGGAGCCGGATGTTCGTGGCCCACGGCAGCCAGTTGCACAAGGTGCCGGACGGGCTGGACAACGAGCGTGCCGTACTCGTGGAGCCGCTGGCCTGCGCGGTCCACTCGGTGCGCCGCGTCCCGATCCCGGACGGCGCGAGCGTGCTGGTCGTCGGGGCGGGCACGGTGGGGCTCTTCACCACGCTCGCGCTGCGGGAGTACACAAAGGCCGGTCCGATCTACGTGATCGCCCGGTACGGCCACCAGCGCGAGCGGGCCCGTGAGATGGGCGCGACCGAGGTGCTCTCCTCCGACCGGGCGGCGCGCGCGCTGCGGCGGGCGACCGGCGGCTTCCTCGCCCGGCCCGAGCAGGGGGCGGAGTTTCTGCTCGGCGGCACCGACATCGCCTTCGACTGCACGTCCGGGTCCGGTTTGGACACCGCGCTGCGGGTCGTCCGCGCCGGCGGTACCGTGCTGTTGTCGGGTATGCCCAACGCCAGCGTCGACCTCACGCCGGCCTGGTTCCGAGAGCTCAACATCGTCGGGGCGTACGCCTCGGGCGGCCACGACTTCGCGGACGCGATGGCGCTCGCGAAGTCCGCGCCGCTGACCGGCTACGTCGACGCCGTCTACCCGCTGTCCCGGTGGCGGGACGCGATCGGCCACGCCAGCTCCTCGGGGCGGCTGGGCTCGATCAAGGTGGCGTTCGACCCGACCAAGGACCAATAAGGGGACCCCATCCGTGAGCGAGCGAACCATCAAAACCAGTAGGCCAGGAGCCCCGCGGCCGCAAGCTAGTGAGGAGTCAGCGTGAGCCGGCCAGGGTTTGTTCTAGAGGTGGACGAACGGACGCCCGCCCTGCTGATGCACGAGGGCGAGGGGTTCCGCCTGGAGAAGCTGCCGCTGGGCAGCCGGGTGATCTACCCGCCGGAGTCGCTGCCCGGTCTGCGCGACGTCGACGGCGAGATCCGCCGCGCGCTCGACAACCCGCTGGGCCGCGAGCCGCTGCGCGAGCTGCTCTTCGCCGGCATGAAGCTGACGATCGTCTTCGACGACCTGTCGATCCCGCTGCCGCCGATGCGCACGCCCGACATCCGCCAGCGGGTGATCGAGCAGGTGCTGGAGCTGGCCGCGGCCAAGGGCGTCGACGACGTCGAGCTGATCGCCGGCAACGCGTTGCACCGCCGCATGACGCCCGCCGAGCTCAAGCGCACGGTCGGCGAGCGGGTCTACCGCTCCTTCTTCCCCCGCCACCTGCGCAACCACGACGCCGAGGACAAGGCCAACCTCACCGAGATCGGCCACACCAAGCACGGCGAGGTCGTCGAGATCAACCGCCGCGCGGCCGAGAGCGACCTCATCGTGTACGTCAACATCTCGCTCACCGCCATGAGCGGCGGCCCGAAGTCGGTGTCGGTCGGGCTCGCGTCGTACCGCAGCCTCAAGCACCACCACAACGTGCACACGCTGCGGCACTCGCGCTCGTTCAACGACCCGCCCAACTCCGCCATGCACCACTCGTACGACCGCATGGCCGGGCTGCTCGGCGACAACCTCAAGATCTTCCAGATCGAGACGACGGTCAACAACGACACGTTCCCCACGCAGCTCGGCTTCCTCAACAAGCGCGAATGGGAGTGGACGCTCAAGGACCAGGCGGCCTACCTGGCGGTCAAGCGGGCCAACGACCTCGCCCCGCCCAAGCGCCGCCGGCAGATCTGGCACAAGACCGCCTCGCCGTACGGCATCACCTCGGTCACCGCGGGCGACCCGATCCAGGTGCACGAGGTCACGATGCGCAACGTGCTCCGCCAGCAACTGACCGAAGTGGACGGTCCGGCGGACATCGGCATCTGGGGCCTGCCGTACATCTGCCCCTACAACGTCAACTCCATCATGAACCCGATCCTGGTGATGTCGCTCGGGCTCGGCTACTTCTTCAACCTGTACCGCAACCAGCCGATCGTCCGCCCCGGCGGCGTGGCGATCTACTACCACCCGGTGCGCAACGAGTTCCATCCGGTGCACCACCCCAGCTACATCGACTTCTTCGAAGAGGTGCTCGCCGAGACCACCGACCCGGTGGCGATCGAGACCAAGTTCGAGGAGCAGTTCGCCACCGACCCGTGGTACATCCACCTGTACCGCAACAGCTACGCCTACCACGGCGTGCACCCGCTCTACATGTGGTACTGGGGCGCGCACGCGCTGGAGCACCTCGGCGACGTCATCTTCGTCGGCGGCGACCGCAAGACCACCGCGCGCATGGGCTTCCGCTCGGCGTCCACACTGGACGACGCGCTGGAGATGGCCCGCGAGCGCGTGGGCGGCTCGCCGACGATCAACTACCTGCACGCCCCGCCGCTGACGATGGCGGACGTACGGTGAGGGGGTCCTCCTCGTGGGTCTGATGAAGGACATCCGGAGCCTCACCGGCGGGCGCGACTGGCGCGGGCGTTCCCGGACGCCCCGCTCGGCGGTCGCGCACGAGCCGCCGGAGCCGCCCCGCGAGTTCCCCACCGGCTGGGCGCGCACGCAGGCGGCGCAGGCCGCACGGCGGGCCATCCAGCGGGGCGTGCTCACCCCGCTGACCTGGAGCCAGACCCGCCCGGAGGTCCAGGGCGCCGACCGCCTGGCCGGCCTCAAGGGCCCGGTGGTCTTCGTGGCCAACCACAGCAGCCACCTGGACACGCCGCTGATCCTCGGCTCGCTCCCGCGTCACCTGGGCGAGCGGGTCGCGGTGGGCGCCGCCGCCGACTACTTCTTCGACGCTCGCATCCGCGCGGTGGTGACGGCGCTGGTGTTCAACGCGTTCCCGGTCGAACGCCACCGCTCGCGGCGCCTGCGCAGCCTCGCGCCGCTGCTCCTGGCGCGCGGCTGGAGCCTGCTGCTCTTCCCCGAGGGCACGCGCAGCGAAGACGGCTGGATGTCCCCGCTCCGGCTCGGCGCCGCCCACCTCTGCGTCACCCAGGGCGTACCGATGGTGCCGATCGGCCTGCGCGGCACCTACGCCGCCATGCCCCGCGGCCGCAACTGGCCCGTGCCCGGCCGCGCCCGCGTGGTCGTCCGCTACGGCATGCCGCTGCACCCCCAGGCGGGCGAGGGCGCGCGCGCCTTCAACGGCCGCATGGCCAGCTCGATCTCCCAGCTCTGGGCCGAGGAGGAGCTGGGCTGGTACGGCTCGCTGCGCGCCCAGGCCAAGGGCGAGCTGGCGCTCCCGACCGGCAAGCAGTTCCCGGCCGGCTCGTGGCGCCGCACCTGGGAGTCGACCCGGCCGCTGGGCAGCCGCGCCCCGAGACCCACCTGGGACGAATAGCTCCCACCGCCCGCCCAGCTCGAAAGCGCTGGGCGGGCGCCGTCGTCGCGCGGCTTCGTGTGTGATGTGACCGCCGTGCGGGAGCGTGGCGGTCTGGAGTGGCGCTGCGCTGGCACGATGCTCCTGTGATCATGTACCCCTGCCCGGCGTGTGGCGCGCCGGCCGACCTCGACACCGGCTGCCGCGCCTGCGGCCGGGCGCCCGACCCCCAGGCCGCCGAGGTGGTGCGTCTCAACGCGGAGCTGGCGGCCCTGGCGCCGAAGGTCGAGGAGGCGCGGCGGGCGTTCGCGGCGCTGGCGGCCCGCTTCGGCGAGACCCAGCGACGCCGCGACGACCTGGCGGTCCGCGTCCGGCAGGCGGTCTTCGCGACCCGCGGCCCGATCGTGGGGCAGCCGCCCTTCGCGCCCGGCCAGCCCGGACCGGCCGCCCCGCCGTCACCGCCGGCCACGCCGGGACAGCCGGTCGTGCCGGGGCCGCGCGGGCCGGGCGGGCCGGGCGCGCCGGCCGGGCCGGGACCCGAGGCACGCTCCGCCACCGTGCAGAACCTCCTCTTCGTACTCGGTGGTCTGCTCGTCGGGGCGGCGGCGATCGTCTTCGCCGGCGTCGCCTGGGCCACCTACGGCGCGGTCGGCCGCTCGCTGGGTCTGGGGGCGGTGACGCTGCTCGCGCTCGCCGTACCCCCGCTGGCCGTGTGGCGCGGGCTGCGCGGCACGGCCGAGACGTTCGCGGCGCTCGCGATGCTGCTGGTGGTGCTCGACGGATACGCCGCCTGGTACGTCAACCTCTTCGGCCTCGGCGACGTCCCCGGCCCCGCCTACGCGGCCGGCGTGTGCGCGGTGACCGGGGCGATCGGCGTCGCGTACGGCCTCGCCACCGGCCTCGCCGCTCCCCGCTTCGCCGCGCTCGTGGCGGTGCAGCCGGTGGTGCCGCTGCTCGCCGGCGAGCTGGGGGCGGGCGTGCGGGGCTGGTCGGTGGCGTTCACCGTGTCGGCGGTGGCGAGCCTGGCCGCGGTACGCCTCACCACCGGCGGGCTGCGCGTGACCGCGTGGGCACTGTACGGCTGCGCGCAGGGGCTCGCCGCCGTCGTCGCGCTCGCCGCGCTCCTCACGCCGGGACGCGTGGACTGGCCGGCACTGGCCGGCGGGCCGGCGCTGCTCGCCGCCGGGACGCTGGTCGCCGCCGGGCTGGTCGCCGGGTCGCGTCCACTTCGGACGGTGGCGGCGGCGGTGGCCACGGTGGCGGTGGGGAGCGCCGTCGTACGTCCCCTCGCGCAGACCACCCCCTCGCTGCTCCTCGTCCTCGCCGCGGTCACCGTGCTCGCGCTCGTGGTCGGCGCCCACCTCGTGCGCTCCCGCCCGCAGCCGGAGGCGCTCGGCGTGTGGATCGGCGGGATCGCGGCGGTCGCGCTGCTGACTCCGTTCACCCTCGTGATGGCCGCCGCGAACGCGGTCGGCAGCTTCGCCGCCTCGCTGCCGGTGTGGCGGGGCGGCTCGGGCACCGGAGCGCCGTTCGACTGGCAGGTACCGGTGGCGGTGGCCCTCGCCACCGCGGCGCTCGCGCTCGCCCTCCCGGCCCGCGCCCGGTGGGCGGTGGGCGTGGCCGGCGGGGCGGTGGCCCTGCTCGGGCTGCCGGCCCCGTGGTGGACGCAGGTGCCGCTGGAGCTGGCGGTCGTGGCCGCGCTCGCGCTGGTGGTGTCCCGCTTCGTACCGGTGGCCGCCGGCATCGCCGCCGCCGTGCTCGCGACCCACGCGGTGGCCGTGAGCCTCGTCGACCCGTGGGCGGCCACGGCCGCGCTCGGCGCGCTCGTCCTCACCGGCGCGGCGGCCCACGCGGGCGGCGCGGAGGGGGTCGTGCGGCGGGTCACGTTCGCGGTGGGGCTCACCGCCTGGCCGGCCGCCGCCGCGTGCGCGGTATTCGCGGCCGGCGCGCCGCAACCGTGGCCGGCCCGGACCGGCCTCGCCGCCGCCGCGCCGCTGCTGGTTCCGGTCGCCCTCCTCGCCGGGCGGGCCACGCGGGGGTACGCGCTCGCCGCCCTCGCCGCGGCCACCACCGTCGCCACCCTCTGGCCGGACCTGGCCGATTCTGGCGATCCGACTGGGCTCTACCCGGCGCTGGGGCTGGTGGTGCTGGCGGTCGCGTACCGGCTGGCGCGCCCCGCCGGCCGCCTCCCGCTGGGCATCGCCACGCTGCCGCACGGGCTGGCCCTGCTCGTGGTGGTGGTGCCGCTGGCGTACGTGCTCTTCCTCGCGCCGTACGCGTGGCTCGGCGACACCTGGTCCGGCACGCCGGACGGCGTGGGGCACGACCCGGGGGCCGACCTCGGCGTACCGGGGGGCAGCGCGGCCGCCGTCCTCCTCGTCGCGGTGGCGTTCGCCGTGGTCGGGCAGCGCGTCGCCACCACGCTCGCCGGGCTGGTCGGCGTGGTCGCGCTCCTCGCCGCCGCCGAGGCGCCCTGGCCCACCGTCCCGGCCGCCTCGCTCGCGCTGGGCACGGCACTGACCCTGGTGTACGCCCTGCGCGGCGCCCGCCCCCTCGCCGTGGTCGCCGGCATCCTCGCCGCCGCCGCGGGCCTCGCCGGCCTGCTGCCGACGGAGGCGTCCACGCTCGCCGGCCTGGGCCTGGTCGTCGTCGCCGGTGCGACCGTGGGCGCCGCGGCCCGGCACGCCGGCGCCCGCACCGCCGGCTGGCTGGTCGCGGCGGGCGCGGGCGGCTGGCTCGGCGTGGCGTCGACCCTCGCGGCCGGGCTGCCGCTGGGACGCGCCGCGTATCCGGTGCTCGGCGTAGCCGCGCTGGCACTCGCGCTCTCCGCGCTCCTCCGCCTTCGTCCGGGGACCGCTGCCGCTGAGGGCGTTGTTTTGGGAGCCGGCGCCGCCGAGGGCGGCGCACCGGCGGCCGGCGTGGCGCGGGGCGCGCCCTTCCCCGGTGCCGCTGCCGCGCCGGTGGCCGAGGGGGCGCGGGGGTCGGGCCGGCGCGGCGAACGGGTCGCGCTCGACGCCGCCGCCCACGCCACCGCGGTCGTCGCGCTGCTGCTGACCATCACCGACGCCCGGCACGCCGCCGCGGTCTGCACGCTGTGGGCCGCCGCCCTCGCCGTGCGGGCCGTCGCGCCCCGCGAGACCGCCCGGCGCACGCTCGCCCTGGTCGCCGGGGCGAGCGTCGTGCTCGCGTGGTGGCTGCTGCTCGCCGAGGAGCGGGTCGCGGTCCCCGAGGCGTACACGCTGCCGGCCGCCCTCCTGGCCCTCGTCGCCGGCCACCTCGCGCTGCGGGCACGGCCGGGGATCGGCAGCTGGGTCGGCTACGGGTCGGGCCTCGCGGTCGCGCTGCTGCCCAGCCTCGCCTCGATCCTCGCCGCCGACGGGCAGGGAACGCGCCGGCTGCTGCTCGGCGCCGGCGCGCTCGCCGTCGTGCTGGTCGGCGCCCGCCAGCGGCGCCAGGCCCCGCTCATCGTCGGCGGCGTGACGCTCGTCGTGGTCGCGATCCACGAGATCCTCGTGTGGGACGTGCTGCCCCGCTGGGCGTACCTCGCGGTGGGCGGCCTGCTGCTGATCGGGGTCGCGATGACGTACGAGCGGCGGCTCCGCGACCTGCGGCGGCTCCGCGGGGCGCTCGCCCGCATGACCTGAGCCACGCCCCCACCAGCGGCACGTAACAGCAATTTCCCTGATGTTGCTGCCTCGTCCCCGGCCGGAGGCAGCAACATCAGGGAAATTGTCGAGATCTTGGCAGGGCCCCAAGACTCCGGCGCCTCTCGAAGCGGATCGGGCTCCGGCGGTCGCCTCCTTCGCGGGCCGCGGCCTCGACCGCCGCCGTCGCCGGCAGCGGGCACCGCCGCGCGGAGACGGACGGGCGCTGCGCGTCCGCGGCGACTTCTTGACCCCAGAGAGCCTGTTGCAAAAATGGCCTGATCGCGGAACGTGTTGAGAAAAACACGGCTGTGTCGGCCGCTGGCCGCCGAACGGCGGCCAGCGAGGGTCAAGGCGACCCTCGCCTCGCTCGAATTTGGCGATTCTGCAACAGGCTCCAGAGGGTCAACTTCTCGCCATGCACGGGTTCCCCCCTCCAGGGAACACCTGGGCGTCCGCCAACCGGACGCGGAGCCGTTCCCTCTGGGAAAGCAAAGCAAGCCCAGCCCGACACCGACGCGCTCCCGTCCCGGGCGTGCGGCGGCTCGCCGTGGAGTCCGGCTACGGCCGGAACGCCGGTCAGGGAGCGGACCGGGGCGCCGGGACCAGTGCCCGCCGCCGCCGGCGCCGCCACCACGCCTCGCCCACCACCGCCGCCAGCAGCAGCGCGGCGGTCGCGAGCGTGACCCAGCGGCCGAGGGCCTGGCCGCGCGGCGCGTACGTGAACCGGACCGTGTGCGTCCCCGCCGGCACCGCCACCGCGGCCAGCCCGTGGTCGGCGCGGACCAGCTCGGCCGCCGCGCCGTCGACGGTGACCCGCCACGTGGGCTGGATCGCGTCGGCCAGCACCAGGTAGCCGGCGCCCCGCGCCTCGACCGCGACCTCCATGTCGTCGAAGCCGTCCGCGACCCACCGCACCCGCGCCGGCGCGCCGTCCGCCGCCGGACCGGCCCGGTCGAGCAGCACCTCGTCCGGGGCGACGGTGCCGGCGGCGAGGCGGGCCAGGCGGCGTTCACCGGAGGGCTCGACGGTGGCGTGCGCGGCCCACCGCACGCGCGGCAGCGCCCGGGTCCGTTCGTAGATCACGGACGAGTCGTCGAAGACGAGGCGGAGGCCGTCGTCCGCCGTGCCCACGACGGAGAGTGCCGGCGCTCCCCCGCGCGCGGCGACCTCCAGCGCCGGGCCGTCGCGCACCGTGATCTCCGCGGTGAGCGGGCCACGCGCGGCTTCGGCCGCGAGCGGCACGAAGAAGGGCCTTCCCGCGGTGATGCCGCGGTCATAGCGGCCGGCCTCCGCGACAACGGCCTCGTCCGCACCACGGACCACCACGTCGATTCTGGTACGGCGGGTCGGTGTGATCCCCTCGGCGACCGGTGTGACGCCGAGGGCGCGCAGCGGGCCGCCGCCCGGCACCGGCACGGTCACCGTCTGCCCGGGGCGCAGCGACACGGTGCCCCCGTCGCCCTCGTCGACCCGCCGCGGCCCGTACGGCACGCGCTCGGGCGGGGTCACGTAGTGGCTGACGCTCACCCGGTCGAGGATGGGGCTGGTGGGCGGCTCTCCGTCGAGCGGCTCGGTGCGCAGGTAGGTGGCCGGCTTGGGCGGCGGGCTGAACTGCTGGCCGGGCATCGCCTCCAGCAGCTCGGCGAAGCGTCTGTCCACAAAGGAGTGCCCGTGCAGCGCGCGCAGCTTGTACTGCATGTGGATGCCACCGAAGAGCGCGTTGTTGCTGCCGAACCACCGCTCGTGTCCCAGGTGCCCGGCCAGGTACGTGTGCACGTCGGTCACCGGGTAGAAGTTCTCCCGCTCGGTGCGCGGGTAGTACGGCCGTACCCAAACGAGCGCCTGGACCGCGACGAGCATCGGGATCGCCGCGGCGATCACCACGCGGAGCGCCGGCCGGCGCGGCCCCCACCACAGCGCGGCGGCGCAGCCGAGCGTGACCACGGCGAACGCCAGCCCCAGCAGCACCTCGGCGTCGAGCTGGGCCAGGCGGTCGGCGGCGCGACCCGCGTCGGCGGTGGCGACGCCCCGGCCGAGCAGGTAGACCGCCACGCCACCAGCCGCGACCGCCGCCCACACCGCGGCCGCGTAGATCCGGCCGGCGCGGGCGGGGGCGGAACGGCGGTGGCGCACCAGCAGTTCGAAGCCGGCCGCCGCGAGCACCGCGACGAGGAAGCCGAGCACGCTGCGGACCCGTTCGACCGAGTTGTCGGAGAAGAGGTACGGCAGCCTCTGGAGCAGCCACAGGGGCGGGCCGCCGGCGAAGGCCACCACGCCCCAGAAGAGCGTCGCGGCGACGAAGAAGGCCCACGTGGCCCGGGGCAGCAGCGCGCGGGCCGGGCGGGCGAGCGCGATCGCGGCGATGGCGAGCACCAGCACGGCCGCGCCGACGTACGAGACCTCCTCCAGGAAGATCCGCACGTGGTAGTAAGTCGGCGGGCTGGCCGGGTCGACGGTGCCGAAGGCGTACGGCGCGATCGTGGTGAGCAGCAGCTCCGGCGGGATGTGCAGGTCGGGCGTCTGCTCCCGGCCGCGCACCAGCACCGTCGACATCACGCTGGTCCACGGCAGCAGCTGCGCGGCCACGAGCGCGACCCCGGCGAGCACGCCTCCGGCGCCGGCGACCATCGTGGCGCTGATCCGGCGCATCGCCGGCCCGTGCTCGGCGAAGGCGCGCACGGTCAGGTAGGCCGCGCCGGTGAGCACCGCGTAACCGGTGACCGCCGGGAAGCCGCCGAGCAGCAGCGCCGCCACCACCAGCGCGAGCAGCGCCAGCTCGCGGGCGCGGGGATGCCGCACCAGGCGTTCGAACGCCCAGAAGAGCGCCGGGATGAACGCGGCGACCCGGGACTGCGGCCAGTTGGTCCAGACCACCATGAAGGCGCTGGTGGCGTACGCGAGGCCGCCCAGCAGCGCCGCCGCCCGGCCGAGCCGCAGCAGCCGGAGGAAGAGGTACGCCCCGCCGACCGCGACGAGGATCTCCAGCAGCTTGACGAACGCGGGCGCCAGCCACGCCGGCAGGAACCAGAACGGCAGCGCCACCGGCGAGTTGAGCCCCTGGTTGGGCGTACCGCCGAGCGGGGTGCCGCCGAGCACGTACGGGTTCCACGACGGGTACTCGCCGTCGCGTACCGCCTCGCCGAAGAGCCACGCGTTGGGGATCGCGCCGTCGACGGTGTCACCGAGATCGAGCGTCTGCTGGCCGATGTCCCGCAGCTGCCCGTCGTTGTAGGGGCTGACGTGGTTGAGCAGGCCGGTCTCGACCAGCGCGGTGCGGCCCCAGAGCGGCGAGCCGATGCCGAGCACCGCGAACGCGGCGATTGCCACCACCACCGCGCAGACGAGCGGGTCGGGCAGCCGGCGCGGCCAGCGCGGCCCCTTGGCCGGCGGGCGCGTCGTGCGGTCGGTGGCCGCATCGGCGGAGGTGATCGCGGTGCTCATCTGGCCGGGGACCGTACCACGGCCGGCTCATGGATCACACACGCGCGGCCCGCGGGCTATCGCGGGGTCGCCAGGGGCGCGCCGGTGGCGGGCGGGCCGCCGCCGTCGGGAGTGGGGCTGGCCTGCGGCGCCTCGCTCTGGCTCGGCTCCGGCTCGTCCGGCGAGGTGGTCGGTTCGCTGGGCTGGCTCGGTTCGCCGGTCGGCTCCGGCTCGCCGGTCGGCTGCTCGGGCGTGGTCGGGGCGGCGCTCGGCGTGCCCGCGTCGGTGCCCCGAGGCCGGTCCGGCTGCTCCTGCTGGACAGGGCGGGAGGTGCCGGCCGAGGCGGTCGGGACGGGCGAGGTGGAGGTGATCCCGTCCGCCGGCGGCGTACCCCCGTCCGGCAGCAGGAAGAAGAGCGCCACCAGCACCAGCAGCCCGGCGGCGGCGAGCACGCCGGCGATGGCCGCGCCCCGGCGTCCCCGGCCGCCCACGGCCGGGAGGTCAGCGGTGTCCCCGGGCAAGGCACCGGGTCGCGGGGGCGCCGGCACCACCGCGACGCTGGCGCCGTTGACCCGCCGCGTGGCGGGGCTGACCGGCACCGTCGCGTCGAGGTCGCCGGCCGCCATCTCCGCCGTCGAGTCCGGCCCGCCGGCGCCGACCGCGGAGAGGGCCGCCGCGGCCAGGGAGGCTCCGCCGCGGTACCGGTCGGCCGGGTTCTTCTCCAGCGCCCGCAGCACCACCGCGCGCACCGCCTGCGGTACGTCCTCGGGCAGGTCGGGCGGGGGCTCGTCCAGGTGCGCCATCGCGACCGCGACCGGGTTGTCCCCCGGAAACGGCGGTTGCCCGGCCAGCGCGTGGTACGCGACCGCGCCGAGGGCGTACACATCGGTGGCGGGCGACAGCGGCTGCCGCCGCGCCTGCTCGGGCGCCATGTAGAGGGCGGTGCCGAGGACGCCCGCGTTGGTACCGGTGACGGTGGTGGCCGCGGTCGAACGGGCCACGCCGAAGTCGAGCAGCATCACGCTGCCGTCCGGGCGGATCAGCAGGTTGCTCGGCTTGACGTCGCGGTGGATGATGCCGCCTTCGTGCACCGCGTCGAGCGCGCGGGCCGCCTCGGCCACGATCCGCATCGCCTCCGCCGCCGGCAACCGCTCCTCCCGGGCCAGGCGGGCGGAGAGGGGCTCACCGTCGACGTACTCCATGACCAGGTAGGTGGCGCGGTCCCCCTCGGGCAGCTCGCAGTCGCCCCGGTCGTACACCTGGACCACGCCGGGATGCCGTACGGCCGCGAGCATCCGCGACTCGGCGAGGAAGCGCGCGCCGAAGCCGGGGTCGGCCGAGAGGCTGGGCAGCAGCACCTTGACCGCGACGGTGCGGCCGAGCGCGAGGTCGGTGGCCCGCCACACGTCGCCCATCCCACCGGTGGCGACGCGTTCCTCGAGGCGGTATCGGTCGTCAAGGGACACTCCGGAACGCAGCACGGTCCTACCCGTACCCCAATCAGCCCTCGTCCATCCACAAGAAGTGACGCTCCCCTCCACATGCGGCTCGACTCCTCCTTGACAAGGCCTTGACGCGCGGGCGGCACGTTTGAGGCAGGAGGCACCAACCCCCGAGGAGGACGCATGAGGATGAGGACCTGGGCGCGGGCCGCGGTGTGCGTGGCTTCGGCCGCGCTGCTGGTGGCCGCGACCGCGGTGCCGGCCGGTGCCACCGGCCGCGACCGCACCCCGCCGACGACGCCGGGCAACCTGCGGGTCACCGCCGTCACGCCGACCAGCATCTCGCTGGCCTGGGACGCGTCGACCGACAGCGGCGGGCTCAACGCGTACATCGTGTACCAGTCGTCCGCCATCGGCACCTACGGCATCTACCAATCCCCCTCGTCCACGACCGCGACGGACAACATCGGCGTGCGGGGATACACGAAGACGTACTGGATCGTCGCGGAGGACCGGGCCGGCAACGTCTCGGCGCAGAGCAACCGGGTCACCGCGACGACCACACCGGACACGTCGCCGCCGACCGCCCCCACGGTCACCGTCACCGGCGTCACCGAATCGACCGTCGGACTCTCCTGGACGGCGTCCACCGACGACGCCACCACGCCCACCTACCGGATCTTCGTGAACGGCGCGCCGGCCCAGTTCATCACCCCGATGGCCGCGCCCGGCACGCGGACGACCTCGGTCCGCCACCTCACGCCGGGCACCGCGTACACGTTCACCGTGCGGGCGGCCGACGCGGCGGGCAACCTGTCGCCGCCGAGCAACGCGGTGGCCGCCACCACGCTCCCGAGTGCCGACACGTCCCCGCCGAGCACGCCCGGCGCGGCGCGCGTCACCGGTGACATGGGATGCGGGCTCTTCCTGCACTGGGACGCCTCGTCGGACAACGTCGAGCCGGCCTCGTCGATCGAGTACGAGGTCTTCGTCAACGGCGGGGTGCAGCAGATCTTCGTCGGCGTGACGAGCGGCTTCGTCTACCACTCGAACGTCAATGGGCTGAACACGTTCGCCGTGCGGGCGGTCGACCGGGCCGGCAACAGCTCGCCGCTCAGCAACACCGTCACCAGCCCGTTCCAGGAGTGCTGAGGCCGGTGTAGGCGCGGCGGCTCAGGCCCCGCGCCACCGCTCCGGGTCGGCGAGCAGCTCGTTCATCGACCCGGAGCGGAACGGCTCGACCGCCACCTCCGCCCCATCGAAGCCGGCCGCCCGGATCGCCGCGTGCAGGGCCGCGTCGCCGCGCGCGGTGTCGACGAGGTGCGGGTCCACCTCCAGGCGGGCGGTCGCGCCGAGGTCCCGTACCCGGACATTATGGACGTGATGGGCGGCGAGCAACCGGCGCGCGGCGGCCTCGGCGCGCTCGACCCGGGCCAGCCGGGCGGGCGTGATGGCGACCCCGTACGCCACGCGGCTGGACAGGCACGCCGCCGCCGGCTTGTCCGCGGTCCGCAGGTCCCACGCCCGGGCCAGCGCCCGGACGGCGGCCTTGTCCAGGCCGAGATCGGCCAGCGGGGTACGCGCGCCGCGCTCGGCCGCCGCGCGGATGCCGGGGCGGAAGCCGGCGGCGACGTCGGAGGCGTTGGTGCCGGTGGCCACCGCGTCGAACCCGTGCTCGGCCGCCACCTGCCGGGCCGTGTCGAGCAGCGTGCTCTTGCAGAAGTAGCAGCGGCGCGGCCCGTTTTCCCGGTAGCCGGCGACCTCCATCTCGCGCGTCTCGACCGCGTGGTGCGGCACGCCCAGGCGCGCGCAGAACTCGGCCGCCTCGGCCACCTCCGCGCCTGGCACCGCGGGCGACACCGCCGTGACGGCCGCCACCCCGCCCGGACCCAGCGCCCGCGCCGCGGCGGCCAGGACCACGCTGGAGTCGACGCCGCCGGAGAACGCCACCAGCGTCCGGCCGTATCCTGCGATTTCGGTGACCAGACGGTCGGCCGTGTAGGGGGGCAGCATGACTGAACGGTACCCAAGCGGGAGCGGCGCGGAGATCGCGGATCTCGGTTTCGCCCGCCTCGACCTGCAGCGCGTCGAGCGCACTGGCGACCCGGAGGTGGTGTTCGGGCGAGGCAAGACGCCGTCGCAGGTGGTGGCGGCGCTGCGCGCGCTGCACGAGGCGCATCCGGAGGGGGCCGTGCTCGCCACCCGCCTCGACGACGACGCGGTCGCCCTCGTCCGCGCCGAGCTGCCCGACGCCGACCTGGACGAGGTGGGGCGCACGGCGGTGCTCGGCAAGCCACGCCCGCCCCACGGCCGCGTCGCGGTGGTCGGCGCCGGCACGGCCGACCTGCCGGTGGTCCGCGAGTGCGTGACGACCGTGAGCGTCTTCGGGGCCGAGCCCGACATGGTCCTCGACGTGGGCGTCGCCGGCCTGCACCGACTGCTGGCGCAGCGCGACCGCATCGACTCGGCCGACGCCGTCGTCGCGGTGGCCGGCATGGAGGCCGCCCTCCCCTCGGTCATCGGCGGCCTCACCGGCGCGCCGCTGATCGCGGTGCCGACAAGCATCGGATACGGCTGGCACCTCGACGGCCTCACCGCCTGGCTCGCCACGCTCAACAGCTGCGCGCCCGGCGTCCTCACGGTCAACGTGGACAACGGTTTCGGCGCGGGGGTCGCGGCGGCCCGCATCGCCCGGCGGTCGCGGTGACGCGCGCGCTCTGGGTCGACGCGGGCAACGGCGCGGCGGGCGACATGCTCCTCGCCGCCCTGCTCGACGCCGGCGCCTCGCTCGACACCGTACGCGCGGGGCTGGACCGCCTCGGCCTCCCGCTCACCGTCGACGTCACACAGGTGCGGCGCCACGGCTTCCGCGCCGCCCACGTGCTGGTGCGCGCTCCCGAGTCGCACGTCCACCGTGGACTGTCCGATGTGCTCGCCATTCTGGCCCGCCTCGCCGGCCCGGCGCGCGACTTCGCGGTGGCCACCTTCACGCGACTCGCCGAGTCGGAGGCGCGCGTACACGGGTCCACCGTGGACGAGGTGCACTTCCACGAGGTCGGCGCCCTCGACGCGATCGCCGACGTGGCCGGCTGCGCGCTCGCCCTGCACGACCTCGCCCTCCTCGGCGACGCCATGCGGGTCGTCTCCCCGGTGGCGGTCGGCTCCGGCACCGTACGCTCGGCGCACGGCCCCCTCCCCGTGCCCGCCCCCGCCGTCGCCGACCTCCTGACCACCGCGGGCGCCCCGCTCGCCGCCCACCGCGCGACGATGGAGCTCTGCACGCCCACCGGCGCCGCCCTGCTGGTCACGCTCGCCACCGCGTGGGGCCCACCGCCGGCCATGACCCCCACCTCGGTCGGTGTCGGCGCCGGTACGGCCGACCCGCCGGGCCACGCCAACGTGCTCCGCGTGCTGGTCGGCACCGGGGCATCCACATTGGACGGAGCGGAGGAGGCCGACCTCGTGCAGGTCGAGGCCACCGTCGACGACCTCGACCCCCGCGTCTGGCCCGACCTGCTGGAGGAGCTGCGCGCGGTCGGCGCCGCGGACGCCTGGTGCGTGCCGGCCCTGATGCGCAAAGGGCGCCCCGGCCAGGTGCTCACCGTGCTGGTCGACGCGGCCCGCGTCGACCTGGTCTGCCGCACCGTCTTCGCCCAGACCACGACGCTCGGCCTGCGCCTCCATCCGGTGCGCCGCCGTGCCCTCCGCCGCGACACGCTGGCGGTCACCGTCGCCGGCCACGAGATCCGCGTCAAACGCGGCTTCCTCGGCGACGCCCCCGTCACCGTCCAGCCCGAGTACGACGACGCGGCGGCCGCCGCCCGCGCCTCGGGTATCCCGGTGGCCCACATCCTCGACGCGGCCCGCGCCCAGGCCCTTCCCCCGCCCGAGCTGTAGGGAAGCGGAGCTGAGCCGCGGGACGCGGATGGGGCCGCGCGGTCGCGCGCGGCCCCACCACGTGGAGAGCTAGTAGCCGTACCGTGACTTCAGGTGCCGCCACCAGTCCCGGAACATCCACCGGTCGAAGTCGGTGATGGTGCTGGAGCTGCCCGCCTTCATGATGAAGCCGCCCACGCCGGACGGCGTCCAGTCGTAGAAGTCGTCCAGGCCGTAGGTGTGCCCGATCTCGTGCAGCAGGATCGTCATGCTCGCCGCGTTGCGGTTGTTGACGAAGTACTCCCGGCCCATCCGCTGGCCCCAGTCACCGCCGGCGCCGCCACCGAAGCCGTCGGTCAGCCACAGCGAGTGGTCGTAGTGGCGCGACGCGCCGCCCGGGCAGTTGGGGTAGTTGCCGCTCTGGTTGAAGAAGCGGCCACACGGCTCCGAGCACTGTGGAGCGTTTTCCCGGATGTTGTTGACGTAGATGTCCACCGAGTTGTCCGTCCACTGTAGCTGCGCCCGGTCACGAACGGCCCAGCCGACGACGCGCACCGGCACGTCGTTGTACGGCCAGCCGTTGTGGCCCACCATCACGTCCATCCACTGCTTGTACTGCCGGGCCAGCGCCGCGTGGATCTCGTCCCGCAGTTGTGCCGTCACCGTGGCGGACGAGTCCCACCGCACGCAGTAGTTGATGTACCCACGGTTGGCCATGATCTGGTCCCAGCCGTAGTTGCGGAACGCGTACAGGTTGCCGTTGTTGTACGTCTGCTCCTGGTGCGTCCACACCTGGTTCAGCGGATTGACCAGGTTGGACGGTGGGTTCCATCCGCTGCTGGGCGGCGGAGTGGTCGGCGGCGGTGCCGTGGTGGGCGGGGGCGTCGTCGGCGGCCGCGTGGTGGGCGGCGCGGTCGTCGGCGCCACCGAACCGGTGCACACGACACCGTTCAGCGAGAACGAGCCGGGGTTGGTGTTCGTGGTGCTGAACTGGCCGTTGAAGCCGAACGACGCGGTGCCGTTGGTGGCCAGCGAACCGTTCCAGCTCACGTTGGTGGCGGTGACCGCGGCGCCGGACTGGGTCACCGAGGCGTTCCACGCCTGCGCCACCGACTGGCCCGACGGGAACGACCAGGTGAGCCGCCATCCGTTCACGGGATCGCCGAGGTTGGTGATGCCGATGTTGGCGGTGAAGCCGCCGTTCCACTGGGACGTGACGGAGTAGTTCACCCGGCAGGCCACCGCCGCTTCGGCGGCCGTCGCCACCAGGAAGCCCCCCGCTAGCGACGCCACGACGGCGCCGGACGTCAGGACTGCACGTCTCATCATGCTCCTTCGCATGGTTGTGCGACCTCGCCCGGCGACCGCGACATAGTTTGGTGTCCATACATAATTACCGGGTGATATCGTGCCGTCAACGATCGGAGTAAATATGTTTAGATCTCGATGGTTGGCGGTCGCCGCGACAGTGGCTGTCGTGGCGCCGTTGGCCGCGGCGGCACCTGCTCAGGCCGCCGTACCCCTCGACCAGATAACCGTCACCACCACGCAGGTGGCCTTCGGCCTGCAACGTCCCACCGCCATCGCGGGCATCGACGCCGGCCGGCTGCTCATCACCGAGAAGCTCGGCACCGTACGCCTCTACGACCCCACCACCGGGCTCGCCACCGCCCCCGTCCTCGACATCGGCCCGAAGGTCGACATCTCCGGCAACGAGCGCGGCCTCCTCGGCATCGCGCCGGCGCCCGACTTCGCCACCAGCCAGACGGTGTACGTGGCGTACACCGCGCTCCCCGAGGGTGCGCTGACCCTCTCCCGGGTCCGCCTCGGCGACGCCGCGAGCGAGCAGGTGATCCTGACCCAGCCGCACGCCGAGTTCTCCAACCACAACGGCGGCCAGGTCGCGTTCGGCGGCGACGGCTACCTGTACTGGAGCCTCGGCGACGGCGGCGCGGCCGACGACGTGCTCGCCAGCGGGCAAAACCTCGGCACGCTGCTCGGCAAGATCCTGCGCCTCGACGTGAGCCGCACCTGCGGCGCGCAGGCGTACTGCGTACCCTCGGACAACCCCTTCGTGGGACGCGCCGGCGCCCGTCCGGAGATCTGGAGCTGGGGCCTGCGCAACCCGTGGCGCTTCTCCTTCGACACCGGGCCGGGCGGCGACGACTCGCTCTGGATCGCGGACGTCGGGCAGGGCACCTGGGAGGAGGTCAACCACCTCGGCGCGACCCAGGGCGGCGCCAACCTCGGCTGGTCCTGCCGCGAGGGCCGCGTGGTCTTCAACGCGGAGCGGTGCCTCGCCGGCGAGACGTACGTCGACCCGGCACACGTCCACCAGACCTCGCTCGAGGGCTGCGCGGTGATCGGCGGCTTCGTCTACCGGGGCAGCCAGTACGCGGACATCGCCGGCGGCACCTACTTCGCCACCGACTACTGCTCGGCGTCGGTGTGGGCGATCCGTGGGGCGCCCGGCGGCGCGCACCAGAGCGTCAAGGTCTCGACGCTCGACATCGTGCAGCCGACCAGCCTCGGCGTCGACTCCCACGGCGAGTTCTACCTCGTCAACGACCTGCCGGGCCAGCTGCACAAGCTGTCGTTCGGCCGGGTCGCGCCGCCGGTCGCGTGCCGGGTCGCGTACACCACGCAGGTCTGGGGCACCGGCTTCCAGGCCACGGTCCGGGTCACCAACACCGGCACCGAGCCGGTCAACGGCTGGACGGTCGGCTGGACGTTCCCCGGTACGCAGCGGGTCGGCAGCGCCTGGAACTCCAGCATCACCCAGAGTGGCACCACGGTCTCGGCCCGCAACGCGAACTGGAACGGCGCGATCGCCCCGGGCGCGACCGTGGAGTTCGGCTTCCTGGGTACGCCGGGCGGCGCGCAGCCGGCACCGACCTCGTTCACCCTCAACGGCAGTCCCTGCGGGTAGGGGGCAGCCGGTGGCCGGACCTAGGTCCCGGGTCCGGCCACCACGCTCCCCCGTACGTGGCGGGCGCCCCGCGCGGGGTGCCCGCCACGGTCTCAGGCCCCGGCCGCGTCCAGCCGGGCGAGCTGCGCCGCGTCGAGCTTGACGTCGAGGGCTGGCAGCGCCGCCTCGAACTGCTCGACCGTGCGCGACCCGAGCAGCGTCACCATCGCCGGGTCGGTCTGGTGCAGGAGCCAGGCGATCACGAGCTGGTTGGGCGTGACGCCCAGCTCGCCGGCCAGCTCGGTGAGCACCGCCAGGCGGGCCTCGGCGTCCGGCCCCTCGTACGCGGTCATGATGCCGTGCCCGCGCCGCTTCTCCGGGTCGTCGTAGACGCCCTTGAGGATCGGCGTGTACGCGACGAGCGTGACCTCGGGATTGGCCCGCAGGAAGTCCATCTGCTCGTCGTCCACGATGGACGAGTGCGACAGCCCGGCCCGGCGGCGCAGGTAGCTGTGCTGCTGCTGGAGCGCGACCGGCGCCGGCCAGCCGTTGCGCTCGGCCACCTGCCGCACGCGCTCGAGCCGCCAGGTGCGCACGTTGGACCAGCCGATGTGGCGCGCCTTGCCGGACTTGACGATCTCGGCGAGGACGTCGAGCGTCTCCTCGATCGGCGTGCTCCGGTCGTCGACGTGCACGTAGTACAGGTCGACGTGGTCGGTGCCGAGCCGCTTGAGGCTGCCGTCGATCGCCTTGCGCAGCGTGTCGCCGCCGGCCCCCGCGTACTCCTTGCTGAACACCTCCCACGGCGCGCCGCGCACCTGCTCCGCCCGCTCCACCCAGGCGCTCCCCTTCGTGGCCAGGAAGACGTCGTCGCGGCGCCCGCGCTTGGCGAGCCACCGGCCCAGCAGCGCCTCGCTCTCGCCGCCCCGGTTGCCGGGGCCGGGCCACCACGCGTAGCAGTCGGCCGTGTCGACGAAGCTGCCGCCGGCGCCGAGGTAGCGGTCGAGGATCTCGAACGAGTCGGCCTCGTTCGTGAGCGTCCCCATGAGCATGGCGCCGAGGGCGAGCCGGCTGACCCGCTCGCCCGTGTTTCCGAGTGCAACGGTATCCATGGCGACGACCGTAGGAGTTCGAGCGCGCGCGAAGTCAAAGGCGAAACTCAGAGCGCGCGGCGCAGCCAGTCCTCCACGCCCGCGACGTGCACGGTCGCCCAGGATCGGGCCAGCTCGGGCTGGCGGGAGGCGATCGCGTCGAGGATGGCGGCGTGCTGCTCGCGGGTCTTCGCGACCGCGCCTTCCTGGGTCAGGCCGCGCCAGATCCGGGCCCGCGTGGTGGGGCCGGAGAGGCTGTCGATCAGCGAGCAGAGCACGCCGTTGCCGGAGCCGGCCGCGATCCGGCGGTGAAACTCCAGGTCGTTGGCGACCAGCGCGTCGAGGCTGGGATCGTCGCCGAGCCCGGCGAGCACGGCGCGCAGCCCGTCGACCTCGTCGTCGCCGCGGCGCACCGCCGACCGGTCGAGGTAACCGGGGTCGCTCTCCCCCTGCACCTGCGACCGGATGCCGGCCAGCCGGTCGCCGCCGGGCAGGGCGCGGTAGCCGGCGATGGTGTCGGCGAGCGCGGGATCCTCCGGGTCGGCCCAGGCGACCACGCCGGCGACGAGCGGGGACTCCGTCGCGTACCCGAGCAGCAGCTCCGCCTCGCCAGTGTCACAGCGGCCGCCCTCCACGAGCACGGTGCGGAGCACGCCGCTCCCCTCGACCGCCGCGGCCAGGTCGGCGGGGCCGAACGTGCGCCGGATCGGGGCCAGCTCGGGCGCGTCCAGCCAGGCGTACCCCTGTCCGGCGCCCCACAGGTGGTGGTGCGCGTCGACGATCACGGCGTGCCTCCCGGTACGGGCGCGTCCGGCCGGAGCAGCCCTTCGGCGACCAGGTCGGCCCACAGCTCCTTGGGCGGCGGCTCGGCCGCGGCGAGCGCGGCGTTGCGGCGTACCTGGTCGGGGTCCTGGGCGCCGACCACGACGGAGGTGACGGCCGGATGCGCGGCGGCGAACGCGAGCGCGGCGGCCGGCAGCGACGTGCCGTGCCGGGCGCAGGTGGCGGCGAGCGCGCGGGCCCGGTCGAGCACGGCGGGCGGGGCGGCGCCGTACTCGTAGGGCAGCCCCGCGTGCGGCCGCTCCTCGGCGAGCAGCCCGCTGTTGAAGACGCCGGCCACGACCGCCCGCACGCCCCGGCGCTCGCACTCCGGCAGCAGCTCGTCGAGGGCGGGCTGTTCGAGCAGCGTGTACCGGCCGGCGATCATCACGAGGTCGACGTCGGTGTCGCGGGCGAAGCGGTGCAGCACGTCCCAGCGCTTGCTGCCGACGCCGATCGCCCGCACCACGCCCTGCGCGCGCAGCTCGTGCAGCGCCGGGTACGCCTCGGCCACCGCCGCCGCCATGTGCTCCTCGGGGTCGTGCAGGAGCACCACGTCGACCCGCTCCAGGCCCAGGCGGGCGAGGCTCTCGTCCAGCGAGCGGCGTACCCCGTCGGCACTGAGGTCCCAGACCCGGCGGTGGTCGGCGGGCACCGCGAAGCCCTCGGTGTCGCGGCGGCCGGCCCCCGCCGGGTCCGGCTCCAGCCGGCGCCCCACCTTGGTGCTGAGCACGTACCCGGCCCGGGGGTACGCGCGCAGCGCGGCGCCGAGCCGGCGCTCGGAGAGGCCGAGCCCGTAGTGCGGCGCGGTGTCGAAGTAGCGGACCCCGGCGTCCCAGGCGGCGGCGACGGTGGCCGCGGCCGTGCCGTCGTCGACCTCCCGGTAGAGGTTGCCGAGCTGGGCGCAGCCCAGGCCCAGCGCGCCGAGCGTCAGCTCCATGCGGTCCTCCGATGTCTGTGGTCACCGCACGGTCGCGGCGGCTCAGGGCTGGCGCAGCCGCAGGCCGTGCATGCCGCCGTCGACGGCGAGGACCGAGCCGGTGGTCGAGCCGGCGAGCGGGCTGGCGAGGTACGCGATCGCGGCGGCCACCTCGTCGGCGCTGACGAGCCGGCCGGTGGGCTGCCGGGCCTGGAGCGCGGCGAGCTCCGCACCGGGGTCGGCGGCGGTGTCGAGCAGGCGGCGTATCCACGGCGTGTCGACCGTGCCGGGGTTGACGCAGTTGACCCGGATGCCCTCGCGCACGTGGTCGGCGGCCATCGCCAGGGTCAGCGACCGCACGGCGCCCTTGCTCGCGCTGTAGAGCGCCCGCGCCGGCAGGCCCGCGGTGGCGGCGATCGAGCAGGTGTTGACGATCGCGGCGTGGCGGGACGCGCGCAGATGCGGCAGCGCGGCCCGGGTCACCCGCACGATGCCCACCACGTTGACGTCGAGCACGCGCAGCCACTCGTCGTCGGGGTTGGTCTCCACCGTGCCCTGCGCGCCGATCCCGGCGTTGTTGACGAGCACGTCGAGGCCGCCCAGCGCGTCCACCGCCGCGGCGACCCCGGCGCGCACCGACGGGTCGTCGCGCACGTCGCAGCCGAATCCCAGCAGCGGCTCGGGAAGCCCGCCGGGCTCGAGGTCGAGGCAGGCCACGCGGGCGCCCCGCGCGGCGAGCAGCCGGGCCGTGGCCAGCCCGATGCCGGACGCGCCGCCGGTGACGAGCGCGCGCAGCCCGTCGAAGTCGCTCACTTCCACATTGGACCGTCCGGAAAGGAGTAGTCGGCCAGTGTCCCCGGCCGCATCGTAGCGCTGAATCCCGGCGCGGTCGGCGCGGCGTACCGGCCGCCGCGCACGACCACCGGGTCGACGAAGTGCTCGTGCAGGTGGTCCACGTACTCGATGACGCGGTCGTCCATGCTCCCGGACACGGCCACGAAGTCGAACATGGACAGATGCTGCACCAGCTCGCACAGGCCGACCCCGCCGGCGTGCGGGCAGACCGGCACGCCGTACTTGGCCGCCAGCAACAGGATCGCCACGTTCTCGTTGACGCCGGCGACCCGGGCCGCGTCGATCTGCACGTACGACACAAGAGCGCGCTTCCTCGCGGCTCGCCTACGGCGCGGCGCCAGCGCGCCCCGGGGCGTCCCACAGGCGGGCGGCGGCCACGGGATCGACGGCCACCTGGCGGGCGCGGCGGAGCACGAGGTGGTCGGCGATCCGCCAGAGCGTGTCCTCCACCGCGGCGAGGTCGGCGTCGTCCAGGTCGGGGCGGCGACGCGCCAGCCGGTCCCGCTCGGTACGCACGATCCGCCCGACCCGGTCGGCGAGGTCGGCGTGCAGGCATCCATCGTCGATCGACACGCTCGCAGCGTAATACTACCTCGCGTAGTAGTCACTGCCCCCAAGGGAAGCTGGCCTCGGGGGCGCCCCCGGCCGTTCCGGCTTGCCGGATCAACGGTCGTTTACGCTGGGTACCGGCCGGTCGTGTGGGTGAAGTGGCGACCGACTTGACGAACGGAAGGTCGTCGTGGACGAGATGGACTGGGCGCTCGTGCGCGAGTTGCAGCGCGATGCCCGGCTGTCGTACAGCGAGCTCTCCCGCCGCGTGCACCTCTCCCCGCCGGCGGTCGCCGAGCGGGTGCGGCGGCTGGAGCGGACGGGCGTGGTGACCGGCTACCACGCGCACCTCGACCTGGCCAAGGCGGGCCGCCACGTGGTCGCGGTGATCCGGATGTCCTGTTACGGGGCGCGGTGTGTGCTGCGCGACCCCGGCGTGGCCGGCTGGCCCGAGGTGCTGGAGATCCACCGGGTCACCGGCGACGCGTGCTGCATCCTGAAGGTGGCGACGGGCGCCATGGAGGAGTTCGAGGCGGTCATCGACCGGCTGGCGCCGTACGGGCAGCCCTCCAGCACGATGGTCCTCTCGACGCCCCTCTCCTGGCGCCCGGTCGACCCGTGAGGCTCAGCCCTTCGCGACCAGCTCCGCGATCTGCACGGCGTTGAGCGCGGCCCCCTTGCGAAGGTTGTCGCTGGAGCAGAAGAACGAGATGCCGTGGTCGACGGTCTCGTCGGCGCGGATCCGCCCCACGTACGTCGGGTCGGCGCCCGCCGCCTGGATCGGCGTGGGCACGTCGGAAAGCTCGACGCCGGGCGCGGTGGCGAGCAGCTCGCGCGCGCGGGCGGAGCTCAGCGGCCGCGCGAAGCGGGCGTTGACCTGGAGCGAGTGGCCGGTGAAGACCGGCACGCGCACGCAGGTGCCGGAGACCTTGAGGTCGGGGATGCCGAGGATCTTGCGGCTCTCGTTGCGGAGCTTCTGCTCCTCGTCGGTCTCGTCGGATCCGTCGTCGACGATCGAGCCGGCCAGCGGCAGCACGTTGAAGGCGATCGAGCGCGCGTAGACGCGGGGCGCCGGCACCTGCACCGCCGCGCCGTCGAAGGCCAGCTCGCTGGCCCGGTCGGCGACCTTGCGCACCTGCTCGTCGAGCTCGGCGACGCCGGCCAGGCCGCTGCCGGAGACCGCCTGGTAGGTGGCGACGACCATGCTGACCAGCCCGGCCTCCGCGTGCAGCGGGCGCAGGACCGGCATCGCGGCCATCGTCGTGCAGTTGGGATTGGCGATGATGCCCTTGGGACGCTGCGCGGCAGCCTCGGGGTTGACCTCCGAGACCACCAGGGGTACCTCCGGATCCATCCGCCACGCCGAGGAGTTGTCGATCACGACCGCGCCGGCCTCGGCCACGCGGGGAGCCAGCTCCTTGGCGGTGCCCTTCCCGGCCGAGAAGAGCACGATGTCGAGCCCCCGGTAGTCGGCCGTGGCCGCGTCCTCCACCGTGACCTCGCCGTCGCCCCACGGCAGCGTGCGACCGGCCGAGCGGGCCGAGGCGAAGAGGCGGAGCCGGTCCGCGGGGAAGGCACGCTCGGCCAGCACCCGCCGCATGACGCCACCGACCTGGCCGGTGGCGCCGACAATCCCGATCTGCATGGGCGACACGCTACCCGTACCCGATATGGCCAGGAGCGACGAATTCCCAGGGTGTGGGCGGTCTTACCACGTGAGGCTCGCGTTAATGAGCCGCGAATTGTCGGACGGGTGCGGCACGATGGGGCCGTTCTGAAGGGAGCGTGATGGAAATCGCGATCGAGGCCGAGGGCCTCGTCAAGAAATACGGCTCGGTGGTGGCCCTCGACGGCTTCGACCTCGCGGTGCCGCAGGGCACGGTGATGGGGCTGCTCGGGCCCAACGGGGCCGGCAAGACCACCGCGGTGCGGGTCTTCACGACACTGCTGACGCCAGACGCGGGCTGGGCGCGGGTCGCCGGCCTCGACGTCGTCGCCGACGCCCGCGAGCTGCGCGGCAGGATCGGCGTCTCCGGGCAGTACGCGGCGGTCGACGAGCACCTCACCGGCTTCGAAAACCTCGACATGGTGGGCCGGCTCTACGGCTTCACGGCGAAGGCGAGCCGGGTGCGGGCGCGCGAGCTGCTCGAGCGGTTCGACCTGGTGGAGGCGGCCGACCGCCCGGTCAAGGGCTACTCCGGCGGCATGCGGCGCCGGCTCGACCTGGCCGGCGCGCTGGTCGCCCAGCCGCCGGTGCTCTTCCTCGACGAGCCGACCACCGGCCTCGACCCGCGCAGCCGCATCGGCATGTGGGATGTCATCTCCGAGCTCGTGGCGTCCGGCAGCACGCTGCTGCTCACCACGCAATACCTCGAGGAGGCCGACCAACTGGCCAGCAAGATCGCGGTGATCGACCACGGGCGGGTGATCGCGCTCGGCACCGCCGACGACCTGAAGAACCAGGTGGGCGGCGAGCGCCTGGAGCTGACCCTGAGCGCGCCGGCCGACCTGCGCACCGCCCGCGAGGCGCTCGCCCCGCTGGCCTCCGGCGAGATCACGAGCGACGAGCAGACCCGCCGCCTGACCGTCCCGGTGACCGGTGGCGCCTCCGCGCTGATGGAGAGCCTGCGACGGCTCGACGCCGAGGCGGTCAAGGTGCTCGACGTGGGGCTGCGGCGGCCGAGCCTCGACGACGTGTTCCTGACGCTGACCGGTCACGCCGCCGAGGAGGAGAAGGCATCATGACCACCGAGACGATGGCCAACCCGTCGCTCAAGCCCTTCCGCGACGGCATCACCGTCGCGCGGCGCAATCTCATCAAGATCAAGCGGGTACCCGACCTGCTGGTCTTCTCCACGCTGTCACCGATCATGTTCGTGCTGCTGTTCGCATACGTGTTCGGCAGCGCGATCAACGTGCCCGGCGTCTCCTACCGCGAATACCTCATGGCCGGCATCTTCACCCAGACGGTGCTCTTCGGCTCGACGCTGACCGGCTACGGTCTGGCCGAAGACATCCAGAAGGGCATCGTCGACCGCTTCCGCTCGCTCCCGATGGCCCGCTCGGCCCTCCTGGTCGGGCGCACCACCAGCGACCTGGTCAACAACGTGCTGGTCATCATCGTGATGTCGGTGACCGGCCTGATCGTGGGGTGGCGCATCCACACGTCGGTGCTGGAGGCACTCGGCGGTTTCGCGCTGCTGCTGCTGTTCGCGTACGCGTTCTCGTGGGTCTTCGCCGTCGTGGGGCTCTCGGTGCGCAGCCCCGAGGTGGTCAACAACGCCAGCTTCATCTTCATCTTCCCGCTGACGTTCATCGCCAACACGTTCGTCGGCGTGACCGACCTGCCCGGCCCGCTCAAGACCTTCGCCGAGTGGAATCCCGTGTCCGCCGTGACCCAGGCGGCCCGCGACCTGTTCGGCAACACCAACCCGCTCGTGCCTCCGCCCGACGCCTGGTCGCTGCGCCACCCCGTGATCACGAGCCTGGCGTGGGTCGTGGTGCTGCTGGCCGTCTTCGTGCCACTGGCGGTCGCCCAGTACAAGAAGGCCGCCTCCCGCTGACCCACACGTCCGCCGGCGCGACGCCTCGTGCCTCGCGCCGGCGGGCGCCTCGCGGCGGCGGCCTCCGGGACCGTCCCCGCATCGCGCGGCGACGGCCTCCGGCACCGTCCCCGGGTCGCGCGGCGACGCCTGGGCACGACAAACGCGGTCTCCCGCCGGTGACCTACCAGCGGTCGTCGGGGTGCGGTGGCCGGTGGCCCGGCCCGCGGCCCCGCCAGTCGCCGGGCGCGTAGCCGCTGTCCCCCGCCGCGTACCGGGCATCGTCCACGCCCTGACCGCCCGCGCCCCAGCCGCGTGGTGCCGAGGCGCCCCGCCCGTCACGCTGGGCCGGTGCGCGGCGTCCGCCCTGTGCGCGCCGCTCCGGCGTCGTGCGGCGCTCCGGTGTCGGCGGCGCGTAGTAGTCGTCCGGTGCGTCCGGCCCGGTCGTGGGGCGGGGTCCGGATGGCGGCCGGGGCGCGCGCGGCGCGTAGGGCTGCGGGTCCGCCGCCCGGTAGAGCCCATCGGTGACCTCGCCACGGCCCGCCGCCCGGGACGCGCCGTAGGGACGCCCGTCCGCCCGCCAGCCCTCGCCCGAAGCCCGACCACCGCCCGAAGCCCGGTCACGGCCCGCAGCCCGGTCACCGCCCGCAGTGCGGTCACCGCCGCCTACAACGCGACCGGCACCGCCCGAGGCGCGGCCGCCGGCCGCGGCGCCAGCACCACCGGCGGGCACGCTGCCGGCCGAGGCTCGGGCGTCTTCCGGCGGTCCCCAGGCGGCGGTGTCGTCAGGTGACCAGAGGCGTTCGCCGGCGGGTCGGCGTTGCGCGGGCGTCCGGCCGGCCCGCGGCGGGCGACCGGGCGCGGGCCCGCGTCTGCCCGGCGGCGGCTCGCCGCCCTCCAGCCAGTCGTCGTCACGGCCGCGGGCGCGGCGTTCGGCGAGGGCGGAGCGCCGGGCGCGCACCACCGCGCGGCGCCTGCCCGCCGAGAGCAGCATCACCAGTATCACCGCCACCACCGCGATCACCAGGCCGATCACCGCGGCCGACGACGAGCCGGGCAGGCGGTCCGAGGTGGGGTTGTCCCCCTCGCCCGCGGCGGCGGCCTCGCCTTCGGCCGGTGGGGTGGGCTTGGGGTCCAGCTCGCCGGGCTCGACCAGGCGCCCCACCGATGCCTCGGCCGGGAGCGCGAAGCCCCAGTCGAGCAGCTCGGCGGTCTGCTCGGAGGCGCGGATCGGGCGGGCCTCGGCGCCGAGCACGGCGGCGACGAGCGTACGGCCGTCGCGCTGGGCCGCGCCGACGAACGAGTGGCGGGCCAGCGTCGTGAAGCCGCTCTTGCCGCCCAGCGCGCCCGGATAGCTGTTGAGCAGGCCATTGTCGTTTTGGATCTGGAAGCCGCGCGAGTCCTTGGGGGGCTGGGGCGGGATCTTCGCGGTCTTGGTCGCCACGTACCGGCGGAAGTCGGGCAGTGCGAAGGCGGCGCGGGCGATCAGCGCCAGGTCGTACGCGCTGGTGAACTGCCCCGGCCCGTCGAGCCCCGACGGCGTGACCGCGTGGGTCTGGAGGGCGCCCAGGCGGCGGGCCTCGGCGTTCATCGCGGCGACGCCGCCGGCCTGGCCCTCGTCGCCGCCGCCGACGCGGGCGAGCACGTTGGCGGCGTCGTTGCCGGAGTCGAAGAGGAGGCCCATCCAGAGGATCTCGATCGGGTACTTGCCGCCCTCCAGCAGACCCACCGCCGAGCTGCCCGCCTCGATGTCGAGGTCTTCGCGGGTCACCTGGACGACCTGCTTGGGGTCGAGCTTGGGGATCATCGTGGCGGCGAGCAGCACCTTCTGCACGCTGGCCGGCGTCTCGTACGAGTGTGCGCCGCACGCGCCCAGCACCTGCCCGCTCTCCAGGTCGGCGACGAGCCAGGTGCTGGCGGTGAGCTTCGGCGGGGTGGCGGCGCCCTCGGGGATGGCGAGGCCGGGCGTGGCCAGCGCGTCACCGCCGACGCGGGCGTGCTCGGGGTCGAGCGCGGGCGGCTTGGGCTTCGGCGGGCGTTGCGGGGGCGGCGAGAGCTTCTGGGTCGGGCAGGGCACCACCGGCGCGGCCGCCGCACCTCGTGCCCGCACAGCCGTCCCCGGACCAGCGACCACCGCCGCCGCACCGGGCGCCGCCGCGCCTCGGGCCCGCACGACCGTCCCCGGACCAGCGACCACCGCCGCCGCACCGGGCGCCGCCGCGCGCCGGGCGCGCGCGACCGCCGAGCCCGAACCGGAGACCCCGGCCGGGGCCGCGCCGGAGACAGCCGCCACCGGACCAGGGACCGCCGCGCCGGAAACAGCCGCCGCGGCTGGGGCCGGCGCGGCCGCCGCCAGCATCGAGCCCACCAATGCCGCGACCAGACCCCGTCCATTCATCGCGATCAGGCTAGCCAAACAGCCGATCCCTCGCACCCCCGGATGTCCGGGGCACCGCGCTGAGCCACGACTCAGGCGAGCAGCGAACGCAGCTCCGCGTCCAGGTCGACGTGCCCGGCCTCGCTCCCCCTGGGCACGATCGCGAGCATGTCGGCGGCGAACCGGCACAGTGGCAGCCGCGGCAGGTCGATGCCGAGCACGTCGCGCCCGTTGCGCAGCACCACGCTCACCACCGTGCCGCCGGGCTGGACACCAACCAGCACGTCGCCCTGCCCGGCCGTGCCGGTGAGGCCGGCGATCAGGAGGTCGCGGGCGAAGACCCAGCACGACGCCGCCGTGCCGTCGGCACTCACGATCAGATGGACCGCGTACGGATCATCGGCGGCATAGCCGAGCCCGACGCTGACCCTGCCGTCCACCGTCGCCGAGTAGGCATGGCCCTCCAGGAGCTGCCATGCCGAACGCTTCGTCGCCAACCGATCCTCCTCGTCGAAGACCTTATATGTACGTTGGCAACCGCGCTTCGGTTGAAACCGAAACTCCACCTGGGCAAAGCACAGCGTGATCGGCGGCACACGCACACGGGATGGTGCCCCGGAAAGGCGGCCGAAGGTGGCAGTCTGGAGGCCATGCGGACGCGCACGGATCTTGTCGAAGACCTCATGGGCCGCTTCCCACACATCCCGCGGGAGGCCGTACTCAAGGAAGACCTGCTCCGCGGCGGGATGGCATTCGACGAGTCGGTGCTCACGGACGGCGACGACGGCGCGGTCAAGCCGAAGTCGTACTTCATCTTCTCCTTCGACCACCGCACGCTCCCCGAGCTCGGCGCCGCCGCGTTGCGCCGTCCCCCGGAGGAGGTGGTGCTCACCGGCGGGCCGTACGAGCTGCGTCGCACGGTGGTGTCGGTGCGGGTCAACCCCGACTCCCCGTACCGCGTGATGGCGGGCGAGGACGGCGTGGCGCGCCTCCACCTGGACGGGCGGCCGATCGCCGACGTGGGGCTGCCGCCGATGCCCGACTACTACCGCCACACGCTGGCAAACGGCAAGTCGGTGATGGAGGTCGCGCCGACCATCCAGTGGGGCTACCTGATCTACCTGACGGTCTTCCGGGTCTGCCAGTACTTCGGCGCCAAGGAGGAGTGCCAGTACTGCGACATCAACCACAACTGGCGGCAGCACAAAGCGGCGGGGCGGCCGTACACGGGAGTGAAGCCGGTCGACGAGGTGCTCGAAGCGCTCGAGATCATCGACCGGTACGACACGGCGGGCACCTCACACGCGTACACCCTCACCGGCGGCAGCGTGACGTCCAAGGTGGACGGACTCGCGGAGGCCGACTTCTACGGGCGCTACGCCAAGGCGATCGAGGAGCGCTTCCCGGGCCGGTGGATCGGCAAGGTGGTGGCCCAGGCCCTCCCCCGTGCCGACGTGCGACGCTTCCGCGACTACGGCATCCAGATCTACCACCCCAACTACGAGGTGTGGGACAAGCGCCTCTTCGAGCTGTACTGCCCCGGCAAGGAGCGCTACGTCGGCCGCGAGGAGTGGCACCGCCGCATCCTCGACTCGGCGGAGATCTTCGGGCCGCGCAACGTGATCCCCAACTTCGTGGCCGGCATCGAGATGGCCGAGCCGTTCGGCTTCACCACGGTCGACGAGGCGATCGCGTCGACGGGCGAGGGCCTCCAGTACTTCATGTCCCGTGGCATCCTCCCCCGCTTCACCACGTGGTGTCCGGAACCGACCACGCCGCTCGGCCGCACCAACCCGCAGGGCGCGCCGCTGGAGTACCACATCCGGCTGCTCGAGACCTACCGCGCGACGATGGAGGCCAACGGCCTCTCGACCCCGCCCGGATACGGCCCGCCCGGCGCCGGCAACGCGGTCTTCTCGGTGAGCTCGTTCATGGACACGCTGCCGGCGGACGCACCGGTGACCGCGTGAAAGCAGCCCGCGGCGTCCTGGTCTTCTCCCGCACCAACGGCTACCGGCACGACTCCATCCCGGCTGGCATCGAGGCGTTCAGGCAGCTCACGCCCGGCGTCGAGGCCACCGAGGACCCGGCCGCGCTGGAAGACCTGACCGGCGTCGACACCGTGGTCTTCCTCAACACCAACGGCGAGGTGCTCACGGACGCCGGGCGGGCGGCGCTGGAGGCGTACGTGCGGGGCGGCGGCGGCTTCCTCGGCGTGCACTCCGCGGCCGCCTCCGAGTACGGCTGGCCGTTCTACCGCGAGCTTGTCGGCGCGTGGTTCGACCGGCATCCGGCGGTGCAGCCTGCCACGGTCACGGTGTCCGATCCCGGTCATCCGGCGACCGCCCACCTGCCGCCCGCCTTCGCGTGGGTCGACGAGTGGTACGACTTCCGCTCCCGCCCCGACGCGCACGTGCTGCTGCGCGTCGACGAGTCGACGTACGAGGGCGGCGGCATGGGCGCGGAGCATCCGCTCGCCTGGTGCCACGAGCGGTTCGGCGGGCGGGCCTTCTACACGGCACTGGGGCACACGGTCGAGTCGTACGCCGAGCCCGCGTTCCGGAAACATCTCGCGAACGCCCTGAAATGGGTGAGCCGCGCCTGACCTATCCAGGCCGCGACGGCCACCGCGGGCCGGTCGCCTTCCCCGGGCCCGCCTTCAGCTGACCGGTCCGCCGGACGTGAGCGCCCGGCGAAAGGCGAGCCCCGGGCGGTTGGCCAGCAACCGCCCGGGGCGTCGGAAACAACCAGGTGCTACTCGTACGCGATCGCCTGGAGGACGTTGAGCCGCGCGGCTCGCCAGGCGGGCCAGAGGGCGGCCAGCACGCCCGCGACGACCGCGACCACCACGAAGACGATCAGGCTCGCCCACGGGATCGCGACCACCGTGAGGAAGTCGCGGTCGATGAGGGCGTACGAGAGCGCCGCGCCGAGCCCCACGCCGACGATGATGCCGAGCAGGCAGCCGAAGACGGCCATGACCACCGACTCGGTACCGACCATGCGCATCACGCCGCGCCGGTTGAGCCCCACCGCGCGCAGCAGGCCCAGCTCACGCGTACGCTCGAAGATGCTCAGCAGCAGCGTGTTGAGGATGCCGAGCAGCGCGATCAGGATCGCCACGCCGAGCAGGACGTAGATGATGCCGAGCGCGATGTCGACGAAGCCGTTGAACTGCTCCAGCAGCGCCGACCGGTCCCCCACCGTCACCAGTGGATAGTCGACCATCGCGTCCTCGATGCCGGCGACCACGGTGTCGGTGTTCGCGCCGTCGTCGAGGCTGACGTAGCCCTGGAACGCCAGCGGCCCGGCGAAGTTGGCCACCGCCGCCTTGGGCAGGATCATCGTGTCCGTCCAGATGGGAGTCGCCTCGTAGACGCCGACGAGCCGGTACTGCTCCTCGCCGCCCTTGTCGAGCTGGATCGGGAAGGTCTGGCCGACCTCCCAGCCCCGCGACTCGAACGTGTTCTCGTCGGCCACGAACTCGCCCGGCTGGAGCGTCCGCACCTCGCCCTCGACGGCCTTCATCCCGAACATGTCCCGGGCCACCGCCAGGTCGTCGACCGCGAACGTGCCGCCGAACGGCGGGGCACCGCCGTCGACCTGGGCGGCGAACGAGAAGTACATCGGCACGACCTGGTCGACCCCGGGCACCGCCGCGATCAGCGGGACCGCCTCGTCCGGGAAGCCGACCTCGCCGGGCGGACCGGCGGTCGTACTCGCCTGGATGAAGACCTCGGCGCCGACCGTGGCGTTGATGGTCTGGTCGATCGTGCGGGTGAACGACGCGCCCAGCACGCTCGCCGCGCTCACCAGCGTCACCCCGATCATCAGGGCGGCGGAGGTGACCGCCGTGCGGCGCGGGTTGCGCAGCGCGTTGCGTACGCCCAGGCGCCCGCTCATTCCCCAGCCGACCACGCGGCCGATCAGTCCGGCGAGCGGCCTGGTGAGCAGCGGCGAAATGATCATCACGCCGAGGAACGTCAGCACCGAGCCGAAGAGCAGCGGCACCAGCGAGGAGCCGACCAGGCCGAGCACGAGCAGCGCGAGACCGGGTACGACGAACACGAGCCCGGCGATCGTCAGCCCCTTGAGCGGCTTGTCCGGCCGGCTCACCTCGCGCATCGCGGCCAGCGGTGGCACCGCCGAGGCGCGGATCGCCGGTACGAACGCGGAGACGAGCGTGACCAGGATGCCCACCGTGTACGCGAGGATGATCGGCGTCGCGCTCACCGTGATGCCCGCGCCAGGTAGCTGGGCGCCGATCAGCCCGGTCAGCGCGGCGCTGCCGGCGAGCCCCAGCCCGATGCCGGCGAGCAGGCCGAGCGTGGAGCCGACGATGCCGACCAGGATCGCCTCGATCAGCACCGAGCCGGTGACCTGCCCCCAGCTCGCCCCCATCGCCCGGAAGACGGCCAGCTCCGAGGCCCGCTGGGCGACCAGGATGTTGAACGTGTTGAAGATCAGGAAGATGCCGACCAGCAGCGCCACGACCGCGAAGGGCCCGAAGAAGTACGTGGTCAGCGCGGAGAGCCCGGCCTGCACGTCGTTCGCCTGGTCCTCGTTCGCCTGGTCGCCGGTCTTCGCCTCGAAGCCGCTCGGCGCGAGCGGTGCCACCTGGTCGCGAAGCTGCTCCTGGGTGACGCCCTCGTTGGCGGCGAGGTACGCGCCGGAGAAGAGTCCTTCCTGCCCGTAGAACGTGCGCTGGGCGAAGCTCTCCTCGAAGAGCACCATCGTCTCGCCGGCCATCGAGTCGCGGTCGCCGTCGTACACCACCGTGCCGGTGATGGTGAACTCGCGGGTCTCGTTCACCTCGGGCAGGTAGACCTTGAGACGGTCGCCGGTGGCGGAGTTGGTCTGGTCGGCGGTGTACCGCGTGATCGCGACCTCGGTGTCCGCCGACGGCCAGCGGCCGTCGGCGAGCTGGACGAGCGAGAACGGGTCGTCGCCCCGGACCCCGCCACCGAGCTGGGGCGCGCCGGTCGTGGTGACCGGCTTGCCGTCCTCGCGGTCGAACGGGATCACGCCGATCGCGCTCACGTCGCCGGAGACCGCCCGCGCGCCGGGTACAGCGGCCATCGCGTCGAGCTGCGCCTGCGTGATCTTGGGGAGCGGGTCCTCGTCGGCGCCGTCGTCGGTGAGCAGCACCTGGACGTCGACGTTCTGGTTGATGCTCTGGAAGAGCCGCTCGAAGCGCGCGCCCAGCGAGTCGGTCAGCACGAACGCGCCGGAGAGGAACGACACGCCCAGCACGATCGCCACGATGGCGAGCGTGAGCCGCAGCTTGCGGGAGAAGAGGCTCTTGAGGCTGGCCCGCAGCATCAGGCGCCACCAACCGCGACGTCGAGGTTCTTCAGCTTGTCGAGCACGCCCTCGGCCGTGGGCTCCCGCATCTCGTCGACGATCTGGCCGTCGGCGAGGAAGATGACCCGGTCCGCGTACGAGGCGGCGTTGGGGTCGTGGGTCACCATCACGATCGTCTGGCCGAAGTCGCGCACCGAGTTGCGCAGGAAGCCGAGCACCTCGGCGCCGGAACGGGAGTCGAGGTTGCCGGTCGGCTCGTCCGCGAAGATCACCTCGGGGCGGGAGACGAGCGCGCGGGCGCACGCCACGCGCTGCTGCTGGCCGCCGGAGAGCTGGGTTGGCCGGTGCCCGAGCCGGTCACCGAGGCCGACCGTGGTGATCACCGTCTTGTACCAGTCGGGGTCGGGCTTGCGGCCGGCGATGGAGAGCGGCAGCAGGATGTTCTCCTCGGCGGTCAGCGTGGGCAGCAGGTTGAACTGCTGGAAGATGAAGCCCACGCGGTCGCGCCGCAGCTTGGTCAGCCCGCTGTCGCTGAGCCCGGTGATCTGCGTGTCGCCGATGAAGGTCTGTCCCCGGGTGAGCGCGTCGAGCCCGGCGAGGCAGTGCATCAGCGTGGACTTGCCCGAGCCGGAGGGGCCCATGATCGCGGTGAAGTGCCCCTTCTCCAGCTCGACGTTCACCCCGCGAAGCGCGATCACCTGGGCCTCGCCCGTGCCGTATACCTTCCACGCGTCGACCGCCCGTGCGGCGATTTCCGTGGTCGCTGTCGTCATGCAACAAACCGTAAAGCCAGGTTGGAGGCGATCCGTCCTACCTCAGGAGGGTCGCGGCATCGGTCTGAGGAAGGTGGGAGTCTCCCCCGGCGGGCGCCGCCGGGGGAGATCAAAGGAGGAGATCGCCGGCTACGCCGCCTTCGCGACGAGACCGGCCAGGAGGGGTACGGTGCTGGGCTCGTAGGGCTGCCGGCAGGAGAAGATCACGTGGTCGACGCCGGCCTCGCCGAGGCGCCCCACGGTGTCTTCGAGCTGGTCCGCGGTCGACTCCGGCGTCAGGATCGTGAGCGCGGTCTTCTCGATGTCGCCGTACGCCCGCCCCTCCCGCGCGCAGTGCTCCCGCAGCACCTCCAGCTTGTGCGGCAGCTCGGGCGTGTCGAAGAGGTTGCAGCCGTCGGCGTACCGCGCGACGAGGCGCAGCGTCTTCTTCTCCCCACCGCCCCCGACGAGGATGCGCGGATGCGGGCGGCTCACCGGCGGCGGCGAGTTGAGCGGCCGCTCAAGCTGGTAGTGCCGCCCCACGATCGGGCTCTCGTCGCCGGCGAACATCTGGTGGGCGATCCGCAGCGTCTCCTCCAGCCGCTCGAAGCGCTCGGCCACCGGCGGGAACGGGATGCCGAGGCCGGCCGACTCGTCCGCGTTCCAGGCGGCGCCGACGCCGAACCAGGCCCGCCCGCCGGAGAGCACGTCGAGCGTGGTGACCGTCTTGACGAGCACGCCGGGATGCCGGTAGACCGCACCGGTGACCATGGTGCCCAGCGTGATCCGCTCGGTGAGCGCGGCCGCGTACGCCAGGGCCGTGTAGCCCTCCAGCATCGGCTCCTCGGGCGCGCCGACACCGCGGATCTGGAAGAAGTGGTCCATCACCCAGAGGCTGGCGATGCCCGCCTGGTCGGCGTCGCGGGCGACCTGGGCGAAAGTCGGGGCGATCTGGCTCTGATCGCCGGGGTAGGTGAAGCTGGGAATTTGGATTCCAATACGCACTCGCCCCAACCTACCCCTCGTCGCCCGCCTCGAAGGCGCCACCGCGACCGCGTTCCTTCCGCCGCCGGCGTGCCTCGCCTCCGTCGCCATAACGTGGCATCCCCTTGCCCCGCGGCGGCGGGCGCCCGCAGACTCGCGCCGTGCCGATCCCCGGACACGCGGCGAGCGCACTCGACTGGTTGCTCTTCGAACAGGCGGGCGTCGTCACCGCCGCCCACGCAGCCGCGCTGCTGGGACGCGCCCGGGTCCGTGGCCTCCTCGCTTCCGGCCGCTGGCGGCGCGTGTGCCGCGGCGTGCTGGTCTCCCACAACGGTCCGCTGACGGCCGGGCAGGCGCTTTGGGTCGCGGTGCTCGCCACCCATCCCTCCGGCGCACCGGGTCACGGCGCGCTGCTCGCCGGGCTCACCGCGGCGTGCGAAGGTGGCCTGCGCTGGAGCCGACCCGGCCCGCTGTACGTCCTGGTGCCGGCCGGTCATCCCTACCCCGACCTGCGCCGGCGCCTGCCGCTCGACATGCCCGCCGTGGTGGTGCACCGCACGTCGGTCCTGCCCGGCGACCATGTGCGGGCCGGCCGTCCCCCGCGTACGGCGATGCCGCGCTCGATCGTGGACGCGGCGCAGTGGGCCCGCACGGACGACGCGGCCCGTACCGTCGTGGCGGCTGCCTGCCAGCAGCGCCGGGTCGCCCCGGAGGAGCTGCGTGCGGTGCTGTCCGTGATGCCCCGGGCCCGGCGCCGCGCACTCGTGCTGGAGACGGCTGACCTCGCCGCGGGCGGCGCGACCGCGCTGTCCGAAATCGACTTCCTACGGCTCTGCCGGCGGCACCGGTTGCCCGCGCCCGACCTGCAGGAGCGGCGCCTCGACGGCGACGGGCGCAGCCGCTATCTGGACGCGTACTGGCGGGAGCAGCGCGTACACGTCGAGGTGGACGGCGCCCATCACATGGACGCCGGGCAGTGGGAGGCGGACATGCGCCGGCAGAACGAGATCTGGATTCGGGGCGACCGCGTGCTCCGCTACTCGGCATGGCAGGTCCGCCACCAACCCGACTACGTGGTCGCGCAGCTTCGTGCCGCGCTGGGCCTCAGGATCTAGTCCCTGTCGCCTCTGGCGGGCGGCCCGTTCCGGGCTGAAAATCGGTGTTG